>NZ_JBXWQI010000005.1:0-330625 GCF_059612305.1 Ruegeria sp. CDSA033 | reverse complement strand
GGACTTGGGGAAGAAAGGCTCAAGACGCGCCATCTGCGCATCCGTCAGCCAGAAAAGATCAGACATGGTCACCGCTCGATTTTCGAACCGTGAATCACGCAGCCAAGCGGAAATCAATGGGTCCTGACCCTAGGCATCTCCGGAATGGAGAACCCAGTTGAAAGCAATGTGCAGGCTGTTCTGAGAAACACAAAAGGGGGTAAAACCCGCACCATCCAGTTGCGCCAAATTACAATAGACATCCTGCGTAAAATTCCTCGCTCGAAGGCCTCTACTTATGTGTTTTGGAATTCAACCGAGCACGGATTTTATGAGGGTCCTTCAAACCTCTTTGGGGAGTATGGTCAGGAGACCGGATTTGGAGCGCGGCTTCATGATCTGCGGCATAAGTTTGCAATCGAACGCCTTAAGGAAGGATCGTCGATTTACAAAGCCCAAAAGTACATTGGGCATGGTTCTCTGCTGACCACAGAACGCTATTACCTGCGTTACCTTACACAAGAGGAAATCGCCTGTATGCAAGCTGATGGCGACAACAGGATCTGTTTAAGCTCAACAAAAGCCGCAGAATTCAAAAGGGATCCCGCAGACGTGTGGTCCCTTTTTGATTGCCTGATTGGATGTGAGAAGGGGTCAACGGTGACATAGTAGGCGTCAACAGGAGCATAGTTGGCATAGCCGGAAGACCCAAAAGGGGTCATAGTATGACACCTTTGGCCCCAGACTGCCGTAACAACGGAAATCGCACCCCGCCCCAAAATTCGCTAATTATCACGTCTTTTCATTGGGGTAGTGGCGGAGAGACAGGGATTCGTACCCTGGGTGGGCTTGCACCCACAACGGTTTTCGAGACCGTTTTTGGCATCAAACCAGAAGACCTCGGATCAATAAAACAAGGGTCTTGTGATGGCAAGATGGGCAGGTTCGGCACAGAAAGCGGGGAGGGGTGTCATAGGAAAGCGTCATAGTGATTGAAGGTGAGTTAACTTCGTCAGCGGTTACCGAACGCGCATTGAGGTTCTGAAGGGCGGAAAGCGGAAGTTCGCTGCAGCCGCATGGAGACTCAGATTGCAGGCCAAAACTATACCTTAATATCGCAATACGATGATTGCTTTACATGAGAGAAAGGTCGCTTCAGCAAAAGGCCATCTAAACAATGCGGCATCAAAATACACTCCCGATCTTCTTACTTGGTGCTGTAAACTGGCTTGGTGATCAAAGAAACTGGCGGCGCAAGAAAAATAGTACTCGTGGAATTTCCTTGCAGAACTAACAGTACGGTGTTGAGATTGTTTCTGTCATTGGGAGGCTGGTCGGATATTGATTTGGCCAACGCAATTAGATCCACTAGCGACTTTGAGCCACCGCCTCCAACGACGAATTGACGAGTATCGCGCTGGGAATTTCGGCACGACACATAGGGGAGGAAAGAAATTGAAAAATCTGACGACAACGCTGGCGGGATCGCTGATAGCATTTGCGGCTTCGGTAAGTGCGGCCCAAGCTGAGAAGCTGACGTTTTACTGCTCGGCACAGGAAGATTGGTGTCAACTCATGGCGCGCAGTTTCGAGGATGCCACCGGCATAGACGTCAATATGACCCGCAAGTCGTCGGGCGAGACGTTTGCACAAATTCGCGCGGAAAGTTCTAACCCTAAAGGCGATGTATGGTGGGGCGGTACCGGTGATCCCCATTTGCAAGCTGCCGAAGAAGGCCTGACGATGGAATACGTGTCGCCGATGCGTGACCAGCTTCACGACTGGGCGATCTCGCAGGCTGAAAGTGCAGGTAACAAAACCATCGGAATTTATTCAGGCGCACTCGGCTACGGCTACAACTCCGACCTCTTGGCCGCGAACAGCCTGCCTGAGCCCGCATGTTGGAAAGACTTGCTGAAGCCCGAGTATAAAGGGCACGTGCAAATGGCGAACCCGAATTCCTCGGGCACCGCTTATACGACGCTTGCCTCGATGGTTCAGATATTTGGCGAAGACGACGGCTTTGAGTTCATGAAGGGCCTGCACTCGAACATCAACCAATACACCAAGTCGGGTTCAGCCCCAATCAAGGCCGCCGGTCGGGGTGAGAACACCATCGGTATCGTCTTCATGCATGATGCGGTCAAGCAGGCCGTATCAGGTTTTCCGGTCAAGGTCGTGGCCCCATGCGAAGGCACAGGCTATGAGATCGGCTCGATGTCGATCATCGACGGTGCCCGGAATGAAGAAGAAGCCAAAAAGTTCTATGACTGGGCGCTCAGCCCCGAGGCCCAGAACCTTGCGCTTGAGGTTAACGCCTTCCAGGTTCCGTCCAACAAAAATGCGGAAACCTCTGAAAGCGCACCTGACATGAGCCAGATCAAGCTGATCGACTATGACTTCAAAAAGTATGGCTCGTCAGATGAACGCAAGCGCCTTTTGCAGAAATGGGACGAAGAGGTCTCTGTGCTGCCTCAGTAAGTGACTGAAACCACGTCAAAAACGAACCACCCGGTTCTGATCTTCTGGATTGTTGCCGGGTGGGTCGGTTTCTGCCTGCTGCCATGGTTCATGGTAGAGGATGGCATTTGGTCATTCGTATGGCTGGTCGATGGATATCCGTTCGATGAAGATTATGCGCCCGCCGCTTTTCTGGTCGGACAAGGCGAAAAGCTGTGGCTTACGCCGCTTTTGGTCCCGCTTGCGTTGCCTTTGTTGGTACTCGGCAAACCGAAGTCCGATCCGCAATACGCGCGCATCCTGATTTTGGCTGGTGCCTTGGGTTTTGGCTGGCTGATTGCGCAAGGGTTCTCAATTGGCATTCGCGGGTTCAATTTCGACTGGATGAAGGCGCTGTTCGGAGAACCGAAGATCCGCCAGTTCGGCATGGGATACGGCGCGATGATCTGCGCCACAGCGTTCCTGTTCCTTTTAACTCAGGGTATTGCGGCGCGCGGCGCCATCAATGGCGACGTTTTCGTCGTCAGCGCTATTGGTGGCGTAATCACCATTGTTACAGTTTTCGTCTTCTTTCCAATTGCGAAGATGTTGTTTGCCGCCTTCGTTACTGAAGACGGTGCCTATTCAGTTTCGGTTTTTGCCTCGAAGTTCTTTGATGACCGACTTTGGGGCTTGGGTTGTTTTGCCGGTGCCAAATGCGGTGCCGCGTGGAACTCTCTGTTTCTTGCAATTCTTGTGGGTTTCATCACGACCGTGCTTGGCCTTTGTTTTGCGCTTGTCGTCACACGGTCGGGATTCCGCTTTAAACGCGGGATGCGCGCGTTGACAGTCTTGCCGATTATTACGCCGCCTTTCGTGATTGGTCTGGCACTGATCCTGTTGTTTGGGCTTTCCGGGTCGGTCACCAGATTTGTTGCCGAGATCTTTGGCGTGCAGCCGACGCGCTGGCTATATGGCATGCCCGGGGTGCTGATCGCTCAGACGCTGGCATTTACGCCAATCGCCTTTCTGGTCTTGATCGGGGTGGTAGAAGGGGTGTCACCATCGATGGAGGAGGCCGCCCAAACCCTTCGAGCCAATCGTTGGCAAACCTTCAAAACCGTGTCCCTGCCTCTGATGCGACCGGGCCTGGCTAATGCTTTTTTACTGGGGTTCATCGAATCTATGGCCGATTTTGGCAACCCACTTGTCTTGGGCGGAAACTTCGATGTGCTTTCGACTGAGATATTTTTTGCCATCGTCGGTGCGCAGTACGATCAGGGCCGGGCTGCTGTTCTAGCCATGGTGCTCTTGTTCTTCACACTTTCTGCCTTCTATGCGCAGCGCGCGTGGTTGGGGAAAAAGAGCTATACCACCGTTTCCGGCAAAGGCGACGCGGGTGTACATCCCTTGATGCCAAGGGGCCTTGCCATACCGGTTCTGGGCATTGCAGTTGCCTGGGCGGTTTTCACTGCTGTGGTTTACGGGATGATCATCTACGGAAGTATTGTCGAACTGTGGGGCGTCGATAACTCGCTGACGTTCAAGCACTACGTCACTGCCTTTTCGGTCCGCTTCGAGGAAGAGGGTATTCGCTGGACCGGAGCCGCCTGGGACAGTTTCTGGACCACAATCACCATCGCCGGCATTGCCGCGCCTCTGACGGCCGCCGTGGGGTTGGTCACCGCCTATCTGCTAACGCGGCAAAGTTTTGCGGGAAAGAATGCGTTTGAGTTTGGCACGATGCTCTCTTTCGCTATTCCCGGCACCGTTATTGGCGTCAGCTATATTCTGGCATTTAATGTGCCCCCAATCGAGATAACCGGCACAGGCGTTATCTTGGTCGTCAGCTTTATCTTCCGCAATATGCCGGTTGGGGTTCGCGCGGGTATCGCGTCGATGTCGCAGTTGGACAAATCCCTCGACGAGTCCTCGCTAACGCTTGGTGCGAACTCGTGGCAGACATTCAGGCGAGTGATCCTCCCGCTTTTGCGGCCGGCAATCCTGGCTGCGCTGGTCTACAGCTTTGTCCGGGCAATGACGGCGATTTCGGCGGTGATATTCCTTGTTTCCGCCGAGTATGACATGGCCACCAGCTATATTATCGGTCGGGTCGAGAACAACGATTACGGTCTTGCAATCGCATACTCCACAACGCTGATCTTCGTGATGTTGGCGGCAGTCGGGATGTTACAAATCCTCGTAGGCCGTGTTCAGATTGGGCGACGTACACAACTCGGAGCAGAGAAAACGACATGACCGAAACGACTATAGCAAGTAAGGCCGCGCCTGTTCGTTTCGACGGTGTCTCGAAAGTGTTCGGCAAGGATGTGGTGGCCGTCGACAGCATCGATCTGCACGTCCAAGCGGGCAAACTGGTGACGCTTTTAGGCCCCTCAGGCTGCGGTAAAACGACGACGTTGCGCATGATCGCAGGTCTGGAAATGGCGACCTCGGGCCGAATTCTGATCGGCGACCGAGACGTGACCAAATTACCCGCTACCGACCGTGACGTGTCGATGGTATTCCAATCCTACGCGCTTTTTCCTCATATGAGCGTGCTAGAAAACGTCATGTATGGGTTGACCTTTTCCGGCTTCGACAAGCGCGAGTCCCGATCGCGCGCGCTGCATGGGTTAGACTTGGTTGGCCTGAAGGGCTTCGATAATCGTTTGCCAAGCGAACTTTCCGGTGGGCAGCAACAGCGCGTTGCCGTCGCTCGTGCATTGGTTTTGGAGCCACAGGTTTTGCTCTTTGACGAACCTCTCTCAAACCTCGATGCGAAACTGCGTCGCCAAGTGCGCGAAGATATCCGTGCCATTCAGCAAGATCTCGGTTTGACCGTCGTCTATGTGACACACGATCAGGAAGAAGCCCTTGCCGTTTCAGACGAGATTGTCGTCATGCGCAACGCTGCTATCGCTCAGATCGGAACACCGCGTAAACTCTATGATGCGCCGGTTGACCGGTTCGTGGCCGATTTCATTGGTGAGGCTAACCTGATCAATTGCACTATCCTTTCTGTTGAAGGCGGTTTAGCCACGATCGAAATCGAGGGCTATCAACATACGCTCCCCTCTCGTGGTCTAACGCCTGGACCAGCAACGCTGGCCGTGCGCCCGTCACGGATTTTGATTGGATCTGATACCGGCATCCCGGCCAAAGTTGCCAAGGCGACCTATGTTGGTGTGAGGATGGAGTACACTCTGGCCGGTGCCTTCGGGCAGGTATTTGCTGTGCAGGACGACGTGGACGAACCGCTGGAAATCGGTTCGGAAGTCAAAATGTCTTTTGCCGGACGCGGCCCCGTTCTGTTGCCGGAAGGGTGATGTGGGTAAGCTTTTAGTCGTCTCTCACCCGGAGGTCGTCGTCGAACCGGAGACACCGGTCACCGAATGGGGTTTGAGTGAAATTGGCCGCGCCCGAGCTGACACATTTGCACAAAGTAAGACCATGTCGTGCGTGACAGACATATGGTCCAGCACCGAGCGAAAAGCGTTCGAGACAGCGGCTATCCTTGCAAAACCTTTGGGGCTGGTCGCGAAATCCGAACCTGGACTGGGAGAAAACGACCGAAGCGCTACCGGGTTCCTTCCTCCCTCGATATTCGAGTCCGCCGCTGACACCTTTTTCGGGGCACCCAATTCCAGCTTTCGTGGCTGGGAAACAGCCCATGCTGCGCAATTGCGCATCGTTCAAACAGTCCTGTCAATCGTCAAAAACCACGACGGAAGAAATCTGGCCATTGTAACCCACGGCGCGGTCGGGACACTGCTTTGGTGCCATCTGGCAGGGAAAGAAATCGACCGGCGGTTTGATCAATCTGGGCAGGGCCACTTCTGGCGCGCGGATATTAAAACTCTTCAACCCGAATTCGGGTGGCGCCCGATTGCCTGAAATGCGTCATTCGTTCCAAGCGTCTTCGCAGATCATTTTCAAGGTCTCGAACACGGCTGGTGTACCAGCGATCACGCGACCACCGTCCCGGATCATCCCGTCGGCGTCTTGATCCTCGATCTCGCCACCTGCTTCGGCGATCATCAACTGACCGGCGAGGCAATCCCAGGCGTTCATGTGCTCTTCAATGTACCCCAAAAGACGTCCCGCCGCGACATAGGCCAGCGAAAGCGCACCGCTTGCATTGCGATGATAGAGAGCGCCACGTTCGATAAGGGCCGCAATCACCGGAATGACCTTTGATGCTTCGACCCGGTTCGAATAGCCGATTGAGACGGTTCCACTTGCAAGTTCCACGCTTGAGGCAACCTGCATGGCGTGTCCATTCAAAGTGGCACCTTCGCCTCGAACCGCCACGTAAGTTTCACCAACGTTTGGCTCGAAAATCACGCCGACCTGCGTTTGACTTTCCGAAACGCCCGCTAAGACAATCGTCCAGGCAGGAATGCCATTGACGAAGTTCGTTGTCCCATCAATCGGATCAATCACCCAGTCAAAACCGCTGGAGCCAGCTTTTTCGGCGTGTTCTTCGCCATAAATCCCATCATCGGGAAAAGAGTTCATAATCTTTTGACGAATAAAGGTTTCGACGTCGCGATCCGCCTCGCTGACCCAGTCCTGCGCGCCCTTTTGATCAATGACCAAGGTGTCTCTGGCAGCAAAATACTCTAGTGCTAGCGCGCCCGCCTCTTCGGCTACCGCGACGGCGAAGTTTCTTCTTGCAATGATGTTTTGCATTGATCGGCTCACTTCCTGCTGAATGCATCACCACATCTAAGGGAAGGGGTGTCGGAAAACAAAACAGTGTTTGTCAGGCTATAATCCACTTTCTTCGCGTCAAATGAGTTTCTGTCGAAAGAATGCCCCTATTAAAGCACTCAATCACTTCCACGCAGTGGAGCCGCACGTTGCTCGTGACCAACGTCGGCTTTCTTTGGAGAACGCTGCATCGCAGCGATTGTAGTTGTAGCGACGGTCCGCTTTGGGCCGTTGAGCGAAGCGTCATATAGGCAGGCTGCATTACTTGAGGACGAGAATGACTTGCCAATATTCATTTGGCCCGCAAGAACTAGGATACTCAGTTTTCGGCCCGGTTGCGAAGGCTGATGAAATTCGACCGGCGCAACACGCCCAAACGGTGGACACATTGAACAGATTTGGGCATCTTAGTACGCCGCCTGCCGGGCCTTTTCGATTCATAGCGTTGGACGTCGAAACGGCGGGCAAATCTATCAGTAGCATTTGCCAGATCGGGCTTTGTTTTGTTAGCGACGCTGGTTCGTTGCAAACCTATTCTGTCCTGATTGATCCCGAGGGACCATTTGAGAATTTCAATACTGAGCTTCACGGGATTTCCGCTGAAACCGTGATTGGGGCTGAAACTTTCCCAATGGTCTACGCGTCCTTGTTTGAAGTCCTGAACACCCACAACCTTGTGCAACACAGTACGTTCGATGAAAAGGCGATGACGGCCGCTTGTGCCCGGTATGGCCTGCCAATGATCTCGTCGCATTGGACGAATAGTGTTACGATTGCCCGTCGCGCATGGCCGTCGTTGAAGGGCGCCGGTGGGCACGGGTTGGCAAATCTTAAGAAATACCTCGGCCTTGAGTTTCATCACCATGATGCAGGCGAAGACGCCCGTGCCTCGGCATCCGTGATTTTGAAAGCAGAGAAGACTTTAGGGTCGCCGTTGTCTTATCTCAGGACAAACCGCCAATTGAAATTCCAATTCGGAAATCCATCCGAGAGATAAGCGGTCAAGGTCCAAAAGATGCTACTGAACGACGAACTGATCGTCTGATGTTACGCAGTATGCGAACTTCGGCTCTGCTGAAGCAGTCATCACAAATTCTGCTTTGCTCGAATTTTGGGGATGAACTGTCTATGTAGTTAATTAGTAGCGGGCAGGGGGCTTTGAGTATGTGACGGGTGGGACCGTTGGCTAAATCTTGAAAAATGGGGTATGGGAATTTGCTACTGTTGCTCCGGTGAGCGATGACATCAGACATCGTACACATGGTAAGCAGCAATTCGCGATTACCAGCGCGATGTAAGCCGCCCCAACAAAGCACTCTTACTTCGAGGCGTTGAGTTGTGCGTCCAACTCAGAGAACGATGTGGCCAGAATTCTGCCAGGAACGCTGAAACCTCCTGTTCTGAGATTTCCGACCTATTGCCCTCGGCATCCGTCGCTTGACCCATTGTGTATCGCAAGTCGGTGCCAGTGTTCGTTTGCGTCAGCTGATACGTCTCGGGCAGGCTTACTCCAGCGCGCGTCGGATCCTGGATGCAGGTCGAGAAATAGTCGAACGGTTCCCAATCAGTGATGCGATAGAAAAAGTCCGCCAATTCGTGAGAGCAATGATAACCCGACCCGTTGCCGAGACGCCCTTGTGGGCTGTCGACAGTGATTTTCTGTACTCGGTTCATCCATTTCAGCTTTAGCTCCGGTGCGACCAACGCCTCCCAGACGACTGCAATTGGAGCATCGAAATGATGACGGAACGTCCAAACTCCGTCTTCCTTGGTCAAGAAATGGCGCTCGCGGTTTGCACGCAAACGTTCCCACGATTTAGCCAAATCGTAGACCATCATTGAATCCTCGCCAAAATGTTCGATGTACTGTGAAAACGGTTCCACTATACCTTTGATATCCATGGCGTTTGCAGCGGCCTCGCTGAACAGTGCGTAACTGCGTACACCGGTGGCTTCAACAACGTTCGTCTTGGCCATTCGGTGAACCAGAATAACGTCGGCACCGGAAAAGTCCTTTGCAAGGCCAGGCTGCATTTCTTCGAACTGGCCATGATGGGCGATAACCTTCAAATCCAGCCCTCCAACATTGGCACACGCATTGCAGGTACAGGTTGTGTTGGCAATTATGTCCTGTCGGCGAAGAGCAAACGCGTTGTAGAGATTCTCGCAGATGGTCAGGAAGGTTTCACCGGAGGGGAAATCTTGCCGTGTCGAATAAGCCAGAATCGCATCGCCTTCGGTTTTCCAAAAATGAAGCGGATCACCCACTTGCTCGATCAGCACTCCCAGCAAAGATTGCAAAATCGGATTGGCGTGATCCATTTCTGACGATGTCAGAAATTGGGTGTATCCGGATATATCGGCGATCAACAGATATCCAGTTTGAGTTGACATGGCGCCCTCCCCAAAAGAGTGTTTGGCGGGATTACTTTTTCTGTTGCACTGGCGATTAACCCTCAAGGTCAATTGACGCCAGATCTGCGGAATGCTTGCGTTTCACACAGGGCTCAAAACCACTTCGGGCTGAAACTCGCCATAGACGGTCGTCATGAAGCGTAGGCTGGGAGCTCAGAGGCTTAGTAGCAGGTGAGAGGCCGAAGTGGTCACCAATTCACGCATCACCGCCCCTAAAAGACGGAGCCACTACAGCGATGGCCCTACGCCCATCCGAGTTGTTTTAGTGAGTGCCCGTCGTTCCAGATCTTGGTCATTCGGGCGATCTTACTGCCTTCAAATTCCATTATGTAGGCATAGTTGGTTGCAATTTCCTTGCCGGTTGCAGGAACCGGCCCTCTCTTTACCGTTGGTGATACTCCCACGGGGTGAGCCCGTTGAGGCTCGTGCCGGGGCAGTGGTGGTTGTAGTCGTTGCGCCCAGCCGCGATCAGCTCCCGTGCGAGGCCCGTTTTTCTTGTGCTAAGAACCTCTACCGACGAGAAGGCAAAGTGGAGGAATTTGATCCCGATCTCGGCATAGTCGGTGCAATCGGAGTCACAAATCTCGGCATAGTTATGCCGACTCTTGAGAAAAGGGAGCTTTGGCGCGCACATTGACGCCGAATCACTATCATCAGAAAAACTATTAATTTTAGGATGTTAGTGGCGGAGAGACAGGGATTCGAACCCTGGGTGGGCTTGCACCCACAACGGTTTTCGAGACCGTTTTTGAGACTTTATCCGAAAGGTTCAAACCAATAAAATAAAGACATTCTAACGGCGGATTAGGCAATCTCGGCATAGAAAGCGGGCAGGGGTGTCATAGTAAAGTGTCATAGCCCGGTTGTAGTAGGTCCACCAACTGAGCGCTTGCAAAACAGGGAGAAGTTTATCCGAAATGGCGGTGGCCTGTCCTTCGCTGCGGCGATCATGAACGTCCCGAATGCGCTACCTGTGGACCTTTGTCGAAGGTCGGGCCAATTGCGGCTGGGGCGTGCTCTTTCAGCCTGTCATGCGCTTTTCTTTAGCTTGGCTTTTCCAGCACAGTCAGGGAAGCGAACACAGCCAAGAAATGCTCCAAAGCGGCCGCGCCTTTCGACAAGCCATCCTGCTTCGCAACTGGGGCAAGCCTGCTGGGTCTCCCCGCAATCAGTGCAAACAAGTTCTCCCTTGGTCTGGGAATGGATCGGCAGGCCGACACCGCAGGCCGGACAAGCCGGCATGCTGCTGCCGCACAGCTTCACGTGCTCGCAGCGATACCAATCGCGACCGTCTTTTCCGGCCATGTGTAGAAGACGCCCACCGCAAACCGGACAAGTGTGGGTGTGCTTCTGAGCATCCAAAGGCACCACTACGCCGAACTCAGGCTCTCTCATCAGCTCTTCGACGAAGACGGAGGGGCGGGCCTCGGAAGCGAGTATGGTCACGGTCCGACGGGCCCGGGTCACGGCGACATACATGACTCGCCGCTCTTCGGCATTTTGGTATGGCTCGGCCTCGGGCGATACCAGGCCGAGCAGAGGGTCGTCGACGATCATGGACGGAAAGCCCATCCTTACGTTGTCGGCTCCGAGGATGATGACGTGATCGGCCTCCAGGCCTTTCGATGCATGGATGGTCTTGAAGTTGATCGTCGCCCCGGGGTTCTGACGCTGGAGTCGCCCTATATCGGGCCTCAGGAAACGATATCGCCCGAGGATAAGGATCGACGGCTTCCCGCCTCCTTTACCTTCAGTGGCGGCAAGAGTGGCAACTGCGTCGTTCAAGGTCTTCTCCCCGATGTCGCGGCGCGTCCAAGCGATCTTGATCGAAGGTTCGTCAGTTTTGCCTGCCGGTATCACCGTTTTGGTGATCTGAGCGGGGTTACGAAGAACGAAGCGACGGGCGGCCAGGGCGATCTTGTCCACCGACCGGAAGGTTCGACGGAGATCGACGGTGCGATGAACACCAGTGGCCCCTGAATAAGTGCCACCGAATTCCACGCCAAAGTTACGCATGATGTGAATGTCCGACCCGGCAAAGCGGTAGATCGACTGCCAGTCGTCGCCGACGGCAAACACCCTGGCATCGGAGTGCTGGCGTTTAAGTGCCTGAATCAGCCTCGCACGACCGGTCGAGATGTCCTGGAACTCGTCGACGAGGATGTGGCGGAACGGGCTCTGGTAACGCCCACTCTCGACGAGCGCCATGGCGCGGTTCACCATGTCCTCGAAGTCGATGCGGTCGCCAAGGCGGGACTGATACTCGCGAAAGACCGCGCCGAAAATCTTGAGGAAGGCCTCCGCCCGCTTGCCCAACTTCAAAGTTTGCGCCTTGTCGGAGCAATCCTCGACCCGATAGCCGCCGTTCTTGAAGTGGCGCAGGAAGGTGCCCATTAGTGAAGTGAAGCTGTCCACCACCCCAACCTCGGCCACACGATCGTAAATCTCGATGTCTGGGGTCGGCCGCAGCGTGACATGTGGTTCAAGCTTTTCGGCAAGCGCTTCGAGCAGCCGACCTTCTTCACGCTCCCAACTGTAGGTTTCCACCAGAACCGTCTCGTGCTCGGCATGGACCTGCCGTTTCCAGTCCATGCTTTCGAGGTATTCATCGCGATCGACGTAAGGTGCGGTAGTCAATTCCTCCGCGCCGTCCCTGCCGCGTTTCTTACGCACACCGAAATGCTCGATGTAGACGCCGCTCTCTGTCAGCCGGAAATCGGGCAAGTAGGTGCGGCGCCCAGTCTTCTGGAGTTTGTGCTCGTAGCTCGGCTCGTATTCGTAGGCGATGCCGTTCCGGAACAGCCAGTTGGCGATCAGCAACTCTTCAAAGCTGTTTACCATCTCGCCTTGCAGCGTCCGCAAGTTGCGGCTTTCGATTTGTGCATACCATTCGTGCTTCGTCTTGAAATCCCCTTCGGCCGGATCATAGAGGATATCGAGCTCAAATCTTCGAGCCTTCCGAAGCGGTGGACGCGAATTCGTGCAGCCGGGCGCCAGCTCCAGGCCGAATTGAGCATTACCTGGACCAAGCCTTGGGCCGATTTGCAGAGGTTGGCTGTTGAAGCTGGGCTGTCGGTCAAGAAAAACCCGGTGCCGGCGATCGCGGGTGCGGCCATGGCATCAGGATTGTCGCCATCCGAGATTGATCGGGAATGGGCTTGGCAACATGAAGTCACATTGCGCCCGGATTTGCAGATAACCTGGAGCGCCAATGTGGATTTCTTTCACAAGCTCCGTGGAATTCCTGCGATTGCGGCCTCAACCCTTCTTCCGCAAAAAAGATTGGATCCGATGCCGCCTCGCGGTTGTCGCGCGCGACATGGCGTCTATCCGCTGCCACAAGCCGTCGAGGAATTGCTGGATGATATTGGCGATGCCGGGTCTCGATTTTCTCGGAAGCAGTTGAATGAAACCGCTTATTTCATCTGGCTTTATGCCAGAGAGCTCAAGCTGTTTGGTCGGGGTGTTGAGCCAGAAGTGGGTGAAGTCCTTGGTGATTTGGTTGTCGAGACAATCTTTCAATCGGCACCGCATGGTCTGGGCAACGCTGCCCTCAAAGAGCATCGCCATCGTATTGGAGCTTTGCAGTTCCATGCCTCGGTTGAGGATTCTGTATGAACCGAGGCACCGCGTGTTCTAACGCTCGGAATGGAAATTCTGGGCGTTGGAAGGGTGGATTGGGATCTTTTGCTACACCTTGCTCGAAGGTCCTCCTGTAGGGTTTTCCGCACAGGAAATCGGGCAGAAAAAAACCACGATGCGTCATACGCCACTCATGGCCAGCTGTTTCCAAAGAGAATTACACGCGACCGGGCGAGACGATTACAGATATCCGCCGAGGCATATATGCCAGCTTAATCGACGTGACATTCCACCTCGAGATTGACACCTCACCACCCGATAACTACTCAAGGTTGCAGCTGCTCTTGGTTGTTTGACGTGCCGGATCGGGCTTGATGGATCCACGATGACCGATCCCGCAAGCCTCTTAAGCCGACATGCTCTCGCAAGGAAGACGGTTAGCCAATTGCTTCCTTTCATCGGGGATGACCATGAACAGACCTACCATCGTCGCGATGCTGGCAACGCATGCGCGTAAAAACTTGCTGTTGAAACGCGCACTACCTTCCATCCTGTCTCAATCTCGCCCTGCGGATGCAATTATCGTAATCGAGGACGACAGAACTACTGACCTTGCCCCGCAAGTGAAAGCGGCGGCCCCAACCGCTCAGCTTCTTCGCAACCGCCGGACGAAAGGGCTCTCGGGTGCGCTGAATACTGGGCTTGATCATCTGCTGCGAAAACACGCCGGTATGACGGATATCTTCGTTGCTTTCCTCGACGACGACGATGAATGGACGCCCGAGCATCTCGCCGCGGTCGAGGCACGCATCCGAGAAGGTGCCGAGGTCGTCGCGGCGCCTTTCCTGCGCCTCGAGTCAGATTTGGATGCGCGTAGAATCGAGCCGCCTGCCGCG
Source organism: Ruegeria sp. CDSA033 (assembly GCF_059612305.1). Taxonomy (NCBI): domain Bacteria; kingdom Pseudomonadati; phylum Pseudomonadota; class Alphaproteobacteria; order Rhodobacterales; family Roseobacteraceae; genus Ruegeria; species Ruegeria sp. CDSA033. The sequence continues at coordinate 316,598 of NZ_JBXWQI010000005.1, read as the reverse complement.
GTGGACGCCAGTCTTTTCATGGAGCGGAACCCAGGGATTCAAGGCTCCACTTTCGCGGCACGGCTCGACATCCTGCTCGAGGCTGGGGGCTTCAATGAAGCGCTGCAAAGCAGCACCGACCGCGACTTGTGGATCCGACTGTGCCGCCGTCCAGATCTGACATATGCGACGACATCAGCCCCAAGTGTGCGCCATTATGCCTGTGCAGATCGCCCTCGGCTTTCGTCTCCCGGTTCGGTGGCCAAACATTCCGGTCTGGAGATGTTCGATCACATTCATGGAGCGCTGATGTCGCCGACTGTGCGCGCCAATCATCTCAATCGCGCGCAGAAGCTCTTTGATTGGCAGCCAGTCGAACCGCCAAATCCGGACCCAGACGTTGGTGAAAATATTCCGCCAGCCAGACCTTCCTTTCCACAGTTGGAAGAGACACCGCCATTGATTGTTGGCATCATCGCAGATGACCGACGCGTCCAGTCGCTCTCCCGCCTCCTGGACGACTTGGCCGAGAGGGTCGAGGCCGAGGAACTTGCGCCGCCCGACGTTTTGTTGCTTGAGAACCGGCCCGAAGCGAATTCTGGACAAAGTTTCGCCTCCATGGTGGCGCAGAAGAGGGACCGCCTACGGATTCGTGTCGTGGATCGAGCGGGGCTGGAACTGCTTGAGAGGAAAGGGGATTGGCGCCCGGAGGGTGTGGACCGACAGGGGCGACTCGCCATCTCCGATGCGCGAACGGCCCTTCAAAGTTGCCTCTATCACATGGCGCAGGAAAGACCGGGTTGTGTAGTCTGGATTCTTGACGATGACATGCGTCTCGATCCGATTATTGCTACGTCTTCCGGTTCGGAGCGTCGTCCTCTCGTTCTTGGCCAAGCGTTGCGCCGGATGCGTGCAACGGGCGCGGACATCTGCATCGGGACCTATACCGGCGCACCGCCGCTTCCTGCCGTTGCCAGTATCCGGGGGCAACTGATGGACCTGATGTGGAACCTGCGGCGGTTGTCGGCCTCTCCCGAGGACGCACCGGTTCCGGCAGCACAGCACCACAATGCTGTGTTGCGTGCAGGCCGGCGAGACTACTATCATGATCTTTCCCGGATCGAGACCGACCGGCTTGAAACTCCTTTTGCACTTGAACCGAAACACTCCGACGAGAGCTGCAGGGATTCGCTTGCACGGCTGGAGACGATGATCCCGCGCATCCTTGCAGGTGAAGCTCCGCTGCGCCCGCTGATAGCGGACCCAGATGCCATGGGTGTTTTTGAAGCCGCAGATGCGCTCCATCGGGGCGGAAATACCTTTATTTTTGATCCCGAAGCCTTGTTGGATCTGCCCAATGTTTCTCCCACCATCGGAGGGCGTCCGACGCGGCGATCGGACATGATTTGGGCACTTATGCAAGAGCGTCGTTTCGATCGAAAAGTCATCTCGGTCCCCGTTCCGGTGCGGCACGACCGTAGTAGCCTTCCAGCACCTCAACAGCTTGATCTTGCAGGGATCGCCGATGATGTGCGCGGCTTTGCAATTTTCAGTGCATTGGTTGATTCCGGCGAAGACCCGGACCTTGTCGAGGCGCTCTGCGGAAAATATGAAGACGAGCGCCTCGCCGTTCTGCGCCTCTCCTTCTTCCGCATTCGTGGCCTTGCACTGGAGCTCTTGGATTGGATCCGAAACGAGGCGCCGACTTATGTCGCGCGCATCACACTCGACGCGCAGGCACGACAGCTGCTCCAGATGTTCTCAACTGAGAATTTCGCGCAAATCGAATCTGCGGTCCGTGTTCTTGGCCCAGTGGAGGTTCGAGATTTCCTCTCTGGCCTTGATGCGCGCATCATGGAGCATTCCGGAAGGGTGCGCCGTTCGAACGCGATCCCGCAGCTGTTGGCCGAGGAACGTGGCCAAGCCGCTTGTGCATCGGTCGTGACGTCCACACCCATTCATGTCCTTGGGCAAGGCGCGGAAGGCGTGGTTTTCACCGACGGGCGCACGATCTGGAAACTCTTCGACCGCTGGGCATCGGAACAAGCGGCCGAAGCCGTTCCTACGCTTCGGATGTTGACCGGAGAAGCCTCCTCGAAGACGGCACTGATCAAGCCCCAAACGATAGAACGGACATCTCTGGGATGGCTAATGAGTTTGCCGTTCGAATCATCGGATCCTTGGGCGGGCGGGCACGGGCCAGGCCTTGTCGAGTTGCTCGCGGATTTGCATCGCGCAGGGCTCGTTTGCCGAAACCTGCATCCGAAGAACCTGCGGGTTGCGAACGGCTCTGTGCGCTTGATCGACTACGGGGCAGACCTGAAACCGGTCGATGATCCGAAGGCCGAAGGTTTGGAATTCGTGCGGATGTGCCGTCGTGCCTGGTTGTGCTGGCGATGGTGGTGGCGGAGCGACATCGGTCTGCTGATGCGCCAATCACTGCATAATGTGAATCTACCTGAGCTTGAAGGGCATGAGAACCTAATCCGGGCGGTGCGTGAACGTCTCGGCTTGGAGTTGTCGGTAGATCCGACGGTCACGCGCGCCTTGGCATTGCGTCCGAAACGGGTTCTCGATTATGGGGCCGGCAAGGGCAAGCAGGCGGCCACGCTTGCCCGTGCGGGGGCCAAAGTCGTTGCCTGGGATCCTGATCCTGGCGTCGTAACGCGTCTGGATGAATTGGCTCCGCTTGGCGTGCACAGGGCCAAAACGGGCTCAGAAGCCATCGCGTCCGGCCGGTTCGATCTTGTGGTATGTCGACGCGTCGCCTGTTTGTTGGACGAGGATGAGCTGAACAAAGTCCTCACTGATCTGCGGGCTGCCGTCGCGACAGATGGGAGGGTGCTATTCGCGTTGTGTCACCCCGCATATGCGCACAGGTCCTGCGTGGCCGAAGCCAGGCCTCTTTCGCCTCCTGGCAATCATGCTGCTGCGGAATGGACCAAGACGGTGCGCGCAACAGGCCGGGTTCTTCACGAGAGACATCGAAGCGAGCGATTGCTTCGCCGTCGGCTGATGCGCGCCGGGTTTCGCATCATGGCGCGGCACGAACGCCGATGCATCGAATTCGAGCGCTTCGAAACTGTGTCCGATCTGTTGGTTCTCGAACTGGCACCCGCTTCGAAGCCCGATGTCTCGCTGTTGATCAAGGCTTGTGCAATGGACGCCGCGGCGCTGGATCTGCAACTGCGCGACATCCTGGCAGCGTTGGAGCATCCCGGTGTGTTCAACGAGACAGTGCTGGCCCTCGACTCGCGCAGTGACGGCTTCCCGAGACCGCATGCCCAAGCGGACATTTCGGCTTTACGCAACGCGGCGCAGCGCCTACTGAGCGAAGGCGAGATCGACCGTATCGTGGAGACACCATCCTCGCCTGCAGCTCTCAGCGCGCTCAATTTCCGCTGGTTTGGACTTGATCTCGCTGCAAGCCATAGCGCTGGCGGCGCCGCGACTGGGGCGCTTCTGGCCGGGTTCGATGCCTGCAAAGGTCCGAACGTGCTTCATGCCGATATCGACATGATGATCGCGCGCACAGACCGAAACTGCGACCCGGTGAGCGAGCTGGTCGCGGCATTGCGGGAGGATCCCCAGGCGCTGACAGCCAGCTTTCCCGTTGCTCATGAAAGCAGCATGCGATGGACGGCTACCGGGTCGCAAGGCCCATGGCGAGTCGAAAGCAGATTGGGCCTTGTCTGCCTCGAGCGAATGAACTCAATCCTTCCGTTGCCGAACACCGAGCGGAACGGCGCTCCGGATCTGTCGTGGCATCGTGCGATGGACGAAGCAGTGCGGCTTGGTCGGGGAACTTCCTTGCGGGGAGGCGGTGTAGGCGGCTTCTGCTTGCATCCGCCTAATGTCCGCAAGCGTGATATCGAGGCATGGGAAGAAGTGCGCGCATCCGTTGCGAGGGGACGGGTGCCGGCAGTTCAAGTTGATCAAATCGAATGGACCGGAGGTGCGAAAGACTGGCGGCTGCCAGAACGACACGAGCGCTTTGTATTCGTCATTTGCGGACACAACGTGACACCGGAGCGGTTCCGACGTTGTTGGGACTCGGTCCTCAGGCAAGATCGTCAGGACTGGGGTGCCATCGTTGTAGATGATGCATCTGCCCGTTGGATCGCCGAGGAAGTCGAGCACATGCTTTCTGGTGACATGCATCGAGTGAGCTTTGTTGCAAGGCGCCGACGTGCCGGATTGCTGGCCAATACCGTTCATGCCATCCGCGATCTATGCGCCACACCCGGGCAGATCATAGTGACGCTCGATGCCGACGATCAGTTGATTGGCCGTGATGTGCTAACCCAACTTGCCAATGCCTATGACGCGGGTGCTGACCTGACCGTTGGCTCCATGTTGCGCACTGACAAGAGCGTCGACTACACGGTGTGCTTCGACAATCCGCGAGGCAACCGCGGCGGCAATGTCTGGCAGCACCTGCGCAGTTTCCGAAAAGGTCTTTTTGACGGTGTGCCCGACGAGGCGCTTCGGCTGGACGGTTCATATGTCGAACTGGCGTCGGACTGGGCTTTCATGCTGCCGATGGTCGAGGCCGCGCGAGCGCCCACTTGGATCCGCAAGCCGCTCTATCTTCATGAACCGGGAGAGACGCGCGAGACCGCCAGGGCCACAGCGCGCGAGGCGGTGATCGCACGGCTGATTGCAAGAGAGATGCGAATCGAAGAGGAATATCAATGAACTGCACAGAACGCCGCCAGATCGTCTCGGTAATCGGAGACGCGACACTTCCCGACAAGGATCGGCGCCTTGAACTTGCCTTCAGCACGGGCCGATGCTTGGTCGATAGGGGCTTTGCGGTGATGACTGGCGGCATGGGCGGTGTCATGGACGCCGCGCTTGAAGGCGGCCGGACGTCGCCAAACTGGGCGCATGGCGCGTGTATCGGCCTGCTTCCGGGTAGAGACCCGAGCGGCCCTCGCGTCTCTTCGAACGCTGATATCGTCATCCCGACCGGGCTGGATCATGGGCGAAACCTCGTGATGGCCCAAGCAGATGCAGTGATTGCGATCGGCGGCGGTGCCGGGACACTCTCCGAGATGGCTTTCGCTTGGATCCATCGACGGCTGTTGGTTGCGCTTCGCTGTAATGGCTGGAGCGGACGGCTTGCCGACGCGCCGATCGATGAAAGGACGCGATATACGAATATTCCTGAAGATCGCGTCTATGGTGCCGATACAGCCCAGGAGGCCGTCGCTCTCGTCCAGCGTTTGCGCCCCCTGTATGATCGCACGCATCGCGGCATCTGCGATTAGCACGACGACAGCACGATCAGGGTAGTAGTCGCTCTTGGCCCTTGCTTTGTTTTGAGGGCACAAGCTCAATGCTAAATCGTCTCCTCAAGTTGTGGTCTCATGATGGCGGTAGTGGGCCGTTTTTGTCATCTTCACGAATGGCGGGCTCCGGGCATTCACTGAGGCAGTAAAAAGAAAAATCACTGAACGCTAATAGTGATAGCGGACATTTCCCAAGTCATTCTCAGCGGCGACGCAAGTGGCCCATATTCATCGGGCAGTGGCCCTCGGCCTTGATGGTCGAGCATTCGCTTGCAACCATCCCTTGATGTGGTTGACGTCGGCTTCTCGCATTAGGCCTCGCTGCATTTCCCTGGTTTGTCCAAGCCAGCGAAGCCGCATGGTCCCGTCTTGTTCGATTTCCATACCAGCCATGCGCTCACGGTCGTTGGGTTTCAACATGCCTTCTTCAAGGAACGTGCGCAGAGAGAACACCCATCGGTCCCCTTGATAGGATTTTTCGATTCCTGGCGAGACTTTCATTGTCCGAGCGACCAACGCGCCGCCCATGAAAGGAACGAGGAAGTCAAAAGCACCATCTCGTGCCAGCGGCGTCAAATCAAAAATCTGCGCAAGATCACGGGCGATGGCCATCGAGAGCCAAACAAGATAGTCCAAGGATTCTTCGTTGGCTAGGCCGCGCTGAAGCAACCTTGTTATCGTATGGTGGCTCATGTTCGCGACCGTGAGCAAGGAAGCCTCCACACTTTCCTCAGTCGCTGTAAAAAAGAGGTTATTCAGGAATACAGATCTTTCGGTGAAATCCAACTCATCGCTCTGAGCGGCGTGGAAAACTTCGGTTTCCGGCGCTGCACTGACCAACTGCGCGCCGACTGATTTAATCAAATCGCTCCATGGGGCGGGGATAAACGGGTCACTGAAAGGTGGGCGAATTAGGGGCGCCATCGCTTCAAGGACGCGCCCCTCATACTCCATTTGAGAACACAATGCGAACTTGTTGAAGGCTTTTGTTCGTCTGGGGCTTTCAAGCCAGTCTCGGATGGAGTTGTGGTCTACCTGTTGTTCCACAAAAGCAGTCGCGTATCCCTTCGCGAGCCCTTCGTTCATTTTTATATTCCTTGCATTGCGGTATTTTTCGATTTCATACTTAAGTGACCGCCATGTTAATCCGCCTCGGGAATGCTGTGTTCTTCCACCGGTGCGATGCGGATTGCCTTCCAGCCCCATGCCCGTTTCTTCTTGTCGAAATTGATGACGGCCAGACCCGAGACGAGGTCATCGTTTTCGACTCCGTGCTCACGGACGAGGTCAGGCGGAATGAAGATGCCGTCGTCGGTGAAACCCATCCCGTTGTTGATCCTGACACGAACGCGGAAGGTTCGGCAGACAGTGTCGTTTGCTTTGGCGTCTGTTTTTTCCGCCGAGACCACGCGCGTTCGTGTCCCACCGCGTGTGCTGAAGTGAGCAAGACGAACTTCGAGGTGGTCCCCGATCCCTGCCGTGACCTCCGATGTAGGGATGATGCCATCGAGATTGCGGCCCGCAATGACATGCAGGACACCCTTTTTGAGATTGACATGATCCACGACTCCGACGGTCGTTGGAAAGATATCGAAAGGCACACCTGCGTTACGAAGGTCAGCCGCGTAGAGCTTGACTTGGTCCGACTTGTCGGTGCCGAAGTCGACTTTGATCCTGATCGGCTGTCCGAATTGTAACTCTCCAAGGCCGAGGACGCGTTCCGGCGCCGAAATCTCGCGGGGGGTCGGCTTGTCAGGGATGTAGATCCTCCAGCGGCGCTTGCGATCGTCTCCACCCAGAGTGAAGCTTTCCCCGGCGCAAGCGTCGATCCATTCGAGATCTGAAAACAAGAGCTCATCCGCCTTCTTGGCCAATTGGGCATATAATGTCTTGTTGGTTGCGGTCCCAGCTACCTCTGCATACCAGGGCTCGACCATGAACTCCTCGGCCTCTTTCGGGATGGGATAGCCCGATTTCTCGCGTTGCGCGACCACGGCTTCGATCTCGCCGCGCGCCTCGGAAAGATGCTCCGCCGTCTTTAGCTCGCGAGCAAGCTTCAAACGCAGTCGTCCGACAAAGGCTTCGTCGGCGGGGCACAAAAGACCCTTGCAATAGCAGGCAAGGCGGAGTTCCGCAGACTCCTGTAGGTCACCCAAGAGGTCCCAAGCCCAGAACTCGCGTGATTTCTCGCGGGCGAACAGAATTGCATGTTCGCGCGCCTCCGCATACCGGCCGAGGCCGGCGAGGAACTTTATCAAGCTCTGCCGAAACCAGACATTGTCAGGATACCGCTTCATCATCGCCTGAAGGTGCGGCATGAGATGCTTCATGGCACTGGTGTCGCCACTTGCGACCGCATCCTTGGCCGCCCTGTGGACGACCTTCTCGGCAAGGGCCGGCAGTGTCTTTCCATCATCCGTCGTGAATCGATCGTAGTCCTTAGGAAGCAGGTTCTCGAGACCCCATAAGCGCAGGAAAGCCGGCAAGTTCAGATGGTTGCCGGAAGCGAGTTGCCAAGCGATCCTGAGCATACAGCTGTGAAGTGGCGATGGACAATCAACCTCAAGCTTTAAGTAAGCATTGAGATTTCGCCTTGCTTGGCCGATCGCTGCCGGCCCGACTTCCTCCTGCCCAGAGAGCATCTCCCTGGTCCAGTAGTAGAGGTCCCAACTGAATCCGGTGTGGTTTGTCGAATTGAGCGTGCCGCGAGAATAAAGGCCAAGATAGATCTGCGCAGCCTCTCGATGTCGTTTCGCCTTGCTACGTTGCTGCGCCGTGAGAATGTCATGTTGCGCACTATCCGCGAGCGACAGCGCGAAGCGTCTTTGCTTTTCGAGAACCTCGTCTTCCGGCGGCGTGAGCTGGTCAAGTTCCGATATCAACCGGGCAATCTCCGCCTGATCCCTTTTCTCAGCCGCACGTTTGATGAGGTCGATGAGACACCAACTGAGCGCACGGACATTCCAGTCGTCGGCCCCGGGCGATGCAATGTCGGACTTGGCAATTGCGTAGGCATCGTCGATCTGTCCGGCTTTCCGCAGCCGAAAGACTTCCTTCGAATTGCTCACGCGTTCATCTCGACAGTCAGGATTCTGAGCACGTCGCAAAGGAGCGGGGTGGGGGCGGTGACATGGCCAACAGGCTGGCACTTCGTGAAGACGTGTTTGCTGTTGTAAAATATGTCCACCTCGGCGCGCTCCGGGCCTTTCTGGAAGCTGTAACGCTGAAACCATTGCTTCTGGTGCAAGCCGGCTAAGACGATCCCGTGGGCTTGCGTGAGCGAGACGAGCTTTTGGTGGAACTCCTCGAGGAAGGGTTGACTGAATATCAGCGCTGAGGAGCCTGGTATCAAAGCATTGGTCGCGGCCGACACGGGGGGCGAGGCGACGCAGGTGCCGCCGATCATGACGGACAGAGAGGCCACAAGCTCCGTCGAAAGGTCGCCATCTTGGGCGGCCATCACCCGCGTAATCTTACCCTTGCCGCTGTAGCAGACGTTCAATCTGGCTTGGTCGTTGCCGCGGCTGAAAAAGTAAGCCTCCTGATATTGGTTGTGCTCCACGCCCTCGATTTCGATGCCAGTCCCGTTGAGTATCGTCGTTACCTGATCACGAATTATTTGGCGCAAATCGCCTGAGTCGGATGATGACCCGCCTGAAGTGCCCGGGGTTTGCGCCTCTGCCGCAGGCAACCGGGGAGTGGTTAAAGGTGCGGGCATGGCCGACAGGTCTCGACGGGTGGCAAAAATTCCGGGGCCCAGTCCTGCGGGCTTGATACCCGATCCGACCTCGAGGCGGGGTGGGTCGATAAGGAAGAGTCGAGACTTGGTGCGAGTAAGCGCGGTGTAGAGCCATCGGAAATTTTCCGATGACAAAGGGTTCGACAGTGAGGCGCAGCTCACAATCGCGTTTTCCCACTCGCTACCCTGTGCTTTATGGCAGGTGAGCGCATAGCCAAATTTCACCCGCAGGGCATTGAAATAGCGGTCATTGCGGAGAGCCTGACTGAAGGCCTCTCGGTCCTTTCTGAGGTCTGCATGTCGCTGGCAGAAATCCACGTAGAGCGCTTTGTGCTCGTCGGAAGTGAGCGTGGGTCGATCTTCGTAAAGAAGGTTCTCGATGATGTTTGTTGTAATGTAGGTCGCCGAACCATCGATCATTCGCAGACCGAGAGTGGCCTCCCTGAACGAAAGCTCGATCGGAATCTCCTCGACGCGGCCCGTCTCCTCGTTCTTCCGGCGGATCGTGATATGACGGATTTTTCGTTCGGCCGAAACCGACCTTACCAAAGCGAAATCCCCATTCGCAATCCGTATGCCGTCAACTTCGGTGTTCTTGACCACCAATAGCTTGTCGCCGGGCGCAGCCTCAGGCTGACTTGGGAAAAGACGTTCCCGGATCGATCGATTGAACATTCCGGCGTCCGCGTTTGAGCGTGTGATGATTACTGACTTGTTGCTGACACGATGGTCACAGCTGTCGAGGTAGGTCGATACGGCGTCGCCGATCTCGATCTTGCTTACGTCGAGAAGGTCGGTATCGAAGGACAGCTTGTTGAACACACCAGCCTCGAGACTTTCGCGGAGTGGCTGGACGGTTTTCAGCACGCCGCTATCCGCCTTCTGGCGAACGACATCTGTAAGTTCGTAGCCGCACACACGGACACCGAAGTTTTTCATCAGGTAATTCGGGGAGAGCGCAGGCGAAAAGGACATGCCAACGGGTGGCAGCTGCGCGTCATCGCCGATCAGGATCAGCTTTTTCCGGTGGACGTTGTTGTCGAAGTTGATGAAATGCATCAAATCTCGAAGCACGTGGCCGGACCCGCACTGAAAGAACTCTGACTCGGAAAACTGGTCGGAAACGAGTGAGGCTTCGTCAGTGATGTAGACTGTATTGCTCGGCTCATCGTTGACCGAGAGACTGACAATCAGCTTGTAGGTCTCCGACCCCTCGACCCCCTCGGTTTTCTGTTCCACGATAGAGTCGAAGTTGTAAATCATTCCATGAATCGTGGACGCGTCTTCGCCGGTTCTTTCCCGGATAATCCGCGCAGCCCGTCCAGTTGGCGCGGAGAGAACAGATGTCCGCGCCTGCTCGCGCAACATCTTGACCAACGCGTCGATCAAAAAGGTTTTTCCTGTTCCGGCATAGCCCTTGAGCAAAAAGACGTCATGATTGTCACTGTCGAGGAATTTGCCCAGATCAATCACAGCATTGGTCTGTCCGTCGGTGAGGGTGTGGTCGCGTAGGAGGTGAAACAGGAGGGCGGCCGATCCGGATATATTGGCGTCTTTCAAAAACTTATCTCTACAATTGCAACCGAAATCCCGCGCGATAGTAATCTGTTTAATCTGCGGTGCAAGTCTCGATCGGTTGCAGCGAACGGCAGGAATAAAAGGCCGCACACATCATGCAGAGGTTCGATAGAGCGACCGCAAAGGCTGGTATCCTGGTTTGAGACTTTGTCAGGACGTCGCTACCTGGAAGTGGATGGGCGCGTAGGCGTTCTGAAGGTCATCGAAGTCGAGGAGTCCCGGGATGTCTTGAACCTCTTGGAGGCGTATCTCGCGTTTCGCCCTCTTCGTCAGCAGGTCATTGATCGAATGAAAGCTGAACAAGCCCTCAATCGCCTCAAGATCAACTGATTATGTGCAGCAAAGGGCAGGGGGGCTGCTGCAAGATGGGCATCCGCAAAAAAAATCAAAAAAAGTTGGTGACGCCACTTGGACAGGATTTCTTACCGTAAAATGCGAGATGTGTGGTGACGTGCTGGCCCTGCGAAGGTCGCCTGCCACGCATCGTCCGATCTGCAAGCAATGGGTAACATACTGAAATATTGCAAGTATTTCAACGCCGGGCCTGTGGAGAAATTCGCGCACTCGAAACCTCCCTCCGGATATACGGAAAAAACCGAACCTGTCTGCTGAGAGAGTCTCTGAAAAAGTATTTTGCTGGTTTGACTCTTGCTACTTCTCAACCAGCTCTCTGAGCATCGAAGTTTTCCTGAGGGGAATTTTCAATTTCAGGCCGCGGAAAAAAATTGCGGAGCCCATGGCCAATAACCGACAGGGCGCACACGGTAGACACGAAAGAACGCGAATTCTGTAAGGGTCAGAAAACCAACTGAAAACAAGAAACATGTTGGTGTGAAATAGCCGAGAACAAGTCGGAAAAAACTGGCCGGATCACGGCAGATTGGTCCGCGCAAAACTCGGAAAAAATAGGACGTTTGGAGGCGCCGCAACGTTCTGATTTTTTCCGATTTTGCGGTCTTCATGGGGGGATTCAAACCAACCTACTGGTTCTGGAAGGCCACCCCTACTTGCTCCTCACACGCACACAACAGCGCGAGGAAAAGATGAAACTACGTCCACCCGGAACCGGCAAGCTGCCCAGAGCCTCGATGCCGACATCGCGAAAGCCTGTTCGCAGGATGATGGCGGCCTTGTCGCAAATGTCGCTGTTTCAAGGTGGCCGAAATAACTCGGCTGCTTACCCCCGCAACGAACAAGGTCGAGACCTCTGAAAAACAAAATGGGACATGAAAACAATGGCTAAACGAGCAGTCCGAAGCTCTGCTTCATTCGAAAATCTTGAGCTGATTGATGAACTGGCCGACAGGCCGCCACCCATCAAGACAGCAGTTGTCGCTCACCTCAGCGGATTGTCCCGAAGGAAGATCACCGCTCTCGCTGGTGAATGAGGAAATCCCAGGCGCAACAAAGCGTGATGGTCTCTGGCTTTTCGACCAGCACGCAATCCACATCTGGTTCAATGAAGGAAACAAAAAATGTCGAGCAACATCTACAAGCAATCAGGCAGCAAAAACTGGCATCTCCGTGTCACGATCGACGGAGTCCAACACCGGGAGTCGCTTCGAACAACTTCTAAGCGCTTCGCGGAAAAGAAGGCGAAAAGCCGCATAGAGGAATTGCGGGCGAAAGCTGGAAAGGGCGAGTGTGACTGGTTGTTCCAAGCAGGCTACGTCAAGTTTTTTGACGGTATGGATCAAGGCAACACTTCCTGGGCGGCAAATACCATAGCGCGCTACCAGTCAAGTTTGCGTCAAATTCTCGGAGTGCTGGAGGAGTATAGTCAAGACCAGGGCTGTGAGATTGCTGACCTTTTGGCAGTTGAAATCACCACGGCAGTTATCGGAGAGTTTGTCGCACGACGGAAAGACGAGGGTGCTACAGTATCAACGATCAACCGCGATCTTACTGCGTTCCGACACCTTATGACAGCGATGAAGAATGATGGCTGGATTCAGTCCAATCCCGTCATCTCCTATGAACGGCAAGGTATGCAAGAAATCCTGCCGGATATCGAGAAGCCTACGGATGCCGCGATCAAGAAACTGGCATTGAGAGCACCTGGGACGCTGGCATTCTTTCCTCAGTTCCTGAATGAGACCGGGGGACGGGTGACTGAAACCGCAATGCTGAAATAGTCTGACATAGTGGGATTGGAAAGGCCCATCGAAGGCAATGTGAAAATTACCTATCGGCGAAAGACCAAGGGCGGCAAGATCCGAGTTGTAGCTCTGCGAAAAGAAGCAATCGACCTCCTTTTGAAAATCCCGCGATCGAACGCGTCACCGTTCGTGTTCTGGAACAAAAATGAGCATGGATATTACAAGGATGCATCCAACCTGTTTTGGGAATACGGGCAAGAAACCGGTTTTGGTTCCAGGCTACATGACATCCGCCATAAATTTGCAATCGAACGTCTGCAGGAGGGCTGGAGCATCTATCGGGTTAGCCGATATATCGGCCATGTGTCGGTCAGGACGACTGAGCGATACTATTTCCGCTATCTAACGCAAGAAGAACAAGCTATCGCTTCCTCTGATGGGGACAACGGGTTCTGGTAATCCTATCGTTTCTCAAATCGTGAAATCGGGCCTTGCGCTTGCGCAGGGCCCGTTTCTTTTTTGTCGATTGGGGAAAACCTCAGCTCAGAAACTGATGCTCTCGAGACAAGATTTGAACCCAAGAGATGGCATAGTTGGTGCAATTGAAACCCGAAATGTTGTCATAGTATGACATGTTTCGGTTGCGCAAAGCGTCTTAACGGCGTCCCTCGCGGGAGCGGCAATCCTGGGAATATCGTTTTATTTCTGATGGTTAGTGGCGGAGAGACAGGGATTCGAACCCTGGGTGGGCTTGCACCCACAACGGTTTTCGAGACCGCCCCGTTCGACCACTCCGGCACCTCTCCGCGGGGGTCTGTGAGGGGGGGATTTAGTGAGGAACGCGCTGGGGTGCAAGCAGAAAATTCCTGAAAATGACAAAGCCGGGATTTTCCGTTGCCTGACGCGGTATTTCCCCTAGGCTCATGGGTATGACTTATCTTTTACGCCAAACTATCCTGCCGCTATTCGCCGCCGTTCTGTTCCTAATCTACGGGTCGCAGCAAGCACTTGCTGCTGGGCGGGATCGGATCGAAGCCTTTTTGACAACAACCGGGTTCGACGTTGCACTTGAAAGCATCGCGCTGGCATCGGCCTCAGCCCCGCAAATGTTGGGAATCGATCCTGACGGGTTTGGGTCCGACTGGACACGCCTGACCGAAGAAGTCTTTGACACCAAGGACATGCGCGAAATAGCTGTGTCTATTCTGGAACAAACGCTGAGCGATGAGGCGCTGACCCATGCAGTCGAGTTCTATGCATCCGATCTTGGGCAACGGCTGGTCGAGTCCGAGAATGCATCGCACATGGTTGAAGATGACGATGCCAAGCAACTGGAAGGGCAGAAAATCGTTTCGGACCTGATCAAGGATGGATCGAAACGGGTCGAAAATCTGAAACGCATGAACAATGCAATTGATTCCAGCGGGACGGCATTACGTGCGCTGCAGGAAATTCAGGTACGCTTTTTGCTCGCTGCCAGCGCCTCGGGGGTGATCGACTTGCAGCTGGGAGCGGATGAACTGCGTCAGATGATGAAGCGCAATGAGACCGGCATGCGACAAGCTTTGCAGCTGTCCGCACTTGCCGGGGCAGCCTATACCTATCAGGACTTCTCGGATTCTGAGGTCGTCGCCTATGCTGAGGCGCTGGAACAACCTTTGATGCAAGAAGTCTATGAGCTGCTGAATGCCATTCAATACGAAATTATGGCCATGAAGTTTGAAGATTTGGCCGCACGTATGGCGGAACTACATCCGGCCCAGGATATCTGATGCGCCTGATCGCTGCCTGTTTCGCCGTGTTTCTGTCAGCCATGCCACTGGCAGCGTCCGAACGGGTTGAACGCCTCATGCTGGCACTTCAATTGGAGCAGGTTGTCGATATCCTGCGCGACGAAGGTTTGGCACAGGCGAAAGGCCTGAACGACACATTTCTGGGTGGTGACGGCGGGCCGTTCTTTGATGATCAGGTGGACGAAATTTATGATCCACAGTGGATGCAGGAGCAAATTTCTGGGACTTTTGAGGTCAGCCTGACAGCCAGCCAGGTGGATCGCGCCATCCTGTTCTTTGAAAGTGATGTCGGGCAAACCGTTATAACTCTGGAAAACTCGGCCAGAAAGGCCTTTGCAGATGAAACCATCAAGGACATGGCGCGTGAAAACTATCTGAACGGGGCAGGCGGCACCCAACTTTACCGGCTGGTCGGCGAGTATATCGAAGTCAACGACCTGATCGAAAAGAACGTACAAAGTTCGCTTAGTTCGGATTACAACTTTTTTCGCGGCCTCAGCGCGGATGCCGGAACCAGCTCGGAAGATATTCTGGCGCAGCTCTTGTCGGACAAGGACAGGCTTGCCGAGGAAAACCGCATCTGGTTGTATTCCTTCCTTCTGGTGGCCTATCAACCGCTTGATGAGGCTCAGATGCGGGAGAACATTGCTTTTTCCCGTACTGAGACCGGACGCGCCGTTAACGAGGCCTTTTTCGACGGTTTCGACAAGATGTACGACCAGATCTATTTTCAACTGGGGCAGGCGGTCTCACGGGCGCTTGGCGCATCGGATCTTTGATCCTGTATTTGATGTTGACTTTGCCGATCAATCTATGGATAAGCGCGCATCCCGGCCGGTTTTCCGCGCCGGGTGTCGTTATTATTGACCCTAGGACCTTGTCCCACGGGTCGTCACACAGCCCGAAAAGGGCGCGCTGTTCGAGGTGGCGAAAGCCAAAAACGCCCGGTCGGGGACCATAGAACGCGATTAGACAAAGGAAAGACGCATGTTTGCGGTCCTCAAGACTGGCGGCAAGCAGTACAAAGTTCAAGCGGGCGATATCCTCCGCGTTGAAAAATTGGCTGCCGACGCAGGTGAAACAGTTCAATTCAACGATGTTCTGATGCTGGGCGGCGACGCTCCGGTTGTTGGTGCACCGTTCGTCGCAGGCGCAGGCGTTCAGGCCGAAGTGATCGAACAGATCAAAGGTGACAAGGTCATCAACTTCGTAAAACGCCGTCGTAAGCACAGCTCGAAGCGTACCGTTGGCCACCGTCAGAAGCTGACTCTGGTCAAGATCACCGACATTTTGGCGTCAGGCGCTGACAAGTCGGGCATCAAAGCTGCAACCGGTTCGGCACCGGCTGGCGAAGCTGCCCCAGTGGCAAAAAAGCCTGCCAAGAAAGCTGAAGCCAAAGCAGAGGCACCTGCTGCTGCCGCTGACGATCTGACCCAGTTGACTGGTGTCGGCCCCGCCGCTGCCAAGAAGCTGGCCGAAGCCGGTATCGAGAGCTTTGCCGCTCTGGCCGCCTTGTCGGACGATCAGATTGCTGCTATCGAAACGGTCAAAGTGAAACCCGAATGGGTTGAGCAGGCCAAAGATCTGGCTAAAGGCTAAGGAGAGACAGAATGGCACATAAAAAAGCTGGCGGTTCCTCCCGTAACGGTCGCGACTCAGCTGGTCGCCGCCTTGGCGTGAAACTGTATGGTGGCCAGGCCGCCATTTCAGGCAACATCATCGTGCGTCAGCGCGGAACCAAGTTCTGGCCGGGCGAAGGCGTAGGCATGGGCAAAGATCACACCATCTTTGCAACAGTGGATGGCGCCGTGAAGTTCCACAAGGGACTGAAAAACCGCACCTTTATTTCGGTCCTGCCAGTGGCGGAGGCCGCAGAGTAAGCCGAAACCCAGAAGGTTTAAGAAAATTTCATGGGGGACCGGCAGAAAGTGCCGGTCCCCTTTCTCGTTTTCAGGAGCGGTCCCATGACCGAAGTGATAAAAACAGAGCGTCTTGTCTTGCGTCGGTTTCGGCGTGAGGACTCGTCGCGTCTGGTCACTCTTCTGAACGATCTGGACGTGGTGCGCTGGTTGACGGTTGTACCGCACCCCTATGAAAACGCGCATTCGACCGAATTTGTTGACGAGATGGCTACCGAGCATGATGCCTTTGCCATTACTCGGGAAGAGAACCTTATCGGCTGCATCTCGACCGGATCACAGCTGGGGTATTGGGTTGCCAAAGCGTTCTGGGGGCAAGGTTATGTGACCGAAGCCTCTCGCGCGATGATTTCGAGGTTCTTTGCGGCTGATCAGCAGAAACTGACCTCGGGTTATCATGTCGGCAACGAACGGTCTAAGGCGGTCTTGTCCAAACTTGGGTTCAAACCAGATGGCCAGCATCGTGCGACAGTGCGGTCGACCAACGAAGATGTGATTATTCAGGACGTTCTGCTGCGTCGAGCGGACTGGGAGGCGATGCAATGACCGTTGCAACCACCAGTTTCCTTATCTTCGCAGCCTCTCAGGTCGGAACACCCGGTCCAGCCAATATGGTCCTGCTGGGTACAGGTGCACGCTATGGGTTTCGGGCGGCTCTGCCGTTTGTGGCCGGTGTGATCCTGGGCAAACAGCTGATCATCTGGCCCGTTGGTTTTGGTCTGCTGCAGCTCGCGGATCAGGCACCGATTGTCTTTTCGGTCCTGAAATACGCCTCGGCGGCGTATATCTGCTGGTTGGCCTGGAAGATCGCGAACCTGCGTCTTTCGCGCAGTGAAACCACTGGAGATGTACCCGGTTTTTGGGCGGGGCTGATCGTTCATCCCCTTAACCCAAAGGCATGGGCCATGATCATAGCCGGTTTTACCGGGTTCGTTGCGGTTGGCACGCCCAGCTTTAACGCGACGTTCACGATCGCTCTCTGTTTATTGCTTTGCCAGGCGGTTTTACACCCGATCTGGACATTTGCCGGAGATAGAATTGCCCACGTGGTTGAAGGTCGGCCCGTGGAAAAATATCTGATGTGGACGTTAGCGAGTCTCACTGTTGCGTCCGTATTTTTTGTGTTGTTCGGAGGAGGAACGCACTCATGAAACTCGAGACAATAATAAACCAGCCGGTCCTCGAAACCGAGCGGTTCGATCTGCGCCCCTTGCGCCGGTCGGATATGGGTCTCATCGAGCATTATGCAGGCGATGAGCGCGTGGCACGTATGACTACGTCGATCCCGCATCCGCTGCCACCGGGGTCGGTCGAGGCGTTTGTGACGCGTTCGATGGCTGAAGACCGGGATGAGGACGTCTGGGCGATGGACGCCACCAAAGATGGTGGGCCGGAACTGATTGGTTTGATTTCGCTTACACGGCTGGATCGCAATCAGTCCGAAGTTGGCTATTGGGTAGCGCCTGTTTACTGGAATACAGGCGTAGCCTCACTGGCCGTCGAGATGTTGGTGAAAGCTAACCCGCTTGAAAACTCGAATTTGTTTGCCAGCGTGTTACAGGACAATCCTGCCTCGGCCCGGGTTCTGACCCATTGTGGGTTCCAGTATCTGGGTGATGCCGAAAGTTACTCGGTGGCGCGCGATGCGAATGTGCCCACCTGGACATATAGTAAAAAACTCTGACTTGTGGCCGATGGGGCCCTTGCAGTAGGGGACAGTTATGAAATTTCTCGATCTTGCAAAGGTCTACATCCGGTCCGGGGCCGGCGGTGGCGGGTGCGTCAGCTTTCGGCGTGAAAAGTACATTGAATACGGCGGTCCCGATGGCGGTGACGGCGGTAAAGGCGGGTCTGTATGGGCCGAAGTTGTGGACGGGCTGAACACCCTGATCGACTTCCGCTATCAGCAGCATTTCTTTGCCAAAAACGGCCAACCCGGTCGTGGTCAGCAGCGCACGGGCAAAGATGGTGACGATATTATCCTGCGCGTTCCGGTCGGGACTGAGATTCTGGACGAGGACGAAGAGACCGTTATCTGCGACCTAACAGAGGTCGGGCAGCGTGTCCTGCTAGCCAAGGGCGGCAATGGTGGCTTTGGCAACCTGCACTTCAAATCGGCCACAAACCAGGCTCCGCGCCGCGCTAACCCGGGGCAGGCGGGGATCGACCGCACGATCTGGCTGCGACTGAAGCTGATCGCGGATGTGGGTTTGTTGGGCATGCCCAATGCCGGTAAATCGACGTTTCTGGCCGCGACATCAAACGCGCGACCCAAGATTGCTGACTATCCGTTCACAACCCTGCATCCCAATCTTGGTGTTGTTGGTGTCGACAATGTGGAATTTGTCGTCGCGGATATTCCAGGTCTGATCGAAGGCGCCCATGAGGGGCGTGGGATCGGTGATCGGTTCCTTGGTCACGTGGAACGTTGCGCCGTTCTGCTGCATCTGGTCGATGGTACGTCGGAAACCGTGGCCGAGGACTATCGGACCATCATTCATGAGCTTGAAGCCTACGGTGGTGAGCTGGCAGAAAAGCCGCGCATTACCGTTCTGAACAAGGTTGACGCGCTGGACGAAGAAGAACTGGCGATGCGAAAGACCGAGTTGGAAGAGGCCGTTAGTGGCCCCGTGCTGACCATGTCTGGTGTCGCTCATCTCGGTGTGACCGAAGTGTTGCGCGCTTTGCGTGCGCAGATCGACGAAAACCGCCTGCGACAAAAACCCGTTGAGGAGACCAAGTCTTGGCAACCCTGACCGCAGCACGCCGATTGGTGGTCAAAATCGGCTCTGCCTTGCTGGTGGACCGCGATACCGGGTTGCTGAGGTCGGATTGGCTGCACTCGCTGGCCCAAGACGTGGCCTGGCTCAAAGGGCAGGGGACTGACGTCATTTTGGTCTCATCCGGCTCCATTGCGTTGGGGCGCGGTGTTTTGGGCCTGCCAATGGCGGATTTACCGTTGGAACAATCGCAGGCCGCTGCTGCTGTTGGCCAGATCCGACTAGCGCGGGCCTATGAAGAGGCTTTGACGCCGCACAAAATCACAACTGCGCAGGTTTTGGTGACGCTGGAAGACAGCGAAGACCGGCGGCGGTATCTGAACTCTCGCGCGACGCTGGAGACTTTGCTGAGCTTGGGCGTGGTTCCGATCGTCAACGAAAACGATACCGTTGCTACGGATGAGATCCGCTACGGCGACAATGACCGGTTGGCGGCGCAGATCGCCGTGACGGTTGGGGCCGATCAATTGATCCTGTTATCGGATGTCGATGGTTTCTACACCGGGAACCCGAGTGAAGACGGAAACGCCAAGCGTTTCGATGTTATTGAGACCATCACGCCCGAGATCGAGGAAATGGCAGGCGATGCCGGTTCCGGCCTGTCCAAAGGCGGAATGAAGACCAAGCTGCTGGCCGCCAAGATGGCAACTGCTGCCGGTTGTGATATGGCGATCACCGAAGGTTCGACTTTGAACCCGCTGAAATCGCTTGAAGATGGCGCCAATTGCACTTGGTTTACAGCGACGCTGGACCCGCATGCGGCGCGCAAGCGCTGGATCTCGGCCATGAAACCGCGTGGTGAAATCGTGGTCGATGCAGGCGCGGCAAGGGCGTTGGGCAATGGTAAAAGCCTGCTGCCCGCTGGAATCGTTGAAGTCACAGGCGACTTCGGGCGCGGTGACCCAGTAGCTATTATGGACCCGCAGGCGCGACGGCTGGCACAGGGGCTCAGCCGATACACTGCGCAAGAGGCGGATGCGATCAAGGGGCGAAAGTCCTCGGAAATCGAAGAGACGTTGGGCTATCCAGGCCGGGCCGTCCTGATCCATCGAGATGATTTGGCGTTGTAATGGCGCGATGATAAAACCAAATGACCGACCGAAAGGCACCTGAGATGAAGGATTTCGACAACATTCCCGCCCTTATGGCCGATCTTGGTAAACGCGCTAAAGCAGCCTCGGCCGATCTGGCATTTGCAAGTGCCGAGCGTAAACATGCCGCCCTGATTGCCGCGGCTGACGCTGTTTGGGCCAACCGCGCGGATATCATTGAGACCAACAAGAAAGACCTGGAGTTTGGGCGTGAAAAGGGCCTGAGCCCGGCGATGATGGACCGGCTGATGCTGGATGATGCGCGCATTCAGGGCATGGTCGACGGGCTGCGCACGGTCGCGGATCAGGCAGACCCCGTGGGCGAGGTTCTGACCGAATGGGACATGGCCTCGGGCCTGAACATCCAGCGTGTTCGCACGCCTCTGGGCGTTATCGGAGTGATTTACGAAAGCCGTCCGAATGTGACGGCGGATGCAGGCGCATTGTGCCTGAAGTCGGGCAACGCAGTGATCCTGCGCGGCGGCTCTGAAAGTTTCCATTCCTCAACCGCCATTCACGCTTGTCTGGTCCAAGGGCTAAAGGCTGCAAACCTGCCAGAAGACGCCATTCAACTTGTGCCCACGCGAGACCGCGCCGCAGTGCAAGAGCTGCTGACCATGACCGATTGTGTGGACGTCATCGTTCCGCGCGGCGGAAAAGGTCTGGTTGGGTTGGTTCAGCGCGAGGCACGGGTGCCCGTCTTTGCGCACTTGGAAGGTATCGTGCACATCTATGTCGACAAGGCTGCAGACCCCCAAAAAACGCTGGACGTCGTGCTGAACGCCAAAACCCGGCGTACCGGAATCTGTGGTGCGGCCGAATGTCTGCTGATCCATCAGGATGTGGCTGAAACACTCGGCCGGGATATCATTTCCGCTTTGCTTGCGGCGGGCGTCGAAATCCATGCCGAAGGCGCGTTGGCCCTGGACGGCACCATTGCGGCCACGGGCGACGACTGGGGCAAGGAATTCCTCGACAGCATCATCGCGGCCAAGCCGGTGGCTGATATCGATGCAGCGATCGCGCATATCCGTCAGTACGGTTCGAACCACACCGATTGCATCATGACCGAGGATGCCGATGCCGCTGCCCGGTTCTTTGAGCGACTCGACAGTGCGATCCTGATGCACAATGCCTCAACCCAGTTTGCCGACGGTGGCGAATTCGGGATGGGGGCCGAGATCGGAATCGCAACCGGCAAAATGCATGCGCGCGGCCCGGTCGGGGCCGCTCAGCTGACGAGCTTCAAATATCTTGTCCGCGGCAACGGAACTGTACGGTCTTAAAACCGGATAGCGACGCGGGTTGAGGTGGTTTCCGCCACAACCCGCCGACCCATCGAGGCAGCGGTCTGGGGCAGCAGTGCAAACTGCACCTGTGCTGGCGTCACCTTGTTCGCAAATTGGCCTTTGGGTAGGTTCTTCCAAAGATCAGCGTCAATATTCAGCTTGTCCGCCACACCGGTCACCGTCCAACTGCCGCTGTTATTTGCCACGGTGACATCGCCCCCCATCGGCATGGCGCTTTCGCAACACATCAGGGCCAGAAAGGCGAGCTTGACCTGATTGCGGGGCATGGCATCGGTCACGTGCCAGTTGACACGCACTCGACCAACGCTTTCGACGTCTTTCAACAACTCTGTGACCTCGGCCCGACCCAACGCTTGATCGCTGGCCGACCCAAAAGCGACGCGAAAGAACCTGATCTTTGCTCCGGCACTTCCAACGCTGCCCGAGATCAGCTCCATCTCGGGGCCCTGCATGGTTCCGACCATCTCAAGCAGTTCCAGCCCGTTGTTTATTGCGCCAATGGGGCTGATCAGATCGTGACAAATTCGCGACCCGATCAGTTCGGCCAGATTGACGTTGGTGTCGCCCATGCGTACCTCTCCTGTTGTATCTGCCGCCGGACCGGAGCCCGACCATGACAGACCTCAATGCCATACTTGCACCGGGCATGTATGTCCGCCACCCCGATTTCCCCGACTGGGGCGTCGGACAGGTGCAGTCCAACATTGGTGGCAAGATCACCGTGAATTTCCAAGAACAGGGAAAAGTGGTGATTGACGGAACCCGCATCGCCCTGACGCCCGTCTTTGATCCGTGAAACTGGTTTAAGAATGGTTAACGATGGGCCACCGCCGTGCTGGTTGCCATTTGACCGAAAACTGCGGTATCAGCGCGCAAACAAAAGCGGAATACCCGATGCCGGATGCAGGCCCTTCTTTCACCGTCAAACTTGCCGAATCCGAGGCCGAACTGCGCGCAGCCCAGAGGCTGCGATATGACGTGTTCGTCCGCGAATTGGGTGGCGGCGGCAAGATGGTGGACCACGAGGCAAGGTTAGAGCGGGATCAGTTCGATCCTTATTTTGATCACATGCTGGCCTATGATGACGCCACTGGCGAAGTTGTGGGCGTTTACAGGCTGTTACCGGGCGAACGAGCCATCGAATTGGGGCAGTTCTATTCCGAGGATGAATACGACCTGACCGTGTTGAAACAGAGCGGCCGCAAACTGTTAGAGCTTGGACGTTCCTGCCTTCACCCGGACTATCGGGGCGGAACGGCGATGTACCACTTATGGAACGGTCTGGCGGGCTATGTGGCCGAGCGCGAGATTGAGGTGCTGTTCGGGGTCGCCAGCTTTCACGGTATCAACGTGCAGGAACTCGCCCAGCCTTTGTCGATGTTGCACCACAATCATCTGGCCCCGCCGGACCTGCGGGTCAGGGCGCAACCCGATGTGTTTCAAAGCATGGACCTTGTCGCGCCGGATGCGCTGGATCGCCGTGGGGCGATGGTACAGGTGCCCGCGCTGATCAAGGCGTACCTGCGGCTGGGTGGCTTTGTGGGCGAGGGGGCGTTTATCGACCACGCGTTCAACACTACAGATGTTTGCCTGATCCTCGACACGGCGCGCATGAACGAGCGCCAGCGGCGTATATACGGCGGAGCCTGATCCAGTGAACGATCCGCTTTGGGACAGTGACGACGCGCCAGACCCGATTGAACTGGGTGTATTTGGCTGGGCATTGGTGATCTTGCGCGGCCTTCCCTTGGCGCTGCTGGTCTTTGGAGGGCTGCTCGTTTTGTTGACCGTTCGCCTGATCGAGCGCCCGCTGTTCGGTTTACGGCGTCCGATCACTCCGTTCATTGCGCAGTTTGTCTGCCGCAATGCGCTCCGGGTTCTTGGCATTGGCTTTCGCAGCTCTGGCGAATTGATGCGCGAACGCGGCGCTGTGGTCGCGAACCACACATCATGGCTCGATATTTTTGCGTTGAACGCACGCAAACGGGTGTACTTCGTGTCTAAGGCCGAAGTGGCCAAATGGCCGGGTATCGGCTGGCTAGCCCGCGCCACGGGAACGGTGTTTATCGAACGAGATCGCAAAAAGGCCCGCGAACAGACTCTGATCTTTGAAGAGCGCTTGAAAGCCGGGCATAAGTTGTTGTTTTTCCCCGAGGGCACCTCAACCGATGGTCTTCGTGTTTTACCCTTTAAAACAACGCTTTTCGCCGCGTTCTTCTCGGATGAATTGCGGGACTTCATGTATGTTCAGCCTGTTTCCGTGGTCTTTCACGCGCCAAAAGGGCAGCCTGATAGGTTCTATGGCTGGTGGGGCGATATGGATTTTGCCCCGCATCTTCTCAAGACCTTGGGCGCGCGTCGGCAGGGTACGGTAGAATTGATTTACCACGTTCCAGCCAAAGTCAGCGACTTTGCCGACCGCAAGGCGTTGGCAGCACATTGCGAAGAGGCAGTGCGCCACGCGCATGCAATTGCGCGGCTTGAAAAATAAGGCCATTTGGCACTTGCACAGGGCGAATTCCTACCGTATACGCGCGCCATTAAAACCCGCAGGCGGGGTTTGGGCTATTTGAGGGAGACATCCTTATCTGGCCCGCCGGTTGGAGCATCCGCTTCTTTCACCCCCGCCCAGGCGTAAACCGGAAAAGGAAAATAGCATGGCTCTTCCCGAGTTCACCATGCGTCAGCTGCTGGAAGCTGGCGTTCACTTTGGTCACCAGACACAGCGTTGGAATCCCCGCATGGGCCCGTTCATCTACGGCTCACGCAATGGCATCCACATCATGGACCTGACCCAGACCGTTCCGATGCTGGACCAGGCTCTGCAGGCCGTTCGTGACACAGTCGCAAAAGGTGGCCGTGTTCTGTTCGTTGGTACCAAGCGTCAGGCTGCTCAGCCGATCGCAGAAGCCGCTGAAAAGTCGGCTCAGTACTACATGAACCACCGCTGGCTGGGCGGCACGCTGACCAACTGGAAAACCGTTTCCCAGTCGATCAACCGTCTGAACCAGATCGACGAAGCCATGGAAACGGGCGCCGAAGGCCTGACCAAGAAAGAGCGTCTGGGCATGGAACGTGACCAGGGCAAACTGCAGGCATCGCTGGGCGGTATCCGTGAAATGGGCGGCGTTCCCGATCTGCTGTTCGTCATCGACGTCAAAAAAGAAGCACTGGCCATCGCCGAAGCCAACAAGCTGGGTATTCCGGTTGTGGCAATTGTCGACACCAACTGCTCGCCCGATGGCGTGGATTACATCATCCCCGGTAACGACGACGCAGCGCGCGCGATCTCTCTGTATTGCGATCTGGTTGCTCGTGCTGCTCTGGACGGTATGACCGCTCAGATGGGTGCTGCAGGCGTTGACCTGGGCGCATTCGAAGAAGCACCGGTTGAAGAAGTCGTTGCGGAAGAAGCACCCGTTGCAGAAGAAGCCACGCCGGAAGCCAAAGCTGAAGCGTAAGCTGCCCGTCACGTAAATGACATATGGGGCAGGGTAGACCTGCCCCAATTCCGTTTGAATTGAGGAGAGCCAAAAGATGGCAATCACAGCAGCAATGGTTAAAGAACTGCGCGACTCGACCGGCGCAGGCATGATGGACGCAAAAAAAGCGCTGACCGAAACCGGCGGCAACATGGACGAAGCCGTTGATTGGCTGCGCACCAAGGGTCTGGCCAAAGCGGCCAAGAAATCCGGCCGTACCGCAGCAGAAGGTCTGGTTGCAGTTCACGTCAACGGTGGCAACGGTGTTGCTGTCGAAGTGAACTCGGAAACCGACTTCGTTGCGAAGAACGCCGAATTCCAGGAAATGGTTGGCAAGATTGCTTACGCAGCAGAAGGCGTCGACAATGTCGAAGCTCTGCTGGCGGCTGATCTGGGCGGCAAAAACGTTGCCGACACTCTGACCGACAAGATCGCCACCATTGGTGAGAACATGTCGGTTCGCCGCATGGCGAAACTGTCGGGCGACACCGTTGTGTCCTACGTCCACAACGCGGCCACCAACGGCATGGGCAAAATCGGTGTACTGGTTGCTCTGTCCGGTGGTGATGAAGCGATCGGCAAGCAGATTGCGATGCACATCGCAGCTGTGAACCCGGCGGCTCTGTCCGAAGCGGACATGGACCCGGCTGTTGTCGAAAAAGAAAAGCAGGTTCAGATGGACATAGCCCGCGAATCCGGCAAGCCGGAGCAGGTGATCGAAAAAATGATCGTTGGCCGTATGAAGAAATTCGTCGCGGAATCAACTTTGCTGAACCAGTCGTTCGTTGTGAACCCTGACCTGACCGTCGAAGCCGCTGCCAAAGAAGCAGGCGCAACCATCACTGGTTTCGTCCGTCTGGAAGTTGGCGAAGGCATCGTGGTCGAAAAAGAAGACTTTGCAGCCGAAGTTGCCAAGGCCGTACAGGGCTAAATCTGACAGAGGCCTTGAAAGGGGCCTCAACCTGAACAGAATTAAACCGGCTACTTTCCAGTAGTCGGTTTTTTTGCGCCTTCCGGCGTAGGAACAGATCATACACTACTATTGGAAGGATTGAGGGGCCCCGCAGATGGGGATGGTCGAGGCCCCCCAAAATTCCGACTAAGAGACGCGGACAAATAGACGCCTTTATGTCAGAGCAACCGGAGAGCTTTGGTATTGCAAAGATCCGATCAAAACGTTCCCAGGCTAAAGCCACCACTCACGGAACAATCTCACTTTGCAACTGGGGCTCAGATTTGGGAAGTCATGTTTTCCTTACCCTACGTAAATTGACGCAATTTAGCGTCAAAAAGAACACATCATGCTTCCATGATGAACATCTGATTTTGCAGGGATGCTTTGAGCACGGCTTGCGCTGTGGTTTCGACTGAAAGAGACTCACGGGCAAGCCTCAAATGCTTCTCAACGGTAGCCGACGTCAGCCCCATCAAAAGCGCTATGTCCTGCGTTGTCTTCCCATCGCCAACCCATTCTAGCGCCTCGCGCTGACGTTTTGTCAGAGCGCGATTGGGGGTGTTGTAGGGCAGGGTAAGTATCTTCAGATGCGCGACATTGTTCATCAACAAGATGTCATCGCCATGTTCCGCCCAGATTGCGTCAACCTCATCCTGACCAACGGCCCCGCCAGCCGAAAGAGAGATCGCACCCTTGGACCGCATCGACACCGAGGTGAAACTGATAGTGTATCCCGCCACAACGCCTTTTGACCGATTGAACTCGTATACTTGGCGTTCCTGGGCGGTCATCGTGCCGTCGGAATTCATATCCTGAATCATTCTCCAACTGGCCGCGCCTTCATTGTGAAGCGCCCATTTCAGCATGGGTGCATGAAAGTACAGCCCATCGCGAACGAAACCATCAATGTACTCTTTGCCGTGGTTTGTAAGGATGGTGAAGTCTTCGGGGTCTCCCAAAGACGTTTCGGTCCTGTAGCGCGTATAGCCGTATAGCAGACGGTCGAAACCGAAAATTGCCATCTGGCGGCAATGAGCGTCCCAAAGCTCTTCCAGAGTTTTGACGTAGCTGAGGAAATTCAGATACTCACCCAGCTTCATACGGACCCCTCATTTTGCAAATGCGCCGACAGCGCATCCAACGCCATCACATAGCCCTGCAGCCCAAAGCCGCAGATCTGTCCCAGCGCAACCGGCGCCACATAGGATTTGTGCCGGAAGGGTTCACGTGCGTGTATGTTCGACAGGTGAACCTCAACAACCGGCAGGTCTACCGAAGCGATCGCATCCATCAAAGCGACCGAGGTGTGTGTATACGCCCCAGCGTTCAGAACGATCCCGTCCTGATTGCCTTTGGCCGCGTGGATCGCGTCGATCAGCACACCTTCGTGATTGGATTGCAGGTGTGATACGTCCAACCCGATAGACGCGCCGTGGCTTACACAGGTTTCTTCGACCATTTTCAGCGTTGTACGGCCATAAACCTCGGGTTGTCGTGTGCCCAGCAAGTTCAGGTTCGGACCGTTCAAAATCAGAACTTTATGCATTCATTCTCCGTCCCATTACTGGTTGATAAACGTGATTAGGTATGGATGTCCACCAGCCTGCGCACTCATCAGGCGAGTGTCGCGCATCTAACACCATCTGATCTTGAACCAAGCGTCGAAAACCAGTCAGGATTCTGGCATCGTTACCACAACTTTTCCAAGAACGGTGCGGTCGTTCAATAACTTCAGTGCCTCGCTTGCATCCGCTAAAGGAAACCGCCGACTGATTTGCGGCTTTATCTGTGAATTGGCGTATAAGTCGAACAACTCGCTGATATTTTCGGCATGGCCTTTGGGATCCCGATAGACCGAAGCCCCCCAGAACACGCCAACGACCTGGCAGCCCTTCAACAATGGTAGATTGAGTGGGACTTTGGGAATACCGGCCGGAAACCCGACAACAAGGAACCGGCCATTCCACGCCATGCTTCGCAGCGCTGGTTCGGCATAATCCCCACCAACGGCATCATAGACTACATCCACGCCATTTGCGCCCGCAATGGCCTTGATTTCACCAGAGAATGCCTTTTGGGCATCACGATCCATCTGGCGGGAATATACGATTGTGTCGTCCGCGCCGATTTGACGGCAAAAATCCGCCTTTTCCTGAGAAGATACGGCCGCTATGACACGCGCCCCCATCGCCTTGCCCAGCTCAATGGCCGCGCTACCGACACCACCTGCGGCACCCAGCACCAAAAGCGTTTCACCAGGCTGCAATGCGGCACGGTCTTTCAGCGCGTGGTAGGACGTGCCGTAGGTGAAAATGAAACATGCCGCGTCATCGAATGGCATCGATGCGGGGAATTTCACTGCTGTGGCCGCCTTGACCGTCAATTGCGTGGTAAAACCGCCAAATCCGGTCAGCGCCAGAACCCTGTCCCCAACCTCGAACCCGTTAACGCCTTCTCCAACGCCCAATACCTCACCTGCGATTTCCCCCCCGGGGGCAAATGGTCTTGGTGGTTTAATCTGATACAGGTCCTGGATCATCAACGTATCGGGGAAATTGACGCCAGCAGCCTTGACCCCAACCAGCAACTCTCCCTTTCCTGGCACCGGGTCGGGCAGGGTCGTAAGTTCCAATGTATCCGGTCCGCCCGGCGCGACGCTGAGTAACGCTTGCATATTGACTGTCTTGTCCTTGTTATTCGGTTGAGAGGACCTTTGGCGCAGCGGTGAATGTTGTCAAGAATTCCGCAGGGTGCAAATCTCGCCGATAATCGCCACCTGTGCCACAATTCAAAACCGAGGAGCAGACCATGACCCCTGAAACCCTATTTTCGCTGCAGGGAAAAACCGCACTGGTTACAGGCGGTGCCACCGGCATTGGCCGGATGGCTGCGGAATCGCTTGTAAGGGCAGGGGCGCGCGTGCTGATCGCGTCGCGCAAGGGGGAAGCCTGTGAAACCGTCGCGGCCGAGCTGAATGCTCTGGACGCGCCCGGAAGCGCCGAAGGTTTCAGCGGAGATGTCGGAACGGAAGAAGGCGTTCTGGCCATGGTCGATGAGGTCAAGAATCGCACGGATACCCTCGATATCCTGATGAATAATGCGGGCATCTCTTGGGGTTCACCGCTGGGACAGTTTCCCCATCACGCGTGGGAAAAGGTCAATTCCGTCAACGTCGCTGGTCTGTTCGAACTGACGCAGCGTCTGTTGCTGATGCTGATGAAGTCCGGAACACCTGATGATCCGGCGCGCGTGGTCAACGTTGGATCGGTAATGGGTGAGGTACCGATGGGCGACGGTGCCTACAGCTATTCCGCATCCAAAGCTGCGGTGCTGCACTTGACCAAGATTCTGGCCAAGGAATTGTCGCCCTATCACGTCACTGTTAACGCGCTTGCGCCGGGACCATTTGTATCACGGATGACAGCCTTTGCGACGGCAGACGAGGGCACGCGCGAAAAGGTTGGCAAGACAGTTCCGTTGGGCCGTGTAGGTCGCGACGAGGATATCGCCGGGTGTTTGTTGTTCCTGTGCGGGCGTGGCGGCAGCTATGTGACCGGAGCCGTTATCCCGGTTTCTGGGGGCCTGAACGTGGTGACCGCCGGTAATCTCTTCGCCGAAGCACTATAGGGCCGGGGGAATAGTTATTGGAAATGCGTGATAAATCACAACTCGACCTGACGGCGCTAGACACCTATCTCAGCGCAAATTTGGACGGTTACATGGGGCCGCTGGAAGCGACGAAGTTCGCCATTGGACAATCCAACCCGACTTTCGAACTGCGCACACCGTCCAAGACTTACGTGCTGCGCCGTAAGCCGCCAGGCGTTTTGCTGAAATCAGCCCATGCTGTGGAACGCGAGTTTCGCGTTCAAAGCGCACTGGCCGATAGCGCGGTTCCGGTCCCTCGGATGATGCTGCTTTGCGAGGATGACGACATCATCGGTTCGGCGTTTTATGTCATGGAACGGTTGCAGGGGCGTGTATTCCTTGAACCTACGACGGATGAGGCCGACAACCCAACTCGCAGTAGTATATTCGACGAAATGAACCGCGTGCTGGCCGATTTGCATGACGTCGATGTGGACGCGGTAGGCCTGTCCGACTATGGCCCGCCCGGCAATTACTTTGAGCGCCAAATTGCCCGATGGACCAAGCAGTTTCGCGCATCCGAAACAACGACCATCCCCGAAATGGATGCGCTCATTTCCGCGCTTGAGGGATCCATTCCAGCGGATGACGGGCAGCGAACTTTGGTTCACGGTGACTACCGCATTGATAATCTGATGTTCGAGCAAAACGGTTCGCGCTGCATTGGCGTTCTGGATTGGGAGCTGTCGACGATTGGGCACCCATACGCAGATCTGGCGGCAGTCATCATGCAGTGGCAATTACCCCCCGGAAACGAGGGGCGCGGGTTGGCAGGCATCGACCGTCAAGCCCTGGGAATACCGTCGGATCAAGAGTTTATCCGGCGATATTGCCAGCGTCGCGGCCTACCCGGAATCAAAAATTTCGGGTTCTACCTGGCGTTCAATTTCTTCCGAATGGCCGGAATTCTACAGGGTGTGTACAAGCGCGCATTGGATGGCAACGCGTCTGATCCCAAACGCGCGCAGGTATTTGGGGCTTATGTTCCGGTGTTTGCAAAACACGGGCTGGAAGCAATGAAATCGTAGATATTCCGTCAGTCTGATGGCCGGGAAAGCTCCAACTCAATATTGCCAAGGCTGTTTTTGCCAAAGAACATCTCGGTGCCCACAAACATTGTGGGCACACCGAATACACCTTGCTTTACGGCGGCTTTGGATTGCTCTTTGAGCCGCTGCTTTATTTCGGCACCCGTCATAGCCTCGCGGATCTTGCGCGCAGGAAGTTTGTTTTCCTGCAAGATATCCATCAGCACTCCCAGTTCATCAACTTTCTGGCCATGCACCCAGATCGCATCAAATATCGCGTTTATATATTTGGATTCCCAGGATTTTCCCGAGGCAAATACAGCGCCGCGCGTGGCAAATTTTGTGTTCACCGGGAAATGCGGGCTCATATGAAAGCTCAATCCGCGTCTGCGGGCAAAGCGATGAAGATCATGGGTCAGATAGGCCGTTTTCTGGCGGTTTTCCGAGAATGCCTCGAACGGGTTCTGATTATGCGTCGCCTTGAATATCGTCGGCAGTAACACGGGCACATAGCTTACCTGCATGCCATTTCGTTTCGCCAGTTCGGGCAAAACCTTATGGGCTAGAAATGCGTTTGGGCTGCAAAAATCGAAAATGAAATCTATGGTCTGCGTCATTGTCTAAACTCCGATACGACGATCTGTGAAATGAACTCTGAACCACCAGACGAATCTATAACGCGTCTAGTGTACAGGCGGGAAGGCTGGTGCGCACTGGCCGTTGGTCACGATGTGGGAAATCAGGAATTCCTCTGTCAATTCAGTGCGTCACCGGCCAAGATCAACAAAACCGCCGAGGAGGTTCGAGAAACCCATGCGCAACCAGACCACCCTTGATCCCGCCCGCCTGAATCGCATACGGGACTGGATGCAGCGCTATGTCGATGAGCGCAAATACGCGGGCAGTTCATTACTATTGACCCACCACGGGTCCGAGGCGTTTTTTCACGCCTGTGGCCTCAGAAATGTCGAGAAGGACCTGCCGTTTCAGCGCGATACGCTCGTTCGGATCTATTCTATGACGAAACCCATCACCTCGGTCGCGGTGATGATGCTGGCCGAGCGTGGGTTGTTCCACCTCGACGCGCCACTCTCTGAATTCCTGCCTGAATTTGCTTCCGTGCTGGCTCTTGTGCCCGGGGCGGAGAGGCTGGATCAAACCGAAGATGCTCCATCCCCGACACTGCATCAGCTTCTGACCCATACAAGCGGATTCAGTTATCCGTTCAATCCCGGTGTTCTCCCGGCAGCAATGGATGCACGGAAGCTAATTTTTAGCCCAAATCAAGGGCCTTTGAAGGACAGGATCAGCGCACTGGCACAACTGCCATTGGCATTCCAGCCCGGAACCCGTTGGGAATATTCAGTTTCCACTGATGTGTTGGGCCGCGTGGTCGAGGTTGTGTCCGGCAAATCCTTGGATCAGTTCTTCGAGCAAGAGATCTTTGAGCCGCTTGGGCTGGCCGAGACCGGATTTTCTGTACCCAAAGGGGCAGGGGATCGGTTCTCGTCTCTCTATACGCCGCTGGCCGGGGACGCGATGGCGCTGAATTCAGCCGAGACCGGCGAGGACACCCTGCGATTGACAGACGAGGCAGGCGCATCCCCTTTTGAAATGGCGACGACCTTTTCGGGCGGTGGCGGTTTGGTCAGCACGATCGACGACTACGTCAAATTCACCGAGATGATGCGAAATCGGGGGCAGGGCAACGGCCACCGCTTGCTGGGTTCAAAGACAGTCGATTTCATGCTGCAAAACCACTTGCCGGGCGATATCGCCTCGATGGGCCCGCAAAGCTTTGCCGAGCAACCGATGGAAGGCATGGGATTTGGTCTGGCCGGGTCTGTCATCATCAACCCTGGCAGAACCCGAACACCTGGGTCATTAGGTGATTTTAGTTGGGGCGGTATGGCTTCGACATTCTTCTGGATTGACCGCAGCAACGATCTGTCGGCCGTATTCTTCACCCAATTGTCGCCGTCCAGTTCTTACCCGTCCCGATCCGAGCTAAAGGCGCTGGTAATGGGCGCGTTGGTTGATTGACCCGGGTGGCGCTGATACGCCTTTTTCATAGCTAACCGGAGAGTCGCCAATGACCGAAGCAGAACGTGTCCTTCTTGACCTTTTGAACCTCGAGAGGCTCGAAGTTGACCTGTTCCGAGGCACCGGGTCAGGCGGCGAGACTCCGACGCGAATTTTTGGCGGGCAGGTGGTGTCGCAGGCTCTGGCGGCGGCGTACCGTACTGTGGATGATCGGCTGTGCCATTCGCTGCATGCGTATTTTATTCGCCCGGGTGATCCATCTATTCCTGTTATTTATCAAGTTGATAGAGCCCGGGATGGAGGTTCATTTACCACACGGCGCGTGGTCGCGATACAACATGGCAAACAGATCTTGAACGTATCGGCCTCGTTCCACATTCAGGATGAAGGCTGGGATCATCACCATGAGATGCCCCAGATGGAGGACCCGGAAAGTTATCCGTCGCGCACTGAACTGCGCAAGAAATACGTGGATTTGGTACCCAAACACATGCGTGGTGAGCTGACACGCGAACGGCCGATTGAGGTCCGTGAGGCCAGCCATCTTGATCCGTTCCATCCTGAAAAATCGGACGATCGAAATCAGGTCTGGTTCCGCATGCCCGGCGCAGTGGGGGCGGATTCCGCCACTCAGCAATTGCTGCTGACTTACGCGTCTGACATGTATCTGATGGGATCAGGTATGCGACCGCATGGCCTCAGCTGGTTTACAGGTCAGGTCAATGGGGCCAGCCTGGATCACGCCATGTGGTTCCACGCGCCGATCCATTTTGAAAACTGGCATCTGTATTCGATGGATTCGCCATGGAGTGGGCGAGGGCGCAACTTCAACCGAGGGTCGATTTATGCACAAGACGGCAATTTGGTTGCTTCGGTCACGCAGGAAGGCCTGATGCGAAAAGCCCAGAAGAAACTTTAATCATCGTCCGTAAACTGTTGATTTAAATTGTTCATACCCCTAAGCCAGCTGTCGTAATCATTGGATTTGTGCCGAATGTAGTCCAACACTTTCGAATGCGGTAGCACCAGAAACTGTTCCGACTCAATGGCTTCGACACAGGCCTGGGCCACGTCTTCAGGCTCTAGCATACCGTCGATTGACGCTACCGAATCCTCAAAGCCGCGTGTCATTTCGGACCGAACCGCTTGCGGACATAGAACGGAAACGCGCAGGCCTTTATGGCTGTATGTCAGCGACAGCCATTCGGCAAAGCCCACGGCGGCGTGTTTAGAAACGCCGTATGGTGCAGCGCCAGGCTGGTTCAAAAGTCCGGCCGCCGAGGCCGTTGTCATGATGTAGCCACCGCCGCGCGCGATCATATGCGGAACCAGATGACGCGCGGTCCAGACATGCGACATGACGTTGATTTTCCAGATCCGCTCCCAGTCTTCATCCGGAACTTCCAGACCACCAAGAGTCAGGATGCCGGCATTTGCACAAAACAGATCAATCGGGCCAATCTCATCTTCGACGTGATCAATTAACGCTTTGATACTGTCTTCGTCTGAAACATCGCATGTGACCGCGTGTCCGTTGATTTCCATGGCCACAGAACGCGCAGCTTGGGTGTCTATGTCCGCGCATACGACCGTTGCACCTTCGCGCGCGAACCGGGTTGCCAGACCTTTACCGATACCGTTGGCTGCACCGGTGATCACCAGAGTCTTGCCATTCAAGTTCATCAGGGGCTCCGAATTGGACATTTTGAAAGGCATCGTAAGGCATTGGCAATTTTGGGAAAACTGGAAACTGCCAATACCATATTTTTACCATAATACCGATTATGCGGTATCTAAAATATCCTAGTAGAAGGCCTGAAGTCCGGTCTGTGCCCGCCCCAAAATCAACGCATGAACGTCGTGCGTGCCCTCATAGGTGTTCACAGTTTCCAGATTAACCATGTGACGGATCACTTGGAATTCCAGTGAGATGCCATTGCCACCGTGCATGTCCCGGGCCATTCGTGCGATGTCCAACGCTTTGCCGCAGTTGTTGCGCTTCACGAGCGAGATCATCTCGGGCGCTGCTTCGGCCTGATCCATCAAACGGCCAACACGCAGGCTGGCTTGCAGGCCCAGGGCGATCTCGGTTTGCATATCTGCCAGTTTGCGTTGGAACAGTTGCGTCTGCGCCAGTGGCTTGTTGAACTGTTTGCGGTCCAGACCATACTGACGAGCACCGTGCCAGCAGCTTTCCGCGGCGCCCATGACGCCCCAGCTGATCCCGTAACGGGCGCGGTTCAGACAGCCGAACGGTCCTTTTAGGCCCTGAACATGCGGCAGCAACGCACCCTCACCCACTTCGACGCCGTCCAGAACGATCTCACCCGTGATCGACGCCCGCAGGCTCATCTTGTTCTGAATCTTGGGCGCGCTCAGACCTTTAAGGCCCTTGTCCAGAACAAAGCCACGGATCTTGCCGTCATGGGCGTCGGACTTGGCCCACACCACAAAGACGTCTGCGATGGGTGAATTCGAGATCCACATCTTGCTGCCGGTCAGCCGATAACCACCGTCGATCTTTTCCGCGCGGGTTTTCATGCCCGCTGGGTCTGAGCCGGCATCAGGTTCTGTCAGACCAAAGCAACCGATCCATTCGCCACTGGCCAGTTTTGGAAGGTACTTCCGGCGCTGTTCTTCGCTGCCATATGCATAGATCGGGTACATCACCAATGAGCTTTGCACCGACATCATCGAGCGATAGCCGGAATCGACACGCTCAACCTCGCGCGCGACCAGGCCGTAAGACACATAGCCGCCACCAAGACCGCCATATTCTTCTGGAATCGTGGTGCCCAAAAGGCCCATTTCACCCATTTCTCGGAAGATTTCCGGATCCGTTTCCTCGTTCTGGAAGGCTTCCAGAACCCGTGGCTGCAGTTTTTCCTGACAATATGCCTGCGCGCTCGCGGCGATCATGCGCTCATCTTCAGTCAGTTGATCCGCCAAACGGAACGGATCGTCCCACGAGAAAGCCCCCATCTCAGGTGCGTCTTTGGCGCGCAAAGTCGGTTTGGTGTTCGGGGCGTTCATTTTGCTTCTCCGCTTAGTGAGGTTTTTTGCAAACTACCCAACCACCAGCGCAAATAACAGCCACAGTTTCGCATCGAACCATGAGTAAACCGCATAGAACAGGGCAATGCGCCCTGCCCTGTGCTTTTACCCCAGCGCATACCCTGCGCCGCGGACCGTACGCACGGGATCATCGCCGCCATGCTGCGTCAACGCCTTGCGCAAGCGGCCGATGTGAACGTCAACTGTTCTGGTATCGACATAGATATCGCGCCCCCAGACCCGGTCGAGCAGCTGTTCGCGGCTCCAGACACGACCCGGTTTTTCCATGAACGTGCTCAGAAGACGAAACTCGGTCGGGCCCAGTTTCAGCGGCTTGCTGTTGCGGCTGACCTTATGTGTCTCGGAATCCAGAATGATATCCGCAAATTCAAGCTTGATACCGACCGTTGCCGGGCGAACACGGCGCAACTGTGTGCGCACGCGCGCCATAAGCTCGACAACCGAATACGGCTTGACCACATAGTCATCCGCCCCGGTTTCCAAACCACGCACCTTGTCGACCTCTTCCGACCGGGCTGAAAGCATGATGATGGGGATCGATCGTGTATCCGGGCGCGTTTTAAGGCGGCGGCACACTTCGATCCCGCTGAGATTAGGCATCATCCAGTCCAGAACGATGATGTCCGGGCTGTCTTCATCAACTAGCAGCAATGCCTCGTCGCCATTGGCCGCCTTGGATACACGAAACCCTTCTGCTTCGAGGTTATAGACCAGCACTTCACGCTGGGCCAGTTCATCCTCAACAACCAAGACCGTAGGCTGATCAGCGGACATAATCATTGCCTCCTAGGCGGTTTGCGAGGTTGTATCAGCTTTGGGACGTGCTTCCGATGGCCGTTCCCCAGTCACCAGATAGACCACCTGCTCAGCGATGGCTGTGACGTGATCGCCCATCCGTTCGATGTTCTTTGCGATGAAATGCAGGTGCATGCAGGAAGAGATGTTGCGGGGATCTTCAGCCATGAAAGTCAGAAACTCGCGGAACAGGCCGTTATACATCTGGTCTACTTCTTCATCCCGCTGGATCACGTCAGCGGCCAATTCGGCGTCACGTTGAATATAGGCGTCCAACGCGTCGCGCAGCATCCTCTCAACCTCGCGCGCCATACGGCGCAGGGCTGCGGCGCTGCCGTTGATCTCACCGGCGTCGACCAGAACCGTGGTGCGTTTGGCGATGTTTTTGGAATAGTCGCCGATACGTTCCAGGTTGGCCGAGACCTTCAGAACAGACAGAACCAGACGCAGGTCGCTCGCTGTGGGTGCCCGCAGCGCAATCACCCGCGCGGTTTCTTCGTTGATCAGATCCTCAAGCGCATCAATGGCTTTGTCGCCCTGACGCACCTCTTGGGCCAATTCGACATCCCGGGTTTCAAGCGAGCGCGCGGCGTTCATGATCGCGGCCTCGACCAGACCGCCCATCTTCATGATATGGGCCTGAACCGCTTCAAGGTCGCGGTCGAATGCGGATGCAATATGTTGTTCGGTCATGTTCAAATACCTGTCCTCAGCCGATACGGCCGGTAATGTAGCTTTCCGTGCGGGGGTCTTCGGGGTTGGTAAAGATCTGGCCGGTCTCGCCGAATTCAACCAGATTACCCAAATGGAAGAACGCCGTTTTCTGGCTCACCCGCGCGGCCTGTTGCATTGAGTGTGTCACGATTACCACCGAATAGCGCGAACGCAGTTCGTCGATCAGTTCCTCGACTTGGGCTGTGGCAATCGGGTCCAACGCCGAGCATGGCTCGTCCATCAGCAAAACCTCAGGTTCCGTTGCCACGGCACGGGCAATGCACAGGCGCTGTTGCTGACCACCGGACAGACCGGTTCCCGGGGCATCCAGGCGGTCTTTGACTTCATCCCAGATCGCAGCGCGACGCAGAGATTTCTCAACGATATCATCCAGTTCTGATTTGTTCTTTGCAAGACCGTGGATGCGCGGGCCATAGGCCACGTTGTCATAGATCGACTTAGGGAACGGGTTGGGTTTCTGAAACACCATTCCGACCTTGGCACGCAACTGCACCGGGTCGACACGCTTGTCGTAAATGTCTTCGCCGTCCAGCAGGATATCGCCTTCGACCCGGCAAATGTCGATGGTGTCGTTCATCCGGTTCAGGCACCGCAGAAAAGTGGACTTGCCGCAGCCCGATGGGCCGATAAAGGCCGTCACGGTCTTGTCCTCGATCTGGACATCCACGTCTTTGATGGCGTGCGTGTCGCCGTAGTAAACTTGGACGTTGTTGGCGGCGATCTTGATGGCTTTGGAGTCCACGGTTCTCTCCACTCGTGTCATATCATTCATAATAGCCCCCATTTACCAGCGGCGTTCAAAGCGGCGGCGCAGAAGTACCGCAATGGTGTTCATTGTAACGAGGAAGATCAACAGGATGATGATGCCCCCCCATGCACGTTCATAAAAGGCCGGGTCGGCGCGCTTGGACCATTCATAGATCTGCGCCGGCATGGCCGAGTTCGGCGACAGGAAACCCGCAACAATTCCGTCGGGCGGGTTTGAGGCGATAAAGCCCACCATACCGATCAGCAGCAGCGGTGCGGTTTCCCCCAACGCCTGCGCCAAACCAATGATGGTGCCTGTCAGAATACCGGGCGCGGCCAGCGGCAGGACATGGTGGAAAACCGCTTGCATTTTCGAGGCCCCTACCCCAAGCGCCGCATCTCGGATTGATGGCGGTACAGCTTTCAGCGACGCGCGGGTCGAGATGATGATCGTCGGTAATGTCATCAGTGTCAGCACCAGGCCACCCACCAGCGGGGCGGAAGTTGGGAGGTGCATGTAGTTGATGAACACAGCCAGACCCAGAATACCGAAGACGATGGAGGGAACGGCAGCCAAGTTCGAGATGTTGACCTCGATGATATCGGTCAACCGGTTTTGCGGTGCGAACTCTTCAAGATAAATCGAAGCCGCCACACCGATGGGCAAGGCCAGGGCCAGAACCACCAACATCATGAACAATGAACCCAGCATGGAGACACCGATCCCAGCCGCTTCGGGCCGTTGATCAGAGGCATCCGCACCGAAAATGAAATCCGGGTTGAAGGCTTTGTACAGCACACCCGCATCGCGCAGTTGATCCACGAAATCCAACTGTTCGACCGAGATACTCTTGTCGTTGGCAATCGACTCGCGGGTTACGCGGCCTTTCATGTAGCCATCGACACGGCTGTTGACCAAAAAGCGGAAGCTGACGGTCTTGCCGATCTCATCGGGATTGGCGATGACATAGTTTCGCAACTCGGCCTGCGCCGCCTTGGACAGAATCTTGCCCATCTCCTTGGGTTTCAAGTCTGTCTGGATGCCCAGCTTTTCGACTTCGCTTTCCAGCGCAGACGCGATCAGAGGGGCATAGCCAAAGGTCGAAACCTTCTTGATATCCTCGATGTTCCGGTTGCCCTTCTTGTCCAGCTTGTCGGCCTTAAGCTCGACATTCAATTCAAGAAAGCTTTGCTGAAAGGCACCAGTTCCGGCTGTGACAATATTGGTCACCAGCACAATTAGCATCAGCAAGCCGATCCCGATGGCGGCGATGCCGTACATTTTGAACCGGCTTTCGGCCGCATTGCGCCGCTTGGTGCGCGCGTCCTTTTCGAACAGCGAACCACCCTTGGGCTTCGTGGTCGGAGCAGCGTCAGGCGTTTGGGAAATATCGGTCATTCGTACTGCTCCCGGTATTTGCGTACGATGTAGAGGGCGAAGATGTTCAGCCCCAGTGTGATGATGAACAGGGTTAGACCCAGCGCAAAGGCCACCAGCGTTTCGGGGCTGGCAAAATCGGTATCGCCGGTGAGCTGGCTGACAATCCGCGTGGTGATGGTTGTCATCGCCTCGAACGGGTTGCCCGAGAATTTGGCGATCGCTCCGGCGGCCATCACAACAATCATCGTTTCACCAATGGCGCGGCTTGCGGCCAGAAGGATCGCGCCGACAATACCAGGCAGCGCGGCCGGTAGGATCACGTTGCGCACGGTTTCCGAATGCGTCGCACCCAGACCCAGCGAGCCGTCGCGCATGGTTTGTGGCACCGCGTTGATAATGTCGTCCGACAGTGACGAGACAAACGGGATCAGCATAATCCCCATAACCAACCCGGCAGTCAGAACCGCATTCGAGCTGGCCATCCAACCCACACCCAGCATGCCACCGTCGCCGAACATCGACACCAACGCCGGACCCACGGTCAGCAGAGCAAACAGACCGTAAACGATGGTCGGAATACCGGCGAGGATTTCCAACAACGGCTTGGCGATGGACCGCGTGACGCCCGAGGCATATTCAGACAGATAGATCGCGGCGAACAGTCCAATCGGGACCGCCACAAGCAGCGCGATCACTGAAATGTACAGCGTGCCCCAGAGCAGCGGTAGGATCGACAGTTCACTGCCACCGCGGAAGTTCGGTGCCCACGTGCTGCCAAAGAAGAAGTCTTTCCACGAATGCAGCTGAAAGAAGTTCATCGTCTCAAAAAGCATCGAAAGAACAATGCCGATGGTTGTCAGGATCGCGATTGACGCGGC
This sequence comes from Ruegeria sp. CDSA033, assembly GCF_059612305.1. Lineage (NCBI taxonomy): Bacteria > Pseudomonadati > Pseudomonadota > Alphaproteobacteria > Rhodobacterales > Roseobacteraceae > Ruegeria > Ruegeria sp. CDSA033. Next base: position 276,249 of record NZ_JBXWQI010000005.1, on the reverse strand, counting down.
CAGCAATAGAAGGGCCAGAACCCCCTGCTCTACCACGTTGCGGGCCCTAAATTCCTTGTGCGTACGTACATAAGCAAAGGCGGCCCCAAGTAGTGCCAAGGCCAAAACCACGATCTGCATCGCAACTGTCCCTGTGGACGTCATGCTGCGGAACTTTTGTGCCGCGACTAAAATCGGCTGTGTGATGTCCTGAGTCAGAACCTGGCCTGCGTCTTTCAGCGTTTTTGTCAGCGCTTCAATATCCGCATTGCCGTTTCGGGCTTGAGTTTCGGTCATCGCACCGCTGGCGACAGCGCCGTCCAGGCCGTATGCGACGCGGCGCACTTCACTCATGATCAGGCCACGCTCCGACCCTTCGGGCACTGCCTGATCAGGAATGAGGCTGGATACCGTGCTGTTTACGATCATCGGCTGGGCAAGAAGCCAGACGATCAGCACCCCTACTGCGGGAACCAGAGCCGTCAACGCAACGTTGTAACCGTAGTAAGACGGTAAAGAATGCAAATCGCGGACGTTACCACCCGCACTTGCCAGAGCGCGGGACCGACCCGCAAAAAATCCGATCACTGCCAGCGCAAGCAGGATAAGCAACAGCCAGGATAACGCCATGAGAACTCCGTGGGGATGGCAGAGATGGAGTCAAAAAGAACCGGGGCGTGGAAAACCGCCCCGGTTCCGTTCGTATGTGTGATTAGGAACCGCTGCCCAGCGTGGTTTCGTTGGCAACCGCTTCCTGTACATTGACCAGTTCAGGGTCGGATACCAGGCCGTATTCTGCCAGCGGACCGTCAGGACCTGCGATCTCGTCAGCGACGAAGAACTCAGCGTATTCTTTCAGGCCGGGGATCACGCCGATATGGGCTTTCTTCACGTAGAAGAACAGCGGACGCGAAACCGGATATTCGCCGGTTGCAATCGACTCGGTCGAAGGAACAACGTCAGACATGGTTGCGACTTGCAGCTTGTCGGTGTTGTTCTCGTAGAACGCCAGACCAAAGACGCCGATGCCGTCTTTGTTGCTGTCGATGCGCGCCAGAGTTTCAGTGTAGTCACCGTCAATGTCGACCGAAACGCCGTCTGTACGCAGAGCGATACAGGCTTTCTCGGCAGCTTTCTTGTCGTCGCCATTGGCCGCCTTGTAGACGTCGAAGTCGCCCAGATGCTCACAACCCGCCAGGATCACTTTGTCCTCGAACACTTCACGTGTGCCGTGCTTGGTGCCCGGGATGAAGGCTGCGATAGGCTGCGCCGGGAACGCGGGGTTCACGTCGGCCCAGGTTTTGTTCGGGTTGTTGACCAGCTCACCGTCGACAACGATCTGTGCGGACAGGGCTTTGTACCAGTCTTCCGGCGTGAACTCGAACGAGTTGCCGTTGATGTCGGATGCGAAAACGATGCCGTCATAACCGATCTGAACTTCGATGATGTCGGTCACGCCGTTTTCAGCGCAGGCTTTGATTTCTTTTTCACGGATCTGGCGCGATGCGTTCGCAACGTCGATGGTGTTTTCGCCGACACCTTCACAGAAACGCTTCAGACCTGCCGAGGAACCACCCGATTCAACAACCGGTGTCGGGAAGTCAAAATTCTCACCGAAGGCTTCTGCTACGATCGAGGCATATGGCAGAACGGTTGAAGAACCCGCAACCTGAACCTGATCACGAGCGGCGGCCGCGGTAGCCGATACAGCAGCAATGGTAAGCGCCGAAGCCGACAGTTTTACAAAGGACATTTCAGTCTCCCTGAAAAGAAAAATTGTGATCACCCCATGATGATCTGCGCGAACTCCTAAAAGCCGTGCGTAAGCCTTTTGTGACAAGTACGTAACGGTTTTATGACACGTAACGATTTTCTTAAGTTTTCTTAACTGGACGGTGCGAAATACCGCGCGCGTCTGAAATCAACCTGCGTCAGAGCTAGAATATCAACGCGGCAAAATCACTGTAAATACAGAGCCTTTGCCCAGGTCGCTTTCGACCCGCAACCGCCCCCTGTGGCGGTTTACAATGTGTTTTACAATCGCAAGGCCCAGCCCTGTACCGCCCAACTCGCGGGATCTGTGACTGTCGGCGCGATAGAATCGCTCAGTCAGGCGCGGCAGATGAACGGCATCAATGCCTGGGCCTTTGTCTGCGATCTGTACCCGAACCGCAGGGCCGCGCATGGCGGTGTCGCGCTCGGATGCCTGAATGCGCACATCTACACTGCCGCCGCTGCCACCATATTTGATGGCGTTCTCGATCAGGTTCGTGAACACTTGGCGCAGTTGGTCGCTGTCTCCCGTCACCGAGATTGGTCCCGAAGACGTATCCAGTGTCAGGTCCACATTTGCAGCCTCGGCCAGGGGACGCAGCGTTGTCAGCGTAGATTGCAGCAGGCCCGTCAGATCAAGCTGCTCCCTGGGGCGAACCCGCTCTTCGCTCTCGACCCGGTTCAAAGATAGCAGATCGCCGACCAGCCGGTTCATCCGATTGGCTTCGTCGGTCATGATCTGCAGAAACCGCTCACGGGCGGCTGCATCGTCTCGCGCTGGACCACGCAATGTTTCTATGAATCCCATCAGAGCAGTCAGAGGCGTACGCAGTTCGTGGCTGACATTTGCCACGAAGTCGCGTCTCATTTGTCCGGCCTGTTCCAGATGCGTAACATCCTGGAAAACGACCATCACGGCACCGCCCTCCACCGCGCCCACACCGTTCATGTAACGGCATTGCACTTCGAAAGTGGTGTCCTGGGCACCATCATTGGACAAATGGCGCGTTTTGGACGAGCCCTTGCTGCGCAGGCTCTGCTCTATCGCGTCGATAACTTGTGGCTGCCGAAGGATCGTCGCGAAATGACGGCCTTCGATGTTCTGACCCAGCATGGTTTTGGCTTCGGTGTTGGCCGCTATGATGCGCTCGGTCTGATCAACCATAAGCGTGGGCATCGGTATGGCTGACACAATTTCAGCAAGCAGGTCGTTTGGCATTTCCGTCACTCTTGATGCGTTTGGAATCAACCTAGGACACAGGTTTCAAAGTTTTGCGAAACTGGCGCATGTTCTGCTGATAATGCAGCGCACTGAAGGTGATTTTTTGCGCTGCCGCCGCATCCAGTTCCCGCACAACTTTGCCCGGCGACCCCATGACCAGAGAGTTATCGGGTATCTCTTTGCCTTCCGTAATCAGGGCGCCGGCACCAATCAGACAGTTTTTCCCGATCTTCGCCCCGTTCAGAACAATCGCGCCCATTCCGATCAGCGTGTTTTCCCCAATCGTGCAGCCATGCAGCATGACCTTGTGTCCGATGGTGCAGTTCTTACCAATGGTCAGCGGATACCCGGCGTCGATATGCATGACGCAGTTTTCCTGGACGTTGCTGCCCTCGCCCACGCGGATCTCTTCGTGGTCGGCGCGGATGGTGCAGCCGAACCAGACCGAGGCACCCTGCTCCAGAACGACTTTCCCAATCAGGTTGGCGTCCGGCGCTACCCAGGTGTCTTCGTGGATTTGCGGCACGTGGTCACCCAAAGCGTAAATGGTCATGCCAAGCCCTCAAATTCGTTTTGCAGCGTGCGGACATGGTTCTGTAGGCTGGGCTGCTGAATGCGGCGCATGCGTTCGGCGCTGACGATGGTTTTCAGCTTCTCTTCGGTAGCATCCAGATCGTCATTGATCAGAACATAGTCATAATAGCCCCAGTGGCTGATCTCATCCCAACTTTTCAGCATTCGTTTTGCGATCACGTCTTCACTGTCCTGACCGCGGCTTTCCAGCCTGCGGCGCAGCTCAGGGATCGACGGCGGCAGGATAAAGATCGACAAAGCGTGCTTGCCCAAGTCCGAATTTCGGATTTGCACCTCACCTTGCCAGTCCACGTCAAACAGTACGTCTTTGCCGCCGTTAATGGACTCGCGTACCGGACCCGCAGGTGAACCGTAGAAATTGCCGAACACGTGCGCGTGTTCCAGCATTTGTCCCTCGGACACCTGCTGCCGGAACGCATCTTCACTCAGGAAGTAATACTCGCGCCCGTCTTCCTCACCCGGGCGTGGTGCGCGGGTGGTGGCCGAGACCGAAAACTCAAGCTCAGAATCCCACTGCATCAGCCGTTTAGCCAGGGTCGATTTACCGGCCCCCGAAGGCGAGGACAGAATGATTAATAGGCCGCGTCGATCCGCCATTTGGGCGCTCCTGTGGTTATTCTACGTTCTGCACTTGCTCGCGCATCTGATCTATTACGGCCTTCAACTCAAGGCCTACCGCTGTCAATTCCGCGCTTTGCGCCTTTGAGCACAAGGTATTGGCCTCGCGGTTGAACTCCTGCATCAGGAAATCCAGCTTGCGCCCGACCGCCGCGTCCTGCGCCAGCAGATCGCGGGCTGCCACGACATGCGCTTTCAGGCGATCAATCTCTTCGGTGATGTCCGCCTTGACGGCAATCAGCGCCAGTTCCTGAGCAACGCGGTCCGGATCAGCCCCCTGTGCGTTGTCCATTACCCGCGCCAGATTATCCCGCAGCGCCTCGGCCATCTTGTCCTTGCGCTGCTCTGCCAGCTCTGCCGCCTGGACCGTCAATGAAGCAACCTGGCCTAGTTGATCATCCAGAACAGTTGCCAGCGCCCGCCCCTCAGACTGGCGCATTTCTATGAATTCACTCAAAAGGTCACTGAACTCTGTCGTCAATTGGCCAACCAACGGGCCGGGATCATCCCCATCACTGCCCGCATCCAACATACCCTTTAGCGAGACCAGATCAGCGGCCGTCGAGGGCCCAAGGGTTACGTCCCGCGCAATGGCCATTTCCTGCGTTCGCACCACAGCCTCAAGAACGGCAACCATCGCAGCTTCGTTCAGGACCAGGTCTGCCTGCGTCTCATCTCGGCTGAGGCGCAAGGACAATGTCACATTGCCCCGGCTTAGTTTTTTTGACAGGGCGGCGCGCAACGCAGCCTCAAGCCCGGTCAACCAATCAGGAACACGCAGGCGCATGTCCAGCCCCTTGCCGTTCACGCTGCGCAACTCCCACGTCCAGCTATGCGGCCCAAACGCCCCTTTGCCCGAGGCGAAACCCGTCATGGATTTTATCATGCCTGCCCTTTCCATAACTGCCCGTTTTCAGTTTGCTGGGCGCACCTAATGCGAACTGCGCGCACAGGGCAAGAGTTTGCTGACTCTGCCTTTGCCCGCCAGTTGTTAACCATTCGTTAAAGATTTGCTCCAAAATTGAATCAACCTGCGTCAGTCTTACACCTGCGAACACCGGTCTCGGGTAGAGGCCCCAGTAGTTCGCATTTTAAGAAAATGACGGTCGATAGGCGCCAGGGTGATAATGATGAAGACCTTTTTCGGGAACGGTTTCGGGTCAAGTTTTGGAAAGATCGTCTCTATGGATCGTTTTGACAGCGGGCGCAGCCTTTCGCCCATCCGGCAGGCCGAGGCGTATTGGACGGCGCTTCTGACAGGTGACGGGGTTCCCATGCGGTCGCAAATCGACCCGCGCGGGCTTGAGAACATTTTGGAATACACTTTCGTTCTGGAACGCATCGCCCCCGGGCTTACCCGGTTCCGTCTGGCTGGGAGGCATCTGAACCAACTGGCCGGGATGGAAGTGCGCGGCATGCCGCTGACCTCCTTCTTTGAACCCGGCGCGCGAGACCAGATCAAAACCGTATCGGAGCAGGTATTCGCACAGCCAGCTATCGCCAATCTGACCCTGGGTTCATCGGGCCGGTTGGGGCGTGTTCAATTACATGCCCGCATGCTTCTATTGCCGCTGAAAAGTGATCTAGGTGATGTCAGCCGCATTCTGGGCGTAACGGTCAGCGACGGCGTTATCGGTGCAACACCCCGACGGTTCACAATCTCAGAAACCAATCTACGCCCGGTGTCGGATGTGCAGGTTCCTCAACAACCGTCGGAAACGGTTGAGACGGGCTTCGCTGAAGATCAGCAGAGATTTGATCGTCCCGGCGCCCATCTGAGGCTGGTTGTTTCGCGCGACGACTAAGTCGCAAACAAAAAAAGGCGGGCCCATGCAGCACGCCTTTTCCGTTGATTTTCAATACCTTTAACCGGCTGCGCGGTTCTTGCGGTCGCGGCGCAGGTTGGTCAGCTCTTCTGCGACAAGGAATGCCAGTTCCAAGGACTGCGATGCGTTCAGGCGTGGGTCGCATGCCGTGTGGTAACGATCTGACAGGTCCTCTTCGGTCACCGCGCGCACGCCACCAGTGCATTCGGTGACGTCCAGACCGGTCATCTCGAAATGCACACCGCCGGGAACCGTGCCCTCGGCCTGATGAACGCCAAAGAAGTCGCGTACCTCACGCAGGACCGAGTCGAACGGACGGGTTTTGTACCCGGTTGCCGACTTGATCGTGTTGCCATGCATTGGGTCGCAGACCCAGGTCACCTTGGCGCCCTCTTCCTTAACCGCCTTGACCAGACGCGGCAGGTGTTCACCTGCCTTGCCTGCGCCAAACCGTGCGATCAGGGTCAGGCGACCCTCTTCGTTTTCCGGATTCAGCTTGGCCATCAGAACCTTGAGGTCCTCGGCTGACGTGGTCGGGCCACATTTCAGACCAATCGGGTTCAGAACACCGCTGCAGAATTCGACATGCGCACCGTCCGGCTGACGCGTACGGTCGCCGATCCAGATCATGTGACCGGATCCTGCCAACCAGTTGCCAGACGTCGAATCGAGACGGGTCAGTGCCTCTTCGTATTCCAGCAGCAAGCTTTCGTGGCTGGTGTAAAACTCCACGGTTGAGAACTCATGCGTAGTGTCCGCTGTGATCCCGGCGGCATCCATGAAGTCGATCGTGTCTTGAATGCGGTCCGCAATTTCCGAGTATTTCTGAACATCCTGTTCATCCGTGAAGCCCAATGTCCACGAATGCACCATGCTCATATCGGCGAATCCGCCGGTCGAGAATGCACGCAACAGGTTCAAGGTAGCTGCAGCTTGCGTGTAGGCCTGCAGCATCTTGCTGGGATTCGGGATGCGGGCTTCGGGTGTGAAAGCCAGTTCGTTGATGATGTCACCACGGTAGCTGGGCAGCTCAACACCGTCCAAAACCTCGGTTGGTGCACTGCGCGGCTTGGCAAACTGGCCCGCCATGCGGCCCACTTTGACCACGGGCACCTTGGCACCATAGGTCAGTACCATCGCCATCTGCAGCATCACCTTAAAGGTGTCACGAATTGCATCCGCGCTGAATTGTTCAAAGCTTTCAGCACAATCCCCGCCCTGCAACAGGAAAGCCTCACCGCGACCGGCCGCACCCAGATGTTGCTTGAGACGCCGTGCTTCGCCAGCAAAGACCAGCGGGGGATACTGAGAAAGCTGAGCCTCGACTTTGGCCAGCGCGGCCGCATCGATATAGTCTGGCATCTGAACCCGGGGCTTGTTGCGCCAGTTCGTTTTTTGCCATTCGGTCATAGCTTTGATCTCCGCTGAAGTAGTCAGGTCGTCTCTATACAAAATGCATTGAAGACTGACCATATCCCTTTTGCGCCTCTTGACGGGGGAAACAAGCTTTGATCATGGTGGCTGGCAACAATGACGCCGGACGCGACGTAACAACGCGCCGAATCAAGGACACCAAGCCATGCAAGAGCAACGCCAAGTTGTCACAGTGGAAGGCGCTGAGGCCAATCCTCGGCATTTCGTATTTGTCCTTTTGGACAAGTTTTCCCTGCTGTCTTTTGCCTCGGCACTGGACAGTCTGCGGATTGCCAACCGCATGGCAGACAAAGAACTCTACACATGGACCCTGGCTGGTGAAGGTGGTGATACGGTCAGCTGTTCTGCCGGAACCACCTTTAACGTTGAAACCGACTTGGTCGAACTGCAACGCGATGACGTGGTCTTGATCTGCGGCGGCGTCGACGTGCAACTGGCGACAACAAAGAAAGTGCTGAACTGGGTCCGCCGTGAAGCGCGGCGCGGTTTGCGCATCGGCGGTCTGTGCACAGCAGCCTTTACGTTGGCCAAGGCCGGATTGCTGGACGGTAAACGCGCAACGATCCACTGGGAAAACTCGGACAGCTTTATCGAAGAGTTCGACGAAGTTGAACTGACCAAATCAGTGTTTCAGATCGACGGAAACCGGATGACGACTGCGGGCGGCACGTCCTCAATCGACCTGATGCTCAAGATCATTGCGGATGATTATGGTGAGGATCTTGCGAACGCCGTGGCGGACCAGATGATCTATTCCTCGATCCGTACCGATCAGGACACACAGCGCCTGTCGACGCCAACCCGAATTGGTGTGCGTCATCCTAAGTTGAGCCAGGTCATCCTGATGATGGAAAAGAACATCGAAGAGCCAATCTCGCCTTCGATTCTGGCCAAGGATGTCGGCATGTCCACGCGTCAGCTGGAACGCCTGTTCCGTCGTTACCTCAGCCGCTCGCCCAAGCGATACTATATGGAGCTGCGCCTGCACAAAGCGCGCAACCTGCTGATGCAGACGGATATGAGCGTGATCAACGTGGCTCTGGCTTGCGGCTTTGCCTCGCCCAGCCATTTCTCAAAATGCTACCGCGCCCATTACAACACAACGCCTTACCGAGAGCGTGGTGCTCAAAGCGGGCGGCTTTCGGTCTGATCCGCGCCTATTTGGGGGTCATGCGATAGATGGCTCCCTGTCCCACCGAAATGAACCAGATCGCCCCATCCGGGGCTTCGACAATGTCGCGTACACGCTCGGTTTCAGAGTCTTTGATTTGCTCGACCTCACGCAGGGGAGAACCTTCCAGCCGTGCGATGTAGTCGAATTTGAGCGAACCGACAAAGATATCGCCCCGCCACTCTGGCCATAGTTTGCCGGAATAGACCAGAAAACCGGACGGGGCGATGGACGGATCCCAATAGTATTCAGGCTGTTCCATACCGGGTTTCGAGGTCCCTTCTCCGATCTTTTGCCCCGAGTAATGAACGCCATAGGAGATCACTGGCCAGCCGAAATTCCGCCCCGGTTGGATCAGGTTCACTTCATCCCCGCCCTGCGCGCCATGCTCTGAAATCCACAAGCGTCCTTGCCTGTCCAACCCAGCGCCCTGCGGGTTGCGATGACCAAATGACCAAATCTCGGGTCGAATACCGGCTTGCCCGACAAAAGGATTGTCGGCGGGCACCGAACCATCCCGATTGATACGAATGACGGTCCCCATGTGGTTTGACCTGTCCTGCGCTGACGGGCGGTCGCCGCGATCGCCTATTGTCACGAACAGCGTTCCGTCCTGCGCCTCGATCACGCGCGAACCAAAGTGTCGGCCGGTCGAACCTCCGGGTACCGCTTCGAAAATGATCCGCACGTTGTCCAAACGGCCCCCGTTTTCCGAAAGGCGCGCCACGGCCACCGCCGTTCCCGCCCCGCCACTTTGGGGTTTGGAGAAGGTGAGGAACACCTCGCGAGACTGTGCAAAATCCCTTGCCACGGTGATATCGAGCAACCCTCCCTGCCCGTTCGCAGCCACCTTGGGCACCCCAGCAATGCGTTTGACCTTGCCTTGCGAGACAAACAAAAGTTCGCCGTCCCGTTCGGTCACCAATGTACCGCCCCCGGGCAATAACCCGATGGCCCAAGGTGCATCCAGCCCGGTGACCATCGCCCTGACCTGAACCGTCCCGGCAGAGGTTTGAAGGGTATCGGCGCTGATAGGGCCAGCAAAAACCGACAGGACCAGAATCGCGGCAGCCCTAAACATGAGAATCTCCAACTCTGGCAAAACGTGACAAACTCATCAAAACAAATAGGTTTATTCCTGGTAAAAACACATTTGCGTTAGGACTTTTCTTTTCCAGACAGCTTGCCTAGGGTCTTGCCCAGAACGAATACGTTCCAATTAGGGAGTAACCATATGAAAAAGCTGCTTACTGCAACTGCAGCATCCGCTTTGCTGGCCGGTCCGGCACTGGCAGAAAATGTCACTTTGGGCGTTCTTTTCGGCTTTACCGGCCCGATTGAATCGCTGGCACCGGCAATGGGTTCAGGCGCCGAAATGGCGATGGCCGAAGTCACCGAATCCGGCAAACTGCTGGACGGCTCAAAGGTCACCGCGTCGCGCGCTGACACCGGCTGTATCGACAACGGTCTGGCGACATCAAACGGCGAACGCATGATCGCGGACGGCGTTGCCGGTATTGTCGGCGGCGACTGCTCGGGTGTGACCGGCGCGATCCTGCAAAACGTTGCAATCCCGAACGGTATGGTCATGATCTCCCCGTCGGCAACGTCGCCGGGTCTGTCGACCATGGAAGACAATGGTCTGTTCTTCCGCACCGCCCCGTCGGATGCACGTGAAGGCGAAGTGATGGCCGACATCCTGAAGGATCGCGGCATCAACTCGATCGCCCTGACCTACACCAACAACGACTACGGCAAGGGTCTGGCAGACGCGATCCAATCCTCGTTCGAAGCAGCCGGTGGTGAAGTGACCATCGTTGCCGCGCACGAAGACGGCAAGGCTGACTACTCGGCTGAAGTTGGTGCGCTGGCGTCGGCCGGTGGCGACATTCTGGTTGTTGCAGGCTATCTGGACCAGGGCGGTCTGGGCATCATCCAGTCCTCGCTGGACAGCGGTGCGTTCGACACATTCGGTCTGCCGGGCGGCATGATCGGTGACTCGCTGCCTTCCAACGTCGGTCCCGACCTGAACGGCTCGTTCGGGCAGATCGCCGGTTCGGGCGGTGAAGGTGCTGAAAAGTACTTTGCGATGGCCGAAGCCGCAGGCTTTGACGGTTCGTCGCCCTATTCGCCTGAATCCTATGACGCTGCCGCGCTGTTTATGCTGGCCATGCAGGCGGCAGGTTCCACTAACCCGGCTGAATACGGCGCCAAGATCTTGGATGTCGCCAACGCCCCGGGTGAGAAGATCTATCCGGGTGAACTGGCCAAAGGTCTGGAGCTTCTCGCCGCTGGTCAGGACATCGACTATGTCGGCGCATCGGGCGTTGAGCTGATCGGCCCCGGTGAAAGCGCGGGTTCTTATCGCGAGATCGAAGTAACCGACGGCGAAAACAAGACCGTCAACTTCCGTTGATCCGGTCTTAAACGTCATAAAATCAAGCAGCCCGGGCCTTGTGTCCGGGCTGCTTCAATGAAAAAAGGCCGCACCTCACCTTTTGGGGTCGAGGAAGCAGAAACACCGACAAGGGTGGCTAGGGGAAAAGATGATCGTCGTCGAGGACGTGCACAAGCATTTCGGCGGGTTTCACGCGGTGGATGGGGCGTCGCTGGAAATCCAAAAGGGGTCAATCACCGGCCTGATCGGGCCAAACGGGGCGGGAAAGACCACTCTGTTCAATGTGATCGCGGGCGTTCTGCCGCCGACCAGCGGCAGAGTGTTCATGGACGGCGAAGAGATCACCGGCCTGCCTCCGCATGACTTGTTTCACAAGGGTCTGCTGCGCACCTTCCAGATCGCGCACGAATTCTCTTCGATGTCCTGCCGCGAGAATCTTATGATGGTGCCCGGCACGCAATCAGGTGAATCCCTGTGGAACACCTGGTTTGGTCGCAAGCGCATTGCCGACGAAGAACGAGCCCTGAAGGCCAAGGCCGATGAGGTTCTTGAGTTTCTGACGATCGAACATCTGGCCGACCACAAGGCGGGTCAGGTCTCGGGCGGTCAGAAGAAGCTGCTGGAACTCGGCCGCACCATGATGGTCGACGCCAAGATCGTGTTTCTGGACGAGGTCGGCGCGGGTGTGAACCGCACCCTTCTCATGACCATCGCCGACACAATTCTGCGCCTGAACAAGGAACGCGGCTATACCTTTGTCGTCATCGAGCACGACATGGATTTCATCGGTAAGATTTGCGACCCGGTCATCTGCATGGCCGAGGGTAAGGTGCTGGCCGAGGGAACTCTGGACGAGATCAAGGCCAATGAGCACGTGATCGAAGCCTATCTGGGGACCGGCCTCAAGAACAAAGACAAGCTGGAGGCCCAAACATGACCGCTGGCAAAATCGACAATCCCTATCAGGACGATCACGGCAACAAGGATGCCTCGATCGCCAATACCCACGGGGTTGGCACCATGACGCCGGCGCATACGAAAAGCGGCGAAACGCATAAGGTAGAGGGCGGCCCCTTTCTGATCGGCGACACCATGACCGGCGGTTACGGCAAAGGCCCCGACATCCTGCACGACTGCACTATCGCCGTCGACAAGGGCGAGATCGCTGTCATCGTCGGCCCGAACGGAGCCGGAAAATCTACGGCTATGAAAGCTGTGTTCGGCATGCTGGATGTCCGCTCGGGCGCGGTGCGGCTGGATGGAGAGGATATCACCAACCTCACCCCGCAGGACCGCGTAATCCGCGGTATGGGTTTTGTGCCGCAAACCTCAAACATCTTCACCTCGATGACAGTTGAAGAAAACCTTGAGATGGGCGCTTTCATCCGTCGCGATGACATCAGTCAGACGATGGAGCAGGTCTATGACCTCTTCCCCATCCTGCGCGACAAACGCAACCAGCCGGCTGGAGAGCTGTCGGGCGGCCAACGCCAGCAGGTTGCCGTCGGCCGCGCGCTGATGACCCAGCCTAAGGTGCTGATGCTGGACGAACCAACCGCAGGTGTATCACCCATCGTGATGGACGAGCTGTTCGACCGGATTATCGAAGTTTCGCGCACCGGCTTGCCGATCCTGATGGTGGAGCAGAATGCCCGTCAGGCGCTGGAGATTGCGGATAAGGGATATGTTTTGGTGCAAGGCCGGAATGCTTATACTGGCACGGGCAAGGAATTGCTGGCGGATCCAGAGGTTCGGAAGAGTTTCTTGGGCGGGTGAGAATACACCTGGCCAGCCGTCTCGTTGTGGCATTGGTACTAATGACTGGTTCACTCGCTTTTGCCGAAAGCACTGAACGTCAGCTTCTACAAGCTGGTCATGAAGTTGCATTTAAATGCACGTTTGACTACCACAGAGTAGTGAAACTCTCCGTAACTGACCAACGCTTAGTTTGGCAGGAAAACGATGCAGAATACCCACAAGTGACTGGACACACCTACGGATTTCACTTGATCCGATCCTCTCGAATTTTGCCTATGACATAGGTATTGGCAGTCCTAGACTTGATGTGTTCCAAGGAGTGTTTCATTCTGACAAACCCAGCTACGAACCCGGCACAGCGATCATTAGTGAAACATTGGTTGACCCTGATGGGCTTGTGACAAGAACTGTCGAAGGTTTCTGTGAAATGGAGCAAAAACTAAAGTAAACTACCTCAACAACTATGTGGCGCGCTTCAACTTCGTCCTTATTCCTTCAACCGTCTAAGGGGACTATTCAAGTTCCGACGCGTAGGGTTAGCATCGCTAACTTTCATTGAAATTGCAGCGCCGAGAAAACAGGGGTTTCTTTTCCCACCCCCGTTTTCACTGGCCAGATGTCTAACTTCATTTACCCAATTGGATCCCCACAAGACCCAAAGTCCTGCGCGGCATGCGGGCCCTTTATCGACATGTCATAATTCAGGTTCTCGAAATCCACGACAAAGGTAATCACGTCCTTGTCCATGATGTGCAGAAACGTCAGTGAGTTCAGCCCGCCGATGATTGTCGCTTCACCTTTAATCTCATCGGTAACGATGAACCCTTTGTCCGTGGCCCCTGACCGCGCCAGCGTCACCGCGTTGCCCGTGCTGTCCGAGACGCAGTTGACCACAAAGTCCTCGCCGTTCAGAGGATCGTTTTGCGCCGCCGCAATACCGGGCACTGCCAATCCCAAAAACAAAATCGCCGCGTTTTTCATTTCTTGCCTTTCTGTTCCCGGACCCGCTGGGTCTGCGCCATGGCGTGATCCGTATTCCGTAAGTTGGGCCTCGCAATTACTGGCGAGCCGCTCTGGAAAGCTAGGGATATCCCGGCGAGATCAAAGCGTTGCCCCAAGCGGATCACTTCATCTTGAGGTTGCGTGATGCAGTACGTAGCGACGGACGTCATAAATTGCTGGTTACTGCGAGCATCCTCGAATCTGGTTGTTTCAATGTCGGTACGCAGGGATTTGGGAAACGTTAAAACGCCGGTCGTTAAATCTGTCCAGAATAAGGCGGATTTTTACGCCGGAACGGTCAGCGAACCAACCGTCATCGAATTATTTCCTGAGTTTTCAATGCATAATTTCCGTGGCCTCAGGTTTCCGGAAAATTCACCATTCAGAATTCTGTCCCCGGAAGGATTAATTCTCGCCATTTTTCCCACCTAGTGAGGCACCGAAACCGCGCCCTTCAATGGCCGGTTTACCAACACATGGACCGATCTGTCGGCCAACACCTTTTAGGAGAGCTTATATGAAATATCTGGCCGCTCTTGCTGCCTTGTTGCTGCCCGCTGTCGCGCAGGCCACAACGCAGAATACACCGGGGGCTGAGTTTGTTTACGAGTGTCAGATTGAAGAGATTTGCAAGTCCGGCAAATGTACCCCTGCCGGAACGCCCAAGAAGATCATGCTGAAACGTGTTGAGGGCAGATCCAAAGGAACGTTGAGCGTCGATGGCGATGTGGCCGAGCTGCATGTTTTCAAAGGGCTTGGTTCTTATGAATTTCTGCAAATCACCAATGGCGGCAGCGTCGGTTACACGATCGACGAAAGCGGTGCGCTCGCGATCCGGGCAACGGGTGCTAACAGCCGAAACGAGCGTGGAACCTGCACGGTCAGCTGACGACAACTGATCCAATCCGTCCCGTTGGGGTCCAAACCACAACCGTTCTGGCGGGTCAGTCTCGCCTGAACACGCAAAAAAAGAACACCGCTGTCATCAGCAATCGGAGCAATGCCGATTTTGTCGCTTTCGGGTTGAATATTTCCCAAATTAACGCCGGAAAAGACGCGGGAATGATTGTGCAAATGGCAAAACGCATGCCATAAAGCTGCACCCGAAAGAACGAGACGATCAAATGGACTTATTGAATGCGTTAGTCGCGCTGGCAAACTTTGTCATCGTGCCAGCGGTTGCTTACGGCAGCCAATTGGCGCTTGGCGCGCTGGGGGTCACGCTTATCTACGGCATCCTGCGGTTTTCGAATTTTGCCCATGGCGACACGATGGCCTTTGGCGCGATGATTGCCGTGCTGGTCACCTGGGGCCTTCAAGCCGCCGGAGTGAGTTTTGGCCCGCTACCAACCGCGCTGCTGGCCCTGCCCTTTGCCATTCTTGGCTGTATCGTACTTGTTCTGGTGACCGATCGGTTGGTCTATCGGTTCTACCGGGAACAAAAAGCCAAACCAGTGATCCTTGTGATCGTCTCGATGGGTGTCATGTTCATCATGAACGGACTTGTTCGCTTTATCATCGGGCCGGATGACCAAAGGTTTTCGGACGGCGCGCGGTTCATCATATCCGCCCGTGATTTCAAGGCGATGACCGGATTGCGTGAAGGGCTTGCGATCAAGACCTCTCAGGGCATCACTCTGGTAGTTGCCGTTATTGCGGTGGCGCTGTTGTTCTGGTTTCTCAACAAGACCCGCACGGGCAAGTCGATGCGGGCCTATTCCGATAACGAGGATCTGGCGCTACTCTCGGGTATCAACCCCGAGCGCGTTGTGATGATCACCTGGATTATCGTGGCAGCATTGGCGACCACAGCTGGTGTTCTCTATGGGTTGGATAAAAGCTTTAAGCCGTTTGTCTATTTCCAACTTCTGCTTCCGATCTTCGCTTCGGCCATTGTCGGCGGCCTGGGCAATCCGCTGGGCGCCATCGCGGGCGGGTTCATTATCGCGTTTTCCGAGGTCACCGTAACTTATGCGTGGAAAAAGGTGCTGACTTACGTCGCGCCAGAAAGTCTGGCGCCTTCAGGACTAGTGCAATTCCTATCCACCGATTACAAATTCGCCGTCAGCTTTGCCATCTTGCTGATCGTGCTTCTGTTCAAGCCTACCGGCCTGTTTAAAGGGAAAGCAGTATGACCGAGTCTGTCAAAAACACGCTGCTTTTTGTTGTCGTTGGCGGCTTGATCCTGCTGACCGGTTTCACACAAAGCTGGAACTCCGCAATCCTGATCCTGAACATGGGGTTGATCTCTGCCATCATGGCGATTGGGGTGAACCTGCAGTGGGGATTTGCTGGCCTCTTTAATGTCGGCGTCATGGGCTTTGTGGCGCTGGGTGGTTTGGCTGTTGTGTTGGTATCGACCGCTCCAACCCCCGGTGCGTGGTCTTCGGGCGGGTACGGCATCGTTCTTTCCTTGCTTTTGGGGGCTGCGACTGTTGTGGCGGCTGTGCTGGTGGCGACTCGGATGCCCAAAGGCCGTGCCCAAACCTTGACGATTTTCGCCATTCTTATTGTAGGGTTCTTTATCTACCGTGCCGTATTTGACCCTAGCGTGGCTGGTGTTGAAGCAATCGATCCGGCAGTTGCCGGCAACCTCGGCGGTTTGAACCTGCCAGTTCTTGTGGCTTGGCCTGCGGGCGGTCTGTTGGCTGCTGGTGCGGCGTGGCTGATCGGAAAAACGGCGCTGGGTCTCCGCTCGGACTACCTGGCAATTGCAACGCTTGGCATAGCCGAGATCATCATTGCGATCATGAAGAACGAAGACTGGCTGGCCCGGGGCGTCAAGAATGTCTACGGCATCCCGCGCCCTGCCCCCGTGGTGGGTTACGAGGTCGACCTGCAGAACGATCCCAGCTTTGTCGCGCGCGCCGATTGGTTCGGGTTGGACCCCGTCATCGCATCGACGCTGTCGGTCAAACTGGGCTATTCGCTGCTGTTCATGATCGTTCTGCTTGCTTTGCTGTGGATGGCCCAAATGGCGTTGAAAAGCCCGTGGGGCCGTATGATGCGCGCCATCCGCGACAATGAGGTCGCGGCAGAGGCTATGGGCAAGGATGTCACCCGCCGCCACCTGCAGATCTTCGTACTAGGCTCGGCCATCTGCGGCATCGCTGGTGCGATGATGACAACTCTGGACGGGCAACTTACGCCGGGCACATACAATCCGCTGCGGTTTACGTTCCTTGTCTGGGTGATGGTCATCGTGGGCGGTTCGGGCAACAATTTTGGTGCCGTTCTGGGCGCATTCCTGATCTGGTTCCTGTGGGTTCAGGTCGAACCAATGGGGTTGTGGTTCATGAGCCTGATAACATCGAGTATGCCAGATGGCAGCGCGCTCAAATCTCATTTGATCGACAGCGCGGCGCATATGCGGTTGTTCACCATGGGCCTAGTCCTGCTGATTGTTCTCAGGTTCAGTCCAAGGGGTTTGATTCCGGAAAAGTAAGTTCACAATCCATCAATTCTTGAAACCGCGCCAACAGACTGGTGCGGTTTCTTGATTTTTTACGGTATACGGATTAGACGAATCCCAGTACCGCCTTGATCCAGCCCTCTTTTTGGCCAGTATTTACGCTAAATTGATGCTTGGCCCGCGATCATTCGGGAAACCTTCGAGTTTAAAAAGAGTGCACATGAATACTTCCTTCACTAAAATAGCCCTTATCGTCCCGCTGTTCGCCATGCTGGCTGGATGTATCCCGTCGCCGGAAGAATTGGAAACGGCCCCGGTAAAGGTGCAGACACCTAAGGGTGAAGTTACTTGCCAACTATACCGTCCAGACCGTGTGATCTGGGATCGGGCGACCAACTTCCCGGCCACCAAAATGTCGGTCTCCGAAGCGGACGCCTATTGCAAACAAGAAGGCCAGCGCCGTCTGAAATAAAATACGTGCGCCGGGCAGAAGGTTCCTGCCCGGCACTACTACCCTTATCTGGCTTTGAACAAACCGCCCAGAATGCCGCGCACAATGCGGCGTCCGGTTGTTCCTTTTAGTTCCTTTATCACGGCCTCGCTCATAGCGGTTGCGAACGTGTCTTTCTTGCGCATCACGCGAGAGGATGACCGCCCAACCCGGCTGCCGGAATAGCGTCTCGCTGTCGCAAATTCACGCTCGGCCGTGGATTGGGTTTCCAACTGTTCCTCGGCCTCGGCCGCTGCTTGCGCTGCTGCATCTGCGCGGGACTGAAGGATTTCAAAAGCCGATTTCCGGTCCTTTAATTGCCCGTATTTCACGTTCATCGCTGAGGCATCGATCAGCGCCTTCCGCTCGGCTTTGGTGATTGGTCCTAGTTGCGACCCGGGTGGGCGGATCAGAGTGCGTTCGACGATCCCAGGCACGCCTTTTTTCTGAAGCATCGAGGTCACGGCCTCACCGACACCAACCTCACGGATCGCCTCTTCGGTATCGAAGGCCGGGTTTTCACGATAGGTTTCTGCCGCAAGTCGCAGGTTCTTACGATCCCGCGCCGTGAATGCACGCAAAGCATGCTGCACCCGGTTACCAAGTTGTCCCAGAATGTCTTCCGGAACGTCCGCCGGATTCTGCGAGATAAAATAGACACCCACACCTTTTGAGCGAATGAGGCGTGCGACCTGCTCGACCTTGTCCACCAGAACCTTGGGCGCATCGTCGAACAGCAAATGCGCCTCGTCGAAGAAGAACACCAGTTTGGGTTTGTCCGGGTCGCCAACTTCGGGCAGTTCTTCGAACAGCTCGCTTAGCAGCCACAGCAGGAATGTTGCGTACAGACGCGGTGACCCCATCAGTTTGTCGGCAGCAAGGATATTCACGACGCCCTGCCCGTTTTCATCCAGGCGCATCAGATCGGCCAATTCCAGCGCGGGTTCACCAAACAGTTTGGTGCCGCCCTGATTTTCCAGAACCAGCAGGCGGCGTTGAATGGCCCCGATCGAAGCGGTTGAGACATTGCCATAGCGCAAAGACAACTGAGCCCTATTCTCCCCAATCCAGACCAGCAGCGACTGAAGGTCCTTGAGGTCCAGCAGCGGTAGCCCTTCTTCATCCGCCACTCGAAACGCGATGTTCAGAATGCCCTCTTGTGCTTCGCTCAGATCCATCAGGCGCGACAGCAGCAGAGGTCCCATCTCGGTTACTGTTGTACGAACGGGATGTCCCTGTTGCCCGAACAAATCCCAGAACGTGACCGGGCACGCGCCATACGCGTAATCGGTAAAGCCGATCCGCTGGGCGCGATCCTGAAACGCTTGGTGAAGCTTGTGGCTTTCGCTCCCCGCCTTGGCCAGACCGGACAGGTCCCCTTTGACGTCAGACAGGAATACCGGAACACCGGCCTGGGAAAACCCCTCGGCCAGAATTTGCAGTGTCACCGTTTTACCTGTTCCGGTCGCCCCCGCGATCATGCCGTGACGGTTGGCATATTTCAGCGTCAGCGACTGCGGCTGGCCGTAGTCGTTGCCACCGCCGCCCAAGAATATGTTTTGGTCCATGAATGTAAGGCCTTATTTCCACCGATCTGCGGCCAGCATACAAAGTTAACCTTTAACTGCGAAAGTCTAATTGCTGCCTTCGTGGCTAAGGTTACGGGGCGGCATATTTCCTCCCTGTCGACTGACCGCGCCCTTGGGCGCGGTTTTTTTCACAAATCATGGCCGTTACATTAAATTTTCAGGTTTTCAGTTGACCGATGCCCCCGCCTTTCGTAACGTCTGCGCATAAATAAGTCGGCCAGTCCGACGGGGAGAAAATTATTAGAAGGGAGCCGCTCCACCGGCTCCCTTTGTTCTTTTTGCCGTAGCGCTAGATTTCCGATAACCCGGCGAAAAACCGTTCACATGTTGAAATGACCCACCTTAGCCCCTGACAGTGTGGGACAAGGGTGATAGACGAGTGAAAAAGTCCAACATAAGACCGAGGCAATCATGATCAAGAACACCCTTTCAGTCAGCCTGGTGACCGCTTCGTTGTGGTGCGGAGTCGCATACGCTCAGGAAACGACGCAGGAAACCGAACAGCAACCCCAGACCTCGCAAACTCAGATCGGCAACGATCTGGACCTGGGTGAAACCGGTCCGCGTAACGGCGAACAATACGTCAAGGAAGAAAAAGGCGACTGGGCGATCCTGTGCATCAAGACCGATGCCGACGAAGACCCCTGCGCGATGCGTCAGATCCTGACCGGCGAGCAAGGCCAGCCGATCGCGGAAATTACTCTGGAAAAATTGCCCGAGGGCGTGGCCGCGGTTGCCGGAGCAACTGTGGTTGTCCCGCTGGAAACAATGCTACAGGCGCAGTTGGCGCTTTCGATCGATGGTGCTCCGGGCAAGCGCTATGACTACCACCACTGTAACCCCGTTGGCTGTGTCGCGCAGATGGGCTTTACCGAGGGCGACGTGGAGGCAATGAAGGTCGGAACCAAAGCGACCTTGTCGCTTGTGTCGGTTCTCGCACCAAACCAACTGCTGCAACTTGAAGTATCGCTGTCAGGCTTTACAGCAGGTTTTGAAGGCTTGAAAGTTCTGCAGAACTGAGGTTTCGCTAAGCTAAAAACGCCGCCCGGATTTACCGGCGGCGTCTTTGTTTGAAATCAGCATTTATATGCGTTTTAGGGCTATTACCGCATTCAGCCCGCCAAAAGCAAAGGCGTTGCTAAGTGCTACGTCCACTTTCGCTTCGCGGGCTTCGTTTGGCACAACATCCAGCGCGCATTCGGGGTCCGGCTCTTCATAGCCGATGGTCGGAGCGATCACGCCATCCCGCAGTGCCATGATACAGGCCAGCAGTTCGACCGCGCCGGTGCCACCGATAAGGTGGCCGTGCATCGACTTGGTCGAAGATATCATCAGTTCGTCCGCATGAGGACCAAAGACACCGGCCACGGCAGCGCATTCCGTCTTATCATTGGCCGCGGTGCCGGTTCCATGCGCGTTGATATATCCAACACTGTCCGCGCTTAACCCTGCATCTGCAAGCGCGCCCGACATGGCACGCGCAGCGCCCTGTTTGCTGGGCATGACAATGTCCGACGCATCTGACGACATCGCAAAACCCACGACCTCACACAGGATATCAGCCCCACGGGCGCGGGCGTGCTCGAATTCTTCGAACACGAAGACACCTGCGCCTTCGCCTTGCACCATGCCATTGCGATTCGCGCTGAACGGGCGGCAGGCGTCCTTGGACATGACACGCAGCCCTTCCCAGGCTTTGACACCACCAAAACACAACATCGACTCTGACCCACCGGTCAGCATCGCCGGAGCAGCACCGCTGCGTACCATCTGGAACGCCAGCGCCATTGCGTGGTTGGACGAGGCACAGGCCGTCGACACCGTAAAGCTGGGGCCCTTAAGGTTATGCTCCATCGAGACGTGACTGGCCGCCGCATTGTTCATCAGCTTGGGAACGACAAACGGGTGCACCCGGTTTTTGCCATCCTCGTAAACGGAACGGTAGTTGTCATCCCAGGTCGAAACGCCTCCACCAGCGGTTCCCAACACAACGCCCGAGCGGGCCGCGAGGTCACCGTGGAATTCGATCCCGGATTGATCAATTGCTTCTTTGGCCGCTGTCAGAGTGAATTGTGTGAACCGGTCATACAGGGTCATTTGCTGGCGGTTAAACCGCCCCTCGGCCTCGAACCCGCGGACCTGACCACCAATCTGAATGGCCAGTCTTTCAACATCGCGAAATTCAAGCGCAGAGATACCGCAGCGCCCTTCGCGCATAGCCTCTAACGTATCAGGCACCGAATGGCCCAGTGAATTGATTGTACCGGCCCCGGTGATAACGACGCGTTTCATAGGATTATGTCAGACCTTTTCCGACACCAGCTTTTGGATACCGGTGATGATGGCCGCGACATTCGAGATGTCGAAGTCGCTGGCGCTCGGCTCGTTTGCGTTGAACGGAATCGAGATATCGAACTCTTCCTCGATGGCAAAAATGCTCTCGACCAGTCCAAGGCTGTCGATACCCAGATCTTCGAGCGTGCTTTCGGGTGTCACATCCGACGGCTCCAGCACGGCCTGCTCTGCAATGATTGCGATGACGCGGTCGCTGATGCTCATGTCGATCCTCTAATTATCATGTTGAGGTTGATTTAATCGCTCGGAGGCTGTTTGGAAACAGCCTTTTTCAGCGCCTCAACGTCACGTGCCAATCTCGGCAGCCGGCGCTGCGCTTTGTAAATGTCTGTATGCGTTTCCATTTTGATGGCGGGATAGCCCATAACCACGCGCCCTTTGGGAACGTTGGATAGGATTTTTGTGCCCCCGCCCGCAATCACACCATCGCCGATAAAGATATTGTCCGACACTCCGGTCTGTCCGCCCAAAACAACGTTGTTTCCAATTTCAACTGATCCGGACACACCGGATTGCCCGCATAACAGGCAATCCTGCCCGACACGGGTGTTGTGCCCGATATGAACCTGGTTATCGAGCTTTGAACCATCGCCAATGCATGTGTTCCTGATGGTCCCATTGTCCACGGTGCAATTCGCACCGACTTCGACATCATCGCCAATCTCAACGGCACCCAAAGAATGAATGCGGAGCCAGCTTTGCGCCCGGGCTTCACCCTGATCGCCCATGGATTTGCGGGCGTTTTCCACGCCTGATACCTCGGGCGTCACAAAGCTGAAACCGTCACTGCCGATCCTAGCGCCGGGTTGGGCAATGAAACGGTTACCGATCTGAGCGCGGGCACCGATGCTCACCATCTCGCGCAGAAAAGTGTCGTCGCCCAGAACGGCATCCAAACCGATCACGCAATGTGGACCGATGACCGCATTTCTACCGATACGCGCACCGGCACCAACAACTGCCAATGGACCGATCGAGGCACCCTCGCCTATCTCCGCCGTTGGGTCGATTACGGCCGACGGGTGAATGCCCGGCTGAACTCCCTGCCCGCGATCCAGCATTGCCGTGATACCTGCCATCGCCATCCGTGGACGTCGTACAAAAATCGCGGCCTCCAGCCCCAAAGCCTGCCAATCCGCGCCTTCCCACAAGACGGCGGCGCGGGCGGCACCCGTGCTAAGCGCGTCCGCGTATTTCGGCGACATCGCCATTGCCAGATCAGACGGCCCGGCATCGACCGGTTCTGCGGCGCGCTCTATGACAAGGCCAAGATCACCCTGACAGTCCGCGCCCAAGGCTTCGGCGATTTGCTGAATAGTGTACTGCATGACGGGCTTCCCGAATTAAGGACCTGCCCCCGGTGATTACCCCTGAACGTCCGGCAGGGCTACCCCTGCTTTCTGCAGAGCGTCCCAGATTTTCCGGTCCCGGTCATAGACATCGCGGCGGTACTGAACCTCACCTTTCGGACCGACATAGGCGGTGCGATAGATCAGATGAACCGGAACATGCTGTTCCAGCGGGACGGTCGTTTCCTTTCCAGACGCCAATATCCGGTGGAAAAACGCCTTTGGGTCCTCTTCCTGCTTGGCCAAAAGCGCATAGGCAAACTCAAAAGGTTGCGCCAAACGGATACATCCGTGCGAGAACGCCCGCGTCTCACGTGCAAACAGAGATTTTTGTGGCGTATCATGTAGATAGATGTTGTACTTATTGGGGAACATGAACTTTACCAACCCCAGCGCGTTGCTTTTGCTGGGAGGTTGACGCATGGCAAACGGGAAGTTTCTAGTGTTGAACTGGGTGAAATCAACCGCGCCCCGATTAACCAGACGACCGCTGCGATCCGTGATCTGGATGTGGCCAACGGCGTTTGGATTTGACTGCAGTTTTGGCAGATATTCCTTGGTGATGATCGAGCGCGGCACATACCAACTGGGGTTGATGACCATATGCTCCATCTCGTCCGAAAATTCTGGGCTGCGACGGTCATGCACGTTCTTGCCAATCACGGCGCGGGTTTCAAAGGTAACCCGGCCATCGTCCACGATCTTGGCCGAAAAGTCGGCCTGGTTGACCAGAATGTGCCGCTCACCCCGTTCACGCGGCAACCAGCGTTCGCGCTCCAGTGCAACATAGACGGCCTTCAAACGCTCGGACGCCGTGCGGTTAAGCTCGGTGATCGTGCCCTCACCGGCGACACCATCGGTGGCCAGACCGTGCGCCTGCTGGAAGTCTTTGACAGCAGCCAGCATTGCCTCATCGAATTCGGGACTTGCGGTCGATCTTAGATACCCCATTGTAATCAGACGATTACGAAGCTTAATTACATTAGACCCGGTATCGCCATATTCCAACTTACCCACAGGCACACCAGCACCCCAACCGCCTTGGTTGACCAATGCCTCAAGCGCGATCTTCTGTTTCATCAACGCGCGGTACTGGGTGGATTGCGGTGCAAGCAGATCGAAATACGCGTCACCCTCCGCAGTAAGCAGGCCCTGCAAATGGTCATTGGCCGACCGACGCGACACTGTGCGGACCAGCCCATCGTCAATCTGCGCAGGACGCAATGCGCCTGAATACAGATCACTCGCATAGCTGACAAACGCCTTGCTTAATTCGATTTCAACCGCACCCAAATCCCGCAGCGATCTGGCGTCCTGCATTTTTGATACGATCGACTGAACGTCAAAGCCCCCTTCGGGCAAGCCATGCAGGTTTGTGGAAGATAACGCCTTTATCAACCGCGCTCTGCGCG
Organism: Ruegeria sp. CDSA033; assembly: GCF_059612305.1. Classification (NCBI taxonomy): domain Bacteria; kingdom Pseudomonadati; phylum Pseudomonadota; class Alphaproteobacteria; order Rhodobacterales; family Roseobacteraceae; genus Ruegeria; species Ruegeria sp. CDSA033. The sequence goes on along the minus strand of NZ_JBXWQI010000005.1, from coordinate 251,867 downwards.
CTTCATGCTCAGGCGTGTCGCCCACCCATATTGGAGCAAAGGCGTTGGTACGATAGAACTCTGCCAGACCTGAACCTGCAGGCGCAAACTCAGCCACAGCCATTTGAAATGCCGTTCCGCGTGCAGACTGGGCACTTGCCACAGAGGCAGACGCCGTAATGCAAGCGGCGAAGATAAGACTTTTAGGCAACCGATAAAGTGCTCGCATGGGATGACCTTGATTATTCAATACTTTGCGCGTTCTGAGGCGCGTTCCGAACGAATATGGTTTTCAGCTGGACGTTTTGTCCATTCACAAATACATCAATCCAAAGCATCCATCCGAGCCTGATGCGCGTTTGCATCGGCTGCGTTGCGCCAACGCCTAATTGCCTCAATACTATACCGATTTGCATCACCTGCGCAAAAAATCGCCGAAAATTCCCCCTTGAAAAGATGAATGTGAAAGATTTCTTGGCTGGCATTTCGTACTGTGTCATAAATCCCGCATCTGGGATGGGAAAAAATTAAGATCGCGCGCGTAACATCGTGTGCAGGCAGGAACAGTACGGGACGAAACGAAATGACCACGAGCAGTACATCGGGCTTGACCCGGCGTGCCCTATTGGGCGCATTCGCTGCAACTGCAGTTGTAGCAGCACCGACTTATTCCAATGCAGCAGGTTTTTTGCGCGGTGGCGGCGATATTCGCCGTATCCGAATGTATTCGGGCCGCACTGGCGAACGGCTTGATATGATATATTGGGTTGACGGAAAATACATCAAGGACGCCGTCAAAGAAGTGAACCACTTCATGCGCGACTGGCGTACTGATCAGGCCAAATCCATGGATCTGCGCACCATCGACATCATGGCAGCCTCTCATAATCTTCTGGACGTGAATGAGCCCTACACTCTTTTGTCCGGCTACCGCTCCCCCCAAACCAACGCAATGCTGCGGTCTCGTTCGCGCCGTGTGGCCAAGAACTCGCTGCACATGAAAGGTCAGGCTGCTGACTTGCGCCTGTCGTCCCGTTCCGTGTCCCAGATGGCCAAAGCAGCCATGTCCTGCCGCGCTGGTGGTGTTGGCAAGTACCACCGCTCGAACTTCGTCCATATGGATTGTGGCGAGGTTCGAAGCTGGGGCGGCTAAAAGACAGCCAAACTGTTTCTAAACGACGAGCGCCCTTGGGCGCTCTTTGTTTTTTTAGGACTTCCAGCGCATTTCATTTCGCGGGAAGCGAGATCTCAAGGAAACTAGACAACCACCGCACTTGGTTCTGTTTTCCATCGAAGTACCACTGCCGCCTATCTGTAGTTGATGCTTGTTTGATTGCTTCAATCTGCAGAGAGGAACTTTTGTCGAACAGTCCAGCCGCGAAGAGTTCGAGGTAATTTTAGCGGCTCAATATAAGATTTGAAATGGCGCACCTGAGAGGATTCGAACCTCTGGCCTCTGCCTTCGGAGGGCAGCGCTCTATCCAGCTGAGCTACAGGTGCCTTGGCCGTTAGCTAACCTTGTTCCGATCCGGGTGCAACTGCAAATCTTTCCGGATCGGCCAGGTTTCACGCAAACAAATCGTGTGCCAATTCCAACGCGTCGATCAGTATGTCGACCTCTTCCGTGGTGTTGTACAGGCCAAAGCTTGCGCGGCAAGTCGCGGTGACACCGTAAAAATCCATAAGCGGACCGGCGCAGTGGTGCCCGGCACGAACAGCGACGCCTTTCTTGTCCAGAATGGTCGAGACATCATGCGCGTGCCCTGCCCCGTCCATCGTAAAGCTGAAGATCGCGGCCTTGTCCGGTCGTGTGCCCTGAACCTGCAACCAGTTCAGACCAGTCAGCCTCTGCATGGCATAGTCGCGCAACCCAGCCTCATGAGCGGCGATATTTTCCATCCCCAGATCCATCATGTAATCCAGCGCAACACCCAGACCGATGGTTTGGACAATACCGGGTGTTCCGGCCTCGAACTTCATTGGCGGGTCGTTGTAGATCACCTGATCCTTGCTGACCTCTTTGATCATGTCCCCGCCACCGATAAAGGGGCGCATCTCGGCCATGCGTTCGGATTTGATGTAAATCGCGCCCGACCCCGAAGGGCCATAAAGCTTGTGGCCGGTGATTGCATAGAAATCGCAGCCGATATCGGCGACATTGACGGGCATGTGCACGGCGCCCTGACTGCCATCGACCAACACCGGTACGCCTTTCGCGTGCGCGCCTTCCGTGATCGCTTTGACGTCGACCACCGTTCCCAACACGTTCGAACACTGCGTCACCGCAACCAGCTTGGTCTTGGGACCAATTGCGTCGATCACGGCCTGCGGGTCCAGCCCGCCGTCAGCGTCCACATCAACCCATTTCAGGATGACGCCCTGACGCTCGCGCAGGAAATGCCATGGAACGATGTTGGCGTGGTGTTCCATCACGCTCAGCACGATTTCATCCCCGGCCTGCATACGCGGCATGGCCCAGCCATAGGCGACTAGGTTGATCCCTTCGGTCGTGCCCGAGTTCAAGACAATCTCATCCTCGTCCGCCGCGCCCAGAAAACGGGCGATGGTTCCGCGAACGGATTCGTATTTCTCGGTCGCAAGATTGGACAGGTAGTGCAGGCCGCGATGAACATTCGCGTATTCTTCGGAATATGCCCGTGTCACCGCATCAATCACGACCTGCGGTTTCTGCGCCGATGCGCCATTGTCCAGATAGGTCAACGGCTTGCCGTTCACTACCCGAGACAGGATTGGAAAGTCTGAGCGGATTTTCTGCACGTCATACATGGTCTTTTATTCCCTATACGGGGCCGCCGGGCGTTAATGCGAGGACAAAGGGCACTGCAATCAAAGCAGATAACACGATGACCCCGAAGGATTTAGCAAGCGAACCGAACTGGTGCGCTTCATTCAGAAAATGGAGCGTGACGTAAAGGCTGATAATCGCCGTGGCCAGCAAAAACATCAGCATCAAAAACGGCAGCACGATCGTAATGACCAGCGTGATCACCATCGCAGCGATCTGAAGGTATTGCAGCCAGATGGTCAGCGTCAGGATGTCATCGAATGTTGCACGGCCACCCAGAAACCTCCCTACGAACAGAAATGCCCCGACGCTTAGCAGCATGGCGCCGGCAGATCGGACCAGACCCAGGAATACAGGCGTAGGTGGGGGTACGGATTCATCGCCGGGGACTGGAAGCAAATGATCAATACCCAGTTGCACAAGGCCGTTGAGCACCACGGCCAGAAAGAAAGAAAGCCATAAGATTTCTCGCCCCGGGCGCATGTCCAAAAGGCGCCGTGCCGCTTGGGCGGGGTGTGTCAGGGTCAAAATCGCAAGATCAACAAAGCCAGTGGGATTCATTCTTGCCGCCTTTGCGCTTGACTGAGACCTGCCAGCCAGAACCACAGGAACACTGCGAACCAGACGATCCCGACGAGTGTCAGGGCCGGTCCAGATCCTATGAAACCGCCGACCAAACCATTCAACAAAACCAGAGGTGTTGAGGATAATAGCGCCCAGAACAGAGCCAATCTAGCGCCATAGGACGTCCCCTGACCGCCAACCAACCGGGCCGCACCGTATGAAACAAAGGCCAGCAGGTAGAAAAACAGAGGCAGAATAATGACAGTGCCCATCAAGGCACCGCCCATCAGCATATCCAGCTCAAGCCCTTCGACATGCGCGCGTCGCGCAAGGCTGGGCAATTGCGCGATGAATGCAACGATGCAAAACGCCATGACAAACATCAGCGCCCTGTCCTCGCGCGGGCCAAGATCCAGAAGCCGCCGCACGACACGACCCGGCCCCCGATAGGTGGCCACGATATCCGAGGTCAAAGGCATCAGATGTGTCGCGACAGCCAGCCTTCAAGGCGGTTCACAATAGCCTCTGACAATACCTCATCCTCGATCTCATCGACGGCTTCGGCCAAAAATGCCAGCGTCAGCATATTGGTGGCGTCCTTAACCGAAACCCCGCGCGAACGCAGGTAAAACAGCGCCGTCTCATCAATCGCACCCGAGGTCGAGCCGTGCGAACACGCAACATCGTCGGCATAGATCTCAAGCTCGGGCTTGGCGAGGAACTGGCTGTCATCATCCAGCAGCAAGGACTGGCTGATCTGATAGCCATCTGTCTTCTGTGCGCCTTCCTTGACCAGGATCTTCCCCTGGAACACGCCGGTCGCGCCGTTGCGCAGAACTTTCTTAAAGACCTGACGGCTCTCACAGTTCACCGCGTCATGCGTAACGAAAACCGTGTCGTCATGGTGGAAATCACCATCACCTACGCAGGCGCCTGCCACATGAGCAACAGCGTCGTCGCCGGTCAGTTCGATCACCTGTTCGTTGCGTGTCAAAACTCCATTCACCGTCAGCGTGAAGGACTTAAAGACAGATTCCCGTCCCAGCCGCGTGAACATGTGTGTCGCAGCACGACGTTCATGGTCCCTGCCCTGTGCGCGCACGTGATGCAACGTACCGCCATCGGCGATGTCGATCTCGATGCATTTGTTGAACCGCGATGCCGCAGGACCGTTTTCCAGAACTGTCACTTCAGCGCCACTTTCGACACGGATGACGTGATGCAGCATAGCGTCCGAGGTCTCGGATGCATGGCGATAGATCAGGCTGATCGGCTTGGACGGTTTGCCGGTGACATGAATCGCAACGCCATCTGCGGCAAAGGCCGTATTCAAAGCAGCCAACGGCCGCTGAACCGGGGATTGTCCGCGCGATTCCAGAACGCCGTACAACTCTTTGGCCCAGTGAATATCCTTGCAGCAGATATCCTCGATCCGGTCGATGTTGACACCTTCCAATTCCAGATCATCCGACTCTTCGGCGCTGAACACACCATCGATGAAAACGATCTTCAATCGGTCGAGGTTGCCAAACAGCAGCGGTTCGTCTGAGTGGAACAAAGCGGCATGCGGCTGTTCGGCCGAGATCAGCGTGTCGGGGCGCGTGTACTTCCAATACTCGTCGCGCCGCCCTGGCAGACCCATTTCCAGCACACGGGCCAGCGCGTCTTCGCGCGCGGCACGGGTGCACCCGGCATCGGGCATGGTCAGCGTGGCCAGCCGCGCCTCGGTCGCAGTTTGTTTTAATTCGGGCAAAGCCATCAGTTCACCTCGGCCAGGATGTCGGCATAGCCGTTGTTTTCAACTTCCAACGCCAGTTCGGGACCACCGGTTTTAACGATGCGGCCGTCCGCCATGATGTGCACGACATCGGGTTTGATGTGGTCCAGCAGGCGCTGATAGTGGGTGATGACCAGGAAACCACGGCCTTCATCACGCAGCGCGTTCACGCCTTCGGCCACCAGTTTCATCGCATCAACGTCCAGACCCGAATCCGTTTCGTCCAGGATGCACATCTTGGGTTCCAGCATCGCCATCTGCAGGATTTCATTCCGCTTCTTCTCACCGCCCGAGAAGCCGACGTTTACCGGACGCTTGAGCATGTCTGCGTCGATTTTCAGCGATTTTGCCTTGGCCCGCACTTCCTTCAGGAAATCAGCAGCCGACAGTTCATCTTCGCCCCGCGCCTTGCGCTGTGCGTTCACGGCTGTGCGCAGGAAGGTCATGTTACCAACGCCCGGGATTTCCACGGGGTACTGGAATGCCAAAAAGATACCCGCTGCAGCGCGCTCTTCGGGCTCCATCTCCAACAGGTCCTCACCTTCCAGCGTGGCAGAGCCTTCGGTCACTTCGTACCCATCGCGGCCCGACAGCACATAGCTGAGCGTCGACTTGCCCGAGCCGTTCGGCCCCATGATCGCATGCACCTTGCCAGCCTCGACGGTCAGGTCGACGCCTTTGAGGATTTGCTTTTCTTCTTCCTCAAGTTTCACGTGCAGGTTTTTGATTTCCAGCATTTTTTGTCCTTTTGCGTACCGCAAGGGGCCATCTGGCCCCGATATGTTCTGAATTCAGAGAAATGCGGGGTTAACCCACTGATCCTTCAAGGCTGATGGCCACCAGCTGCTGCGCTTCCATGGCAAATTCCATCGGCAACGCCTGCAGGACGTCTTTGCAGAACCCGTTGACGACCAGGGCCACGGCCTCTTCCTCGTCCATGCCGCGCTGACGGCAGTAGAACAGCTGATCGTCATCCACCTTGGATGTCGTCGCTTCATGTTCCACGCGCGAGGAATTGTTGCGAACCTCGATATACGGCACCGTGTGAGCGCCGCATTTATCGCCGATCAGCAAGCTGTCGCACTGGGTATAGTTGCGGCTGTCCTTCGCCTTCGGGTGCATCGAAACCAACCCGCGATAGGTGTTCTGCGCTTTACCCGCGCTGATCCCTTTGGACACGATGCGCGACTTGGTGTTCTTGCCCAGATGCACCATTTTGGTGCCGGTATCGGCTTGCTGCATGTTGTTGGTAATGGCGATCGAGTAGAACTCACCCTGGCTTTCGTCACCGCGCAGGATGCAGGAAGGGTACTTCCAGGTCACGGCAGATCCGGTTTCCACTTGGGTCCACATCACCTTGGACCGATCACCCCGGCAATCGGCGCGCTTGGTCACGAAGTTGTAGATACCGCCCTTGCCGTTTTCATCCCCGGGGAACCAGTTTTGAACGGTCGAGTATTTCACCTCGGCATCTTCTTCGATGATGATTTCAACGACAGCGGCGTGCAGCTGAGCTGTATCGCGCTGCGGCGCGGTGCAGCCTTCCAAATACGAAACGTAAGAACCTTTGTCCGCGATAATCAGTGTGCGTTCGAACTGACCCGTGTTTTCCGCGTTGATGCGGAAGTAGGTGCTCAGTTCCATCGGGCAGCGCACGCCTGGCGGGATGTAGACAAACGAGCCATCCGAGAACACGGCCGAGTTCAGCGTGGCGTAGAAGTTGTCTGAGACGGGGACCACTGTGCCAAGGTACTTCTTGACCAGTTCAGGGTGTTCCCTGATCGCCTCTGAGATCGAACAGAAGATCACGCCGTGTTTGGCCAGTTCGTCCTGAAAGGTCGTGCCAACCGAAACCGAGTCGAACACCGCATCCACGGCCACCTTGCGACCTTCGGCAGGCATATCCTCGGCACCCTCGACACCGGCGAGAATCATCTGTTCTTTCAGCGGGATACCCAGCTTTTCGTAAGTAGCCAGCAGCTTTGGATCGACCTCGTCCAGCGACTTCGGCTTCTCCTCCATCGACTTGGGACGGGCATAGTAATACTGGTCCTGAAAGTCGATCTTAGGATAGTGGACCATAGCCCAGTTCGGCTCATCCATCTTGGTCCAGCGTTCGAAGGCCGCCAGACGCCATTCGGTCATCCATTCGGGCTCTTCGTTCTTATCCGAGATCAGCCGGACGATATCCGGGTTCACGCCCTTGGGCGCGTATTCCATCTCAATATCGGTATCCCAACCGTATTTATAGGTACTGACCTCGCGTACCGCGTCCACGGTTTCCTGATCGACACCTTCTTTTACCTGGGTCTGGTCCAAAGCGGCCATATGACACCTCCGTCAGATCACGCGGCGCGCGCGCGATGCTTCTTTTCTTTTTCAAGCCACGTTTCAGCGAAACGCAGCACATCTTCTTCAGTGGTCAAAGGTCCCAGAGACACGCGGATCGCGCTTGCTGCTGTGACCTCATCAAAACCCATCGCGGTCAGCACCGCGCTTGCCCGGACCTTGCCGCTGGAACAGGCAGAACCTGCACTGATAGCGAAACCTCCCAGATCCATCTGCATGACCTGCGTTTCACCCTTCCAGCCGGGGGTTGCGAAACACGAGGTATTCGGAAGGCGGTCCTGACCTTTCCCGACAAAAATAGTAGATTTAGAACCAGCCTCAAGGGCATTTTCTAGAATATTTCTAAATTCACGAACCTGTTCCCAGATACCGTTTGAAAGATCCCGCGCCGCGGCTTCAGCTGCCGCCCCGAACCCCGCGATTCCAATGACATTTTCGGTACCTGACCGTCGGCCCATCTCTTGCCCACCGCCTTTGATCATTGCAGGCAGTTCGGTGCCACGTTTCATCACCACCGCGCCAATCCCTTTCGGGCCGCCCAGCTTGTGGGCCGAAATCAACGCCATCTGGACGCCCAGCCAGTTAAAAGCCACCGGCAATTTGCCAAAGGCCTGTGTCGCGTCGGTCACAGCCAATCCGTTTGGCAAAGATTGGACAATCCCCGTCTCGGAATTCGCCAATTGCAGGGTCGACTGCTCGGGGTTTGACACGTCCACTTGACCGGATTGCGACGTGGACAAGTCTTCGGTGATCCATGATCTGATCGCGTCATGTTCAATCGCGGATCCATGCAAATCACGATTAGCTAAAGTCAGCGCAGCCCCTTCGGTCGAACCTGAGGTAAACACAACGTCTGCCCCATCCGCACCAAATGCGGCTGCAACCTGCGCCCTTGCCCGTTCGATCAAAGCCTTGGCCGCACGGCCTTCGGCGTGAACGGATGACGGGTTCCCGCAAAAATCCATCGCTGCCGCCATGGCGCCGCGCGCCTCGGGGCGCAGCGGTGTTGTTGCGTTATGATCCAGATAAACACGATTCATGGATACATCTTTTCTTGGATGCAAAGCAGAAATGAAACCCCAAAGGCAATCGGCATCGGGTCACTCATCAACGATGGAAAACAGACTGGGAACTGCCGGGCACGGGGCCAGGTCGTTCTTGATCACGTCAGACAGGCGCGTCTGGTGCAAAAAAACGTAGACATGCGCACTGAGACCTTCCCAAAGACGGTTGGTCAAAGACTGCGCCCGGCTGCCCGAGGATGCCCCGGATGCCCCGGCACCTTTTTGCAGCGCGTCCACGGTTTCATCCACCGCCGCCAGAACTTCGACCACCCGAATCTCGGAAGCAGGCCGCGCCAGACGATACCCGCCGCCCGGTCCACGTACGGACGAAACCAGTTCGGCCCGGCGCAATTTGACAAATAGCTGCTCGAGATAAGGAAGCGAGATATCCTGACGTTCGGAAATTTCGCTAAGCGTCACCAGGCGATCCGAGGGCTGTAGAGCAATATCAGCCAGTGCAACCATCGCGTAACGACCCTTTGTCGAAAGCTTCATTGTCTTTCCCTCATGGCAGGTTATAAGCGAAAACATTGACGCCGCCGCCGCCAGTGCGTATCTCCGACAGGCAGCGCCTTGCGCAAAGCATCATAATTAGAACCGTTCTAAAGTGCCTTACGATTACCGTCAAGTATATCGTGGCATCAGGAAGAAAAAGACAGGACCAAAGCACACATGCCCGAGGTGATTTTTCCCGGACCCGAAGGCCGCCTGGAAGGCCGCTACCACCCGCAAAAGGAAAAAGACGCACCGATTGCCATCGTGCTGCACCCGCATCCACAATTCGGCGGGACCATGAACAACAAGGTGGTCTACAATCTGCACTATGCGTTTTACAACATGGGCTTCACCGTGTTGCGATTTAACTTCCGCGGCGTGGGCCGCAGCCAAGGCGAATACGATCAGGGCATCGGTGAGCTGAGCGATGCCGCGTCAGCGCTGGACTATCTGCAGTCGATGAACAACAACTCCAAGCACTGCTGGGTTGCCGGTTTCTCGTTTGGTGCCTGGATCGGAATGCAGCTGCTGATGCGTCGCCCCGAAATTACGGGCTTTATCAGCGTGTCGCCGCCAGCCAACATGTATGACTTCTCGTTCCTGGCCCCCTGCCCTTCGTCCGGCCTGATCATCAACGGCTCGTCCGACCGTGTGGCCCCGCCTGCCGACACCACGTCGCTGGTCAACAAGCTGCACGAACAAAAGGGCATCACCATCACTCATAATGAAGTCGAGGGTGCTGATCACTTCTTCCAGGACCGTCACATGGATACGCTGATCACCGATGTCAGCGATTATGTGAAGCGTCGCCTGACCGAGAACACGCGCTAATGTCGGATACCATCACAACCCTTGCGGCCAAACTGGCCGAGGACACGATTAAGGTGATGGACGAAATCGGAAATGATCGTTTCTTTGTCGAGGTGGGAGAGCTTTTGGGCGCGTCCTCACAGACCTTGGAAGAGGCCTTTTTGACCGAAATGCGTGTGCGCATTGCTGAGCGCAAGGCGCGCAAGTTTGTCATCGACGCGTTAACCAAACATCGATCCCTAGTGAAAGCGATTGAAAAGAAATGACTGAAAGACTGTCCGCGCAACTTGAATTCCTGAAACGCGCGGACAGGCTGAAGTCGGTCGATCGCGACAATGCGCTGCTGGATCAGTCCCGCCCCGAAAACTCTGCAGAACACAGCTGGCACCTGGCCTTATGGGCACTGACGATGGAGCCGTTGGCGGGTGACGACGTGAACATCAACCGCGTCATACGCATGCTGCTGTTGCAAGATCTGGTCGAGATCATCGTCGGCGATCACCCCATTCACCTGGAAACCGATTGGAACGCCGTGGAACGCGCCGAGCGCGCGGCGGCGGACGAGTTGTTTGGCCTTTTGCCGGACGATCAGACGTCTGCGTTTCAAGCCCTGTGGGAAGAGTTCGAGGCCGACACGACGCCGGACGCGAAATTCGCCAAGTATCTGGACCGATGCCAACCACTGTTTCAAGTCTTGTGTGCGCCAGCCCCCAACCCGGATCATGTTGAAGTAGCGCGGGAAAACCTCAGCAGTGGTCGCGCCGCGTATTTGGCACGGGAATTCCCCCAAGCACACGCTCTAGCCAGCGCCCTGCTGCACGCGCAGTCAACGCCCGAAACGGCGTTTTCCGAACGGCTGGCTTTTCTGACTGAGGCAGACCGCCTGAAATCCGTATACCGCGCCTCACGCCTGTTGTCTGATGATCGGTTTGAAAACTCGGCCGAGCATTCCTGGCACATCATGCTGTTCGCTTGGGTTTTGGCGGAATACGCCCAGCCCGGGTTATCGCTGGACCGCGTCCTAAAAATGCTTCTGCTGCATGATATCGTCGAAATTGATGCCGGAGATCACCCCATCCACGGTCAAGTCGACCACGCCGCACAAGAAGCCGAAGAAAAGGCCGCCGCCGACAGGTTGTTCGGGTTGTTGCCCGAGGCACCGCAGCACGCCTTCCGGACACTATGGGAGGAGTTCGAGGCCGCCGAGTCGCCAGACGCGCGATTTGCCAAGGCGATCGATAGGTTTCAAACCCCGGTCGGAAACCTTGAAACAGGTGGCGGATCCTGGGTCGATTACAACGTGACGTTTGCCCAGATCGAACGCCGTGTGGGAACGCCGATCAATCGCGGCGCACCTAAGTTGTGGTCATGGTTACAACCGCAGCTGAGCACGTATTTTTCAGAAAAAACTGTCGGTTGAGCCAATAGAAAAAGGGGCGCAAAGGCCCCTTTTCCAATCGTTCCGGCAGGCACTTAAACCTGAAAACTTTCAAACCGCTCAACACCACTGGCTGCGTTTATGTCGACGGACCCCCCGCCCGCAAGCCACCCAAGCGCCACTATGAATGCCGAAGCAACGATCACGGATATCGCAAATTTCGTCATTGAAAACTCATAAAAGAAAACTAAAAACCACCCATTTCGTATCAGAATTTTTCTCTTTGAAATAGTATGGTTATCCTGACCTCTTCGGTGGGCAGTCCCGGTGCTTCCGGCACCGAACTTTTCCCGATATCCATTCAAATTCCCCTTGTTGTGAATTGGGATTTTGTGGTCAACCTCCCCAACTGCAACTGAACCGAGACCTGCCGTGCCCAAAGCCTATCTCATCCTTTTGCTGGCGGTTTTCGCCGAAACAATTGGCACAACGGCGCTGCAGGCCAGCCAGCAGTTCAGCCGGTTTTGGCCCTCAGTTTTGGTTATCGTGGGTTACGGGGTTGCCTTTTACCTGCTGGGCCTCACCCTAAAATATATGCCGGTCGGCATCGTCTATGCTATTTGGTCCGGCTTGGGGATCGTGCTGATCGCCATCATTGGCTTCATTGTTTTTGGTCAGCGCCTGGACTGGGCTGCGGTGGTCGGTTTGGCGATGATATTGGCCGGAATCCTGATCATTCACCTGTTTTCCAGCACAGCGGGCCACTGACGACCGGTTAGGGCTGGCCTATTCAGTCAATCCGCGTTATGCGCGCGGCAACTTCCCGTTCAAAGGCTGACCTCTCATGGACCTGCGCAATATCGCAATCATCGCTCACGTGGACCACGGTAAAACGACCCTGGTGGATGAGCTGCTCAAACAATCCGGTGCGTTCCGGGAAAACCAGGCGGTGGCCGAACGCGCCATGGACAGCAACGATCTGGAGCGCGAACGCGGCATCACCATCCTTGCCAAAGCGACCTCGGTCGAATGGAAGGGCACGCGGGTCAACATCGTTGACACCCCCGGCCACGCCGATTTCGGTGGCGAGGTTGAGCGGATCCTCAGCATGGTTGACGGTGTTGTCCTGCTGGTAGACGCCGCCGAAGGCCCGATGCCGCAGACCAAATTCGTGACATCCAAGGCGTTGGCGCTAGGCTTGCGTCCCATCGTGGTGCTGAACAAGGTCGACAAACCCGACGCTGAACCAGACCGCGCACTTGATGAATGCTTTGACCTGTTCGCCAACCTCGGCGCTGACGATGACCAGCTGGACTTTCCGTCCATGTATGCCTCGGGCCGTTCTGGCTGGGCGGATATGGAGCTGGACGGGCCACGCAAGGACCTGACCGCCCTGTTCGATCTGATCGTCGATCACGTCCCTGCCCCAAAGCAGGTCGAAAACAAAGATGAGCCCTTCCGCATGCTCGCCACGACACTGGGCAGCGATCCGTTCATCGGTCGCATTCTGACCGGTCGTGTGGAAAGCGGCACTTTGAAAGCCGGCGACAACCTCAAGGCGCTGAGCCGTGATGGCACGCTGATCGAAAACTTCCGCGCGTCGAAAATCCTGGCGTTCCGCGGGCTGGCCCAACAGCCCATCGACGTGGCCGAAGCCGGTGACATCGTCACCATCGCAGGCATGAGCAAGGCAACCGTGGCCGACTCGCTGGTTTCGCCGCAGGTTGACGAAGCCCTGCCCGCGCAACCCATCGATCCGCCAACCATCACCGTGACCTTCGGCATCAACGACTCACCCCTGGCCGGTCGGGACGGCAAGAAAGTTCAGTCGCGTGTTATCCGCGACCGCCTGATGAAAGAGGCCGAGTCGAACGTTGCCATCCGCATCAGCGACACACCTGGCGGCGATGCCTTTGAGGTTGCTGGCCGTGGCGAGCTGCAAATGGGCGTTCTGATCGAGAATATGCGCCGTGAAGGGTTCGAACTCAGCATCTCGCGTCCGCAGGTTCTGTTCCGCGAAGAAGACGGTCAGCGCATGGAGCCCATCGAAGAAGTCACCATTGACGTCGACGACGAATATTCAGGCTCGGTGATCGAAAAGATCACCGGCGCGCGTAAAGGCGAACTGGCCGAAATGCGCCCGGCCGGCGCGGGCAAGACCCGTATTATTGCACATGTACCGTCGCGCGGGTTGATCGGATACCATGGTGAATTCCTGACCGACACACGCGGCACCGGTGTTCTGAACCGTGTGTTCCACGGCTGGGCGGCCCACAAAGGCCCGATCCCGGGTCGTCGCGCGGGGGTGCTGATCTCAATGGAAAACGGACAGGCCGTGGCTTATGCGCTGTGGAACCTGGAAGAGCGCGGCCGGATGTTCGTTGCCCCGCAAACCGACGTGTATCAGGGCATGGTCATCGGCGAACACTCACGCGATAACGACCTTGAGGTGAACCCGCTCAAAGGCAAGAAACTGACCAACGTGCGCGCCAGCGGTTCCGATGACGCCGTTCGCCTGACACCCCATATCCAGTATTCTCTGGAAGAGGCGATTGCCTATATCGATGATGACGAACTGGTTGAGGTCACTCCAAACGCCATTCGGTTGCGCAAGCGTTACCTTGACCCGCACGAACGGAAACGGATGGCAAGATCGGCCTGATCCGGTCTGTGATATTGTTTACATAATCTAAACAATGTGACGTTCGTGGTAAAATTACTTCTAGAATTACCATCTAAATCAAAGGAAAGCCCGTCTTGCTGACGGGCTTTTTCTTTTGTTTTTCATACTGTTTCACCAATAGGTTGCAAATCTACTGTGGTTTATCGCTGTTACTCGACCATCAAATGAGGCAATATACGGATGTATTTTTGTCCAAACTGTGGCACAATTACTTTGTTAATAGGTGTTGGTAATGAGTTTAAAGGAGTAGCGCTATGCGCGTAAGATCCCGTTTATATTCGTTTGTATTTTTATCCGCGACATTTCCACTGATGGCAACAAGCGCGGCTCATGCGGCTGAAGTTTGCAAAGTCAAAACAGCCCGGCAATCTGTATCCACCGAAACGCTTTGTAGTTGCAAAGTCGTCGACAAGCGGATGCTGCGCTACATTCAGCGCCGCGCCGACTTTGAGGATATCTTGGCCCGCACATCGCAAGCCTGTCCTCTGTTCGCAGCGATTTTGACTGATATCCCGACGGCAACCGTTGCAAGAAACCGCACCAGCGACGGCGATGACAGAAGCTCTTCAAGTGGTAACAACGGTTCGTCCGAAAGCAACGGCGGTGCCGGAGTATCCGGAACAAGTGGTGAATCCGGCAATGGTGGTGATGGCGGCAGCGGCAATGGCGGCGGAAACGGCGGCGGAGGCAATGGCGGCGGCAACGGTGGTAGCAACGACGGTGGCAACGGTGGCGGTAATTCCGACAGCGGTGACGGCAACGGCGACAGCAATGGCGGCGAAAACTCCGGCAGCGGTGATGGCAATGGCGGTAGCAACGGCGGCGGTAACTCCGGCAGCGGCGACGGCAACGGCGGCAGTAATGGCGGCGGAAACTCCAGCAGCGGTGATGGTAACGGCGGCAGCAATGGTGGTGGTAACTCCGACAGCGGCAGCGGTAATGGCGGCAGCAATGACGGTGGAAACTCCAATAGCGGCGACGGCAATGGCGGCGGCAATGGCAACGGCAACGATGGCGGCGGCAGCGATGGCAGCGGCGGCGGTGCCGGTGGTGGCGGCGCCGACGGCAGCGGTGGCGGCGACGGCGGTGGCAGCGATGGCAGCGGCGGCGGTGCAGGCGGCGGTGGCAGCGACGGCAGCGGCGGTGGTGCCGGTGGCGGCGGCGCCGATGGAAGCGGCGGCACTCTCTGACGTGATCAACCGCAAAGCAGCCTGAAAATTTGGGCTATGCCTTGAAAAACGCCGAAAACGTCTCGACGTTCGGTCTGACAAACAAAGGGGCGACTATCGTGTCGCCCCTTTTGCCATGCATAACCTGATAGATCAGCCGATATTTTTAACTTCTTCCGTACACACCAACCCAATGGCTGGGTTTCGCCGGATCCTGCATCCGAAGGAACAAGTACCGCGTGGCCGACCAGGGTTTGATCCGGTTGGTCAAATTGTCCAGCACCAAATCCCCCTGGGCGGAGCGATAGACAAGAACTGCATGTGCATTTCGGCGCGTATCCAACACTGTCGCGATCAGCAATTTGTTAGGATCAACGCCCGCCCTGATCAGATCTCTTTTCTTCAAAAGAGCAAAATCCTCGCAATCCCCGCCGCGCGTTGTCGGCAAAGCCCACCGCTCGGTGGTGCGGTATTGCGTCTGATCCGTAACCGCGCGCGTCGTTGCGTTGACCTGACGGTTGATCCGCTCAATGATCTGCATTTCCTGCTGGGACGACATGCGTACCGACGTCTTGCTTGAACACGCCCACGCGTACTGACGGCACAACTGATGCGCACCGGAAGGCGGAGGGGACGCCGCAAGAGTTCGGATGAAGCTGCCTTCGCTCGCATCCGCCTGTGACGCGAAAACCGCAGCCCCGTAAACCAAAGCAGCAATCCCCACTGCCCGACCTGAATATGTCTTCAACCGCCCGAGAGCAGCCTTGAGTCCGATATCTTCCGATTTCATGCCTGTACCTCGATCCCTGTCCACGCAACGATTGACGACAAACAGGACCGTATTCGATTAGAAACACCTAATGGGAAACGGTAGCGCTTGTACAATCTGAGGCGAACGTGAAGGGGAAAAAAGGCGGAAATTCGTCACTCAATATGACCATTTCGCGCAGGAAATGAGAAAAAAGCGCCACAATCCAGGCGGGAAAATACCCAATAGCTCTCGTTCCAATAAAATAAGATACTGGAATCACGAAGATTCCGGACGGGTGGAAATTTGCCACAATACGGTTCACTTCACTTGTGAACAGTTCGGCTGAATTTCGCCCATCAATGGATCTGATTGGCAGGAAACCTGCCGATCAGACTTGGCTTATTCTTATTCGGTGATTTCTACGACCACCAGTTCACGCTCACTTGCGCCGCGCGCGTGGTCCAGGGCCTGCTGGTATTCCGGTGAATTATAGCACTCGACCGCGGCCTCGACGGACGGAAACTTGGCGACCACATTGCGCGGACGCTCTTTCCCTTCCAGTTGGACGTAACGTGCAGCGCGGGCAATAAACGCCCCGCCGTGCTTGGCAATCGCAGGCCCAGCGAGCTCCGCGTATTTCGCATATGCGTCCGCATCCGTCACGGTGACGTGGGCAATCCAGAGTGCAGCCATCTTATCTTATCCTCCCAAAACCTGTTCTGCGGCTTTGATCGCCGCATCTGCGTTCGACGCGTCCTTGCCACCGCCCTGCGCCATGTCAGGGCGTCCACCGCCGCCTTTACCGCCCAGTTCTGCGACAGCTGCACGAACTAGATCAACGGCCGAGACTTTGTCGGTCAGATCGGCCGTCACACCGGCGGCCACAGCAGCCTTACCGCCCGCATCCGCGATCAGCAAAACGGCACCGGACCCCAAACGGCTTTTGTGTTCATCAATCAACGCCGGCAAGTCCTTGCCCGATACGCCGTTCAGCGCCTGCGCAAGGAAGGCAACGCCGTTCACATCACGCGCTTCGCCGCCACCCTGCCCGGCTCCGCCGGCCATGGCCAGATCGCGGCGCAGCTGCGCCACTTCGTTTTGCAGCGATTTGCGTTCATCCAACAGTGCTTTGACGCGGCCGACAACGTCATCCGGCTGCGCCTTGAGTTCCGATGCGATCTGACCCAGACGCTGATCCTGCTGAGACAGATGCCGCAGCGCCTCGTCACCGGTCAGCGCCTCGATCCGGCGCACTCCCGCACTACTGGCGCTATCGCCCAGAACCACAAAAGTACCGATGTCACCAGTCTGGCGAACATGCGTACCGCCACACAGCTCAATCGACCAGGTCCCGCCATCCTGACCCTTGCCGGTCGGAGCTTTGCCCATGGACACAACACGGACCTCGTCGCCGTATTTCTCGCCAAACAGCGCCTGTGCGCCCAGTTCGCGGGCATCATCGGGGGTCATGATCCGCGTTTCGACAGTGGAGTTCTGACGGATGAAATCATTCACATCGCGTTCGACCTTTTTAATCTCATCCGCGCTCAGCGCCTTGGAATGGCTGAAGTCAAACCGCAACCGGTCAGCCGCGTTTAGCGAGCCGCGCTGTGCAACATGATCGCCCAGCGTTTCACGCAGCGCCTCGTGCAGCAGGTGCGTGGCCGAGTGGTTTGCGCGAATTGCCGTGCGCCGCGCATGGTCGACCTCAAGCTCGACCGCGTCACCTTTGGACAAAGCGCCCTGATCAACGGTCACTTTGTGGGCATAGATTTTGCCATCAGCGAATTTTCTGGTGTCTTCGACCCGCGCCAAGTCATCGCGTTCTTCAAGACGACGGATTTCGCCAGTATCACCGATCTGACCGCCAGCTTCGCCATAAAACGGCGTCTGGTTGACAATCACCCAACCGGATCCGCCCTTTTCAATTGTGTCAACCAATGCACCATCGACCACCAAAGCGGCAATCTGCCCTTCGGCCTTTTCCGTGTCATAGCCCAGAAAATCCGTAGCCCCGGCAGTATCCAGCACATCAAACCACACTGCCTGATCCGCAGCCTCACCCGAACCGGCCCATGCCGCTCGGGCCTTGGCTTTTTGTTCGGCCATGGCCGCGTCGAACCCGTCCGTGTCCACAGAACGACCCTTTTCGCGCAGGGCATCCTGCGTCAGGTCCAGCGGAAACCCATACGTGTCGTACAATTTGAATGCCGCATCACCCGGAAGTGCCGCGCCCTCGGGCAGGCCCGACACTTCATCATCCAGGAGTTTCAGACCACGATCAAGGGTTTGCTTGAACCGCGTTTCTTCCAACAGGAGCGTCTCTTCGATCAATGGCTGCGCCTGTCCCAACTCAGTGTATTGCGCGCCCATCAGCTGCACCAGACCAGGCACCAGCTGATACATAACCGGATCTTTCGCCCCCAGAAGATGCGCATGACGCATAGCACGACGCATGATCCGGCGCAGCACATAGCCACGCCCGTCATTGGACGGCATCACGCCATCAGCGATCAGGAAGGAAGTCGCGCGCAGGTGGTCCGCAATTACCCGGTGGTGCACATTCTGGTCGCCATAGGGGTCAACCCCGGTGGCATGAGCAGACGCTTCGATCAATGTCTTGAACAGGTCGGTGTCATAGTTGTCATGGCTGCCCTGCAGCAGCGCGCCAATCCGTTCCAGCCCCATGCCAGTATCGATCGACTGCATATCCAATTCGACCATTGAGCCATCTTCGAACTGCTCGTTCTGCATGAAAACGATGTTCCAGATTTCGATGAACCGGTCGCCGTCTTCGTCAGGCGATCCCGGAGGGCCACCCCAGATGTGATCGCCATGGTCGTAGAAAATCTCGGTACACGGTCCACACGGACCAGTCGGGCCCATCTGCCAGAAGTTATCGCTGGTGGCGATGCGGATAATCCGGTCCTCGGGCACGCCGACCTTTTTCCAGATCTCGAACGCCTCGTCATCTGTATGATACACCGTTGCCAACAGACGGTTCTTGTTGATGCCGAATTCCTTGGTGATCAACTCCCACGCAAACGGAATCGCCTCGTGTTTGAAGTAATTGCCGAACGAAAAATTGCCCAGCATTTCAAAGAATGTGTGGTGACGCGCGGTATAGCCAACGTTATCGAGGTCATTATGCTTACCGCCTGCGCGCACGCATTTCTGCGCCGTCGTGGCGCGCTGATAATCACGGGTTTCAACGCCGGTGAACAGGTTCTTGAACTGCACCATGCCAGAGTTCACGAACATCAATGTCGGGTCATTGCGCGGAACCAGCGGGCTGGACGCGACAATTTCATGCCCCTGTTTGGCAAAATAATTCAGAAAGGTTGAGCGGATTTCGTTCAGCGTGGGCATATGGCTCTCTCGGCGCGCAATCTCAGTGTTCTGAAATGGTTTATCCCCGTCCCCAAGGATAGTCCACAAAGATAAATCGGCCTTGTTTTTTAAGGGCTAGAAAACCCCTAACCAAGTGCAGCACACACCAATTGAACGGGATCACCATATATAGAACGAGTTAAGGCGGCCACGCGGACCGCCTTATTTCGAGTATTCTCAATTCATGCAAAACCGGGGGGCTTTTGCGGCTCCCAATTGGGTTGTTATGCCTCGAGGATGTCGTCTTCCTCGGCAGAACCGGGTGGCATGTCGAACTCAAGACCATGCGCGGCGCGAATCTTGTCTTCGATATCCAGCGCAATGCGGCTGTTGTCGCGCAGGTATTGTTTGGCATTCTCACGCCCCTGCCCGATCCGTTCGTCGCCATAGCTGAACCACGAGCCCGATTTTTCAACCACGCCAGCCTTGACACCCAGATCCAGCAGCTCACCCATCTTGCTGATGCCTTCGCCATACATGATGTCGAATTCCACCTGCTTGAAGGGCGGCGCCACCTTGTTCTTGACGACCTTGACGCGCGTCTGGTTGCCAACAACCTCATCCCGGTCCTTGATCGCGCCAATCCGGCGAATATCCAAACGAACCGAGCTGTAGAATTTCAGCGCGTTACCACCGGTCGTGGTTTCGGGGCTGCCGAACATAACGCCGATTTTCATCCGAATCTGGTTGATAAAGATCACCATGCAATTCGAGCGGCTGATCGAGCCTGTCAGTTTACGCATTGCCTGGCTCATCAATCGGGCCTGCACGCCAACACTGCTGTCGCCCATGTCGCCTTCGAGCTCCGATTTCGGCGTCAAAGCCGCAACTGAGTCGACGACAACCATATTCACAGCGCCCGAACGCACCAGCGTATCGGTGATCTCAAGCGCTTGTTCACCGGTGTCGGGCTGCGAGATCAGCAATTCATCAAGATCGACGCCAAGCTTGCGGGCATATTGCGGGTCCAACGCGTGTTCGGCATCCACGAATGCGCACACACCACCACGTTTTTGCTGTTCTGCAATGCAATGCAGCGTCAGCGTGGTCTTACCCGAGCTTTCCGGGCCATAAATCTCAACAATCCGGCCCATCGGCAGACCACCAATACCCAGCGCGATATCCAGACCCAAAGACCCGGTCGAGCTTGCATCGATGTCCTGCTTGGCATCCTCGCCCAGCTTCATGATCGAGCCTTTGCCGAACTGCCGTTCAATTTGTGCCAGCGCGCTATCAAGCGCCTTTTGCTTGTCTGCGTTTTTCTTGTCGCTCATTGTCAGAAGATCCGCCATTGTCCTGTCGCCTTCTCTTTTGTCACACCCATGATCGGGCGGCAATCGCTGCTTTGTTCGCCTCTTGTTCCTTATGGGACCAAAAAGAGAACATTTCAACTAAAACTTACAATACTTACTGTTCGGCAATTGTGTTAAAGAGTCGTTTACGCCAATCTGCGACCACCAAATTTAGCGGCGAAGGGCGAATAAATGCTTGTTTTCTATAAGGAACGCCTTGCGTTTCTGGCAGTCCCAAAAACAGGCAGCACAGCCTATCACACTGCTCTGAGCGCGCGGGCCGACTTTGTCGTCACGGGCCCGCCCGAATTGAAACATGCGCCTGTTCGCCGTTATGACAGGTTTTTTCAAAACATTTTTCGCAAAATGTATGACACCGAAATGGAAATCATGGCCGTCGTGCGCGAACCTATCGACTGGCTCGGCAGTTGGTACAAATACCGCAGCCGGGACGACCGCATCGGGCATCCGCATTCAACCCGCGATCTGAGCTTTGATGATTTTGTGCAAGGTTACATGAAAAACCCCCGCCCGGAATTCGCAGATATCGGCAGCCAGAGCCAGTTTTTCCGCACCCGAAACAACGGTTTCGGTGCCACGCATGTTTTTAAGTACGAAAATCAGGACAAGATTATGAACTTTCTGCAGGACCGGTTGAACATGAAAATCACCCTGCAGCGCGAGAATGTCTCACCAAAGCGCGACCTATTCTTGTCGCCGGAAACGGAAAAGAAGTTCCGCAAACGCCACGCAGACGAGTTTTCCTGCCACGACGCGGCGCTTTAGTCAGTTCAGTTGATTAAACACAGCTTCGGTCAACTGCGTCAAAGAGAACGGCTTGGGCAAAAAGGTGGAATTCGCAATCTCGGGGCCTGAATCACCAAAGGCGCCTTCGGTATAGCCAGACATAAAGATCACCCGCACATTCGGTCGGGTCTCCATCGCTTTGCGCACCCATGTTGGCCCGTCCATGCCGGGCATGACCACGTCTGTCACGAAGGCATCCACATGCACCGACCCGTCCTTCAGCAGGTGCAGCGCCTCTTCGGCGGATCCGGCTTCGAGCACGGTGTATCCCTTCAATCGCAATGCACGTGTGGCAAAGGCCCGAACCGGGGCCTCATCCTCGACCAGCAGAACTACGCCTTCACCCTGTCGGGACGTTGGGTTTTCCGGAAGGATGGCGATATCCTGGTCGATTTTCTGCGGTGCGGTTGAAACCGGCAGATACACGGTAAATTCGGTTCCCTTGCCCTGAATGCTATCGACAAAGATGAACCCTCCGGTCTGTTTGACGATGCCGTAGACCGTCGACAATCCAAGACCGGTCCCCTCACCGGTACGCTTGGTCGTATAGAACGGCTCGAACACTTTTTGCAGCTTGTCCGCTGGGATACCGGTGCCACTATCGACCACTTTTACAGTGACGTATTCCCCGGGTTGAACCGTTGCACGATCCCGCCGGAACGGTTCGGTCAGAGACATAACCTCGGTCTCGATACGCACCTCGCCACCTTCGGGCATCGCGTCCCGTGCGTTCACGACCAGATTCATAAACACCTGCTCGAGCTGTCTTTTGTCTGCGCGCACAGGCTTCAGCACGGGATCATGGCTTAACGTCAGGCGTACCTTTTCGCCCACCAAGCGGTTCAAAAGATGGATCAGGTCGGAAATTGTGTCGCGCAGGTCCAGAACCTCGGGCTGCAGGGTCTGCTTGCGCGAGAAGGCCAGAAGTTGACTGACCAACGCTGCGGCCCGGTTGGCGTTCTGGTTGATCTGAACCAAATCACCGTAGTTTGGATCATTCTGATCGTGCCGCAGCAGCAATAGATCGCAATGCCCTGAAATCGCAGTCAGAAGGTTGTTAAAATCATGCGCCACGCCGCCCGCCAATTGCCCGACAGCCTGCATCTTCTGCCCCTGCACGAACTGAGCTTCCAGCGTTTTCAGCTCGGTCGCATCATTCAGGACAGCGATCAGACAAATCTGTCCCTTGCACGTCACTCGGTTCAGCGTGACCTGCACAAAAACCTCTTTATCCTCGCGTGACAGGCGCAGAAATTCCGATCGGGGAGCGGCATTCTCTTCGGTTGCAGTACGGGTCAACCAATCCAGGATGGGATAGCCAAGCCCGTGCATGATTTCAGCCACGTTTGACTTGCCCGGCTGGATCTCTCCGATCAGCTTGATCGCCATCCGGTTCGCATCCAGAATTTCCCCTTCGGGGGACAAACACATCACCGGCACGGGCAGTTCAGCGAATGGGGCATCGCCACCGGATGGGCCCGCAGATTTCATCGGCAACAAAAGCAGATCACGCACCGTGCCCGAGCGGGACAGCTCGGACATAGTCACAGGCACCTGCCCGTCCAAGGTTTCAGCAAGCGAGATTTCACCCGGTTGCGGGATATCATTGGGAAATATCTTGCCCATAACGTCGGGCCTATGACCCAGCAAGGCCTCTGCCATTCCGTTCACACGCAGAATTGCCCCGTTGCGACCCTCTGTCAGCACCGGAACAGGGGCGACATCCCATTGCCCGCCTTCATCCAGATGAAACCGCCAGCAGAACACATCCTGACCGACGCTGAACACCGAGATCGGGATTGTCGAGCCAACGGTCACGATATCTTCGCGGGCGCGTTCGTGGATTTCCGCGATGGATTGCAAGCGCAGCAGGATCGCTGCGGGATTAGCGAACCTGGATTTCAGGCAATGCTGCAATCGAACACCCGGAAAAGCAATTATCTGCGCCCTTGCCCGTGTGTTCGCGCTCAGAATATCGCCATTTGCGTTGGCGATCACTGTCGGACACAAGTCCTGTTCGGTGAAGACGGCCATCACTTCTGCCGATTTGCGTGCCGTCCGTTCGGCCGTGAACCCCCGAAAAACAACCAGAAGACCGGCGGACAACAACGACACACCAGCAACAACAAGACCCGTATTCCAGGCGGTCGGCAAAACTTCTGTCAACGGTGTTAAACTCAGCAATGCGCCCAAAACAACGAGTGGCACAAGGCGCGTGAAGGCCGGTGTTTTTCTTGAGGTCGGCTCAGAAAAGATCTCAGCAGTGTCGGACATTAACAACTCAGGTCAAAAGGCTTTGTCACACTCAGCCCGAATTTGGTTAACGCCCCCTTAAGGATAGCGGAAACTTCTACCTAAGGTTGTTATTCAATGACGCACTATCGCGTCAAGTGCAACGTAAAGAACCCGTCTGCTCCGTGTGTCACAAGCCACGACTTTCGCAGCGTTTCGGTCCAATCAGGATTCAGTTTCAGAAATCCGTCGACAATATCGCCGTTTTCATCATCCAACATGGAACAGGTCGCATAGGCCAGAATTCCACCGGGTCCAACCAGTTGAGCGGCGGAATTCAAGATGTCGGACTGTAGTGCATTCAGCGCGTGCAACCCCTCTTCGGTCAGTGCCCATTTACCTGCCGGGGCACGCCGCCACGAGCCGCTGCCCGAGCATGGCGCGTCCGTCAGGACAATATCGAACGGAGCCTGACGGGCTACATCTTCTGGCTGCAGGCAGGTAACACGCACACCGGCCCGTTTGGCCCGCATCGGCAGATCACGCATGCGCCCTGCGTTCACATCATGCGCAAAGACCTCGACACCCGAATGGGCCGCCAGAGCCAGCGACTTGCCGCCACCGCCTGCGCAGTAATCCAGAACACGCAGACCTGGCTGGAGATCGAGCGCTGCAACGACGGCTTGGCTGGCTGCGTCCTGCAATTCGACCAGACCTTCGGAATAGGCGCGGCTTTGGGCAACTTTTCGGGCCCCTTCAGTGACCTCTAGGGCGGTTTCACACGCCGAATGGTCTTTCGCGCAAATTCCGTCAGCACTCAAAGCAGCAGCCGCACCAGCACGATCGGTTTTGGCAAGGTTAGCCCGCAAATGAACAGGTGCACGGGTTTGCAATACCTGTGCCGCCGCCTCTGCTTGATCACCAAGCGAGGTCTGAAAACGCGGCCAGAGCCATTCGGGGATGTCGCACCGCTCGGCGTCCGAGCCGAAAGCGCGCGGCGCATCGGCGGCGGTTAACGGCTCTGGCGTATATCGTTCGCCTGTAAACAGCGTCTCTGGATCACCGCCGTTTGACCGGATCGAACCAATCATCAAACCGCGCCCGGTTTCTGCCCCGCCCAAGGCCGAGAAGGACCGTTTGCAACGCAGCGCTTCAAACACGTGATCGCGCACGGCGGCACGGTCTTTCGAGCCCGCAAACCGGCTGCGGCGCGCCCATCCTGTCAAAGCCTTTTCAACCGGTGCCCCTGCGAGGATATCATCAAGGATTTCAATCGAAGCCTGAACGCGCGCTGCTGGGGTCATAAGATATTTCCGATTTCTCTGCTAAGCCCAAAAAACGCAAAACGGCGCCCGCGTCGGGGCGCCGTGCTGCAAACTCTGTTGCGTCACATTACCCGATAGTTCGGGCTTTCACGCGTGATCTGGACGTCATGCACATGGCTTTCTTTCAGGCCAGCGCCGGTGATTTTGACGAAGTTACAGTTCTTGCGCATTTCTTCGACCGTTGCACAGCCGGTATAACCCATCGCCGCGCGCAGGCCGCCGACCAGCTGGTGAACTACTGCACTGGCCGATCCCTTGTAGGGCACCTGCCCTTCGATCCCTTCGGGAACCAGCTTGTCGCTGGCCGCGTCTTTCTGGAAATAGCGATCCGCCGACCCGCGTGCCATGGCGCCAAGGCTGCCCATACCACGATAGGATTTGAAAGAACGGCCCTGGTACAGGATCACCTCACCCGGGCTTTCATCCGTTCCCGCGATCATCGAGCCAACCATTGCACAGGACGCGCCTGCGGCAATGGCCTTGGCGAAATCGCCTGAGAATTTGATGCCACCATCAGCGATGACCGG
Organism: Ruegeria sp. CDSA033; assembly: GCF_059612305.1. Classification (NCBI taxonomy): domain Bacteria; kingdom Pseudomonadati; phylum Pseudomonadota; class Alphaproteobacteria; order Rhodobacterales; family Roseobacteraceae; genus Ruegeria; species Ruegeria sp. CDSA033. The sequence goes on along the minus strand of NZ_JBXWQI010000005.1, from coordinate 226,469 downwards.
AACATCTCCGGCCGCCGTCGCGCAGTCCATGATCGCTGTCAGTTGGGGTACGCCGACGCCTGCAACCATCCGGGTTGTGCAGATGGAGCCCGGCCCGATGCCAACTTTGATTGCATCCGCCCCGGCATCGATCAGCGCCTTGGTGGCCTCGCTCGTCGCTACATTGCCCGCAATGATCTGGACCTCGTTCGAAAGCGTCTTGACCCGCCGCACCGCGTCCAGAACGCCTTGCGAATGCCCATGAGCGGTGTCGACCACGATGATATCAACGCCCGAATCCACCAACTGCTCGGACCGTTCGAAACCAGAATCACCAACAGAAGTCGCCGCAGCGACCCGCAGGCGTCCCAGCCGGTCCTTACAGGCGGTCGGGTTCAGCACGGCTTGCTCGGTATCTTTCAGGGTCAGCAGGCCTGTCAGCTTGCCTTCGCCATCGACCACCAGCAGTTTTTCGATCCGGCGCGCTTTCATGAGGCTTTTTGCCTCTTCCAGATCTGCGGGCTCTTGCAGCATAGCCAGATTGCCTGATGTCATCATCACGTGAACCGGCGTCTCGTCCGAGGTCGCAAAGCGCATGTCGCGATTGGTCAGGATACCCACGACGCGACCGCTTTCATCGACGACCGGAAAGCCGGTAAAGTTATAGCGCTGCACCAGCGCCTTTGCGTCCGCCAGCGTTTGGTTCACGCTCAGCGTGACCGGGTTGTATACGATACCCGACTCAAATCGCTTCACGCGACGAATCTCTCGGGCTTGCTCTTCGACCGTCAGGTTCTTGTGAACAACGCCGATACCGCCTGCCTGCGCCATTGCGATGGCCATGCGCGCCTCGGTCACCGTGTCCATGGCCGAGCTGAGCAGCGGGATGTTCATCGTAATTTCACGCGTCACACGCGTGGCTGTATCCGCCGTCGCCGGCAGCACCGACGAGGACGCCGGAACCAATAAAACATCGTCAAAGGTAAGTGCCTCACGAATCTGCATCTGTTAACCCCATGCAAAAGCCCGTTTGGCGGTGACCCTATTACATGGATTTAACCTAAGGAAAAGCCCCTGACCTAAACTAGTTTCCCTTCGCTGGCCGATACCGCGACAAAAAACGACGCAACACGTGCAAAACGTGCCGCTGAATGGCCTTTCCCTTTGCGCACAAACCCATATCTTGCCGGGCATACGCGCGAATACAAAAGGCAGGCCAAAAAATGACCACCGACCCCCTTGTCGTCTTTACGCCCTCGGGCAAACGCGGGCATTTCCCCGTGGGCACTCCGGTTCTGACCGCTGCACGGCAGTTGGGTGTGGATCTGGATTCGGTCTGTGGCGGCCGTGGGATTTGTTCGAAATGTCAGATCACGCCCAGCTATGGCGAGTTTCCTAAACACGGCGTAACCGTATCCGAGGACGCGCTAAGTGAATGGAACGCGGTCGAACAGCGTTACGATGACAAACGCGGCTTGAAATCGGGCCGTCGTCTGGGCTGTCAGGCGACAGTTCAGGGCGACATCGTGATCGATGTCCCACCCGAAAGCCAGGTCCACCGTCAGGTTGTTCGCAAGGCCGCCACCGCGCGGGCTATTACGATGGACCCGGCAACCCGGCTGTATTTCGTAGTGGTGGAAGAGCCCGACATGCACTCGCCAACAGGCGATTTGGAACGGCTGGAGCGCGCGCTGCGCGAGCAGTGGAACATTGACGCCATCACCGCCGATCTTTCGCTGATGTCCAAGCTGCAGCCCGTCCTGCGCAAGGGCAAATGGGAAGTCACTGTCGCCCTCCACAAGGGCCACAAGGATGAAATGGCGCGCGTGGTCGAAATCTGGCCCGGTTTGCATGAACATGGGCTTTATGGTCTGGCCATCGACCTCGGCTCGACCACAATCGCGGCGCACCTGACCGATCTGGAGACCGGCGAGGTCAAAGCGTCCTCGGGCCTGATGAACCCGCAGATCCGCTTTGGCGAAGACCTTATGAGCCGCGTTTCATACTCGATGATGAACCCCGGCGGTGATCAGGAGATGACCAGGGCCGTACGAGAGGCAATAAACGATTTGACCACCTCAATTTCTGAGGAAGCCGGGATTAGTTCCGAGCTGATCGTGGAAACGGTGTTCGTCTGTAACCCAGTGATGCACCACCTGCTGCTGGGTCTGGACCCGGTTGAGTTGGGTCAGGCTCCCTTTGCTTTGGCAACCTCGGAAAGCATGTCCCTGCCCGCGCGAAAAATGGACCTGACAAATATGAACCCGCGCGCACAGGTCTATATCCTGCCCTGTATTGCGGGCCACGTTGGTGCCGACTGCGCCGCGGTGGCACTGTCAGAGGAACCGGGAAAATCCGAAGACCTTGTGCTGATCGTCGACGTGGGCACCAATGCTGAAATCCTACTGGGCAATACCAGCCGAGTCTTGGCGTGTTCCTCACCTACCGGCCCGGCATTCGAAGGCGCGCAGATCAGTTCCGGCCAGCGTGCCGCGCCCGGGGCGATTGAGCGCATCGAAATCGACCCTGTCACCAAGGAACCGCGCTTTCGCGTGATCGGGTCCGAAAAATGGTCCGACGAGGAAGGCTTTGATCAAGAGATTGCCACAAGCGGCATTACCGGCATCTGTGGCTCGGGCATTATCGAAGCGGTCGCCGAAATGCGCGTCGCCGGATTGCTGGACGAAAGCGGCTTGATCGGGTCTGCAGACCAGACCGGCACGCCTCGTTGTGTACCCGAAGGTCGCACCCACGCCTATCTGATCCACGACGGCAGCGCCGAGGGCGGTCCGCGCATCACGGTTACGCAGGGCGATATCCGCGCCATCCAGCTGGCCAAATCCGCGCTCTATGCCGGTGCGCGCCTGTTGATGGATGAAATGAACGTCGACACTGTGGATCGCGTTGTGCTGGCCGGGGCGTTCGGCGCGCATATCTCGACCAAGCACGCGATGGTTCTGGGTATGATCCCCGATGCGCCCTTGAACAAAGTCTCAAGTGCAGGCAACGCGGCTGGCACCGGCGCGCGGATTGCCTTGTGCAACATTGGTGCCCGGTCCGAGATTGAGCGTGTCGTGCGTGAGATCACCAAGGTCGAAACGGCCATCGAGCCGAAATTTCAGGACCATTTCGTCGCCGCAAATGCCATCCCGCACAAGACGGACCCGTTCCCGGAATTGGCGCAGGTGGTCACTCTGCCCTCGCCTTCTTTCAATGCCGGTGGTGGAGAAGAAGGCTCTGGTCGCAGACGGCGCAGGCGGTCATAGTCACCCCTGACATAAGGGAGGCGACATGCAGATCGCAAACGAGGAACAGGCGGAATATTGGGGGAAATCCCCGTCTGGAGCCAAATGGCTGACCTATGAGGACCAGTTGGATCAGCTGATGGCCCCGGTCCTTGATCTGGTGCTGGAACGTGCCGGGTTAAAACCCGGCATGCGTGTTCTGGATATCGGCTGTGGTACGGGTGCAAGCGCGATCGCCGCCGCAAATGCCGTGGGGCCAGAAGGCCACGTTCTGGCTGCAGATGTCTCGCAGCCATTTCTGGACCGCGCATCGGCACGGGCATCCGATGCCGGATCGCAAAACATCACCTTCCAGTTCGCCGACGCCCAGACCTACGCCTTTGAAGCAGCGGACCGAGACACCATGATCTCGCGATTTGGGGTCATGTTTTTTGAGGATACGGTTGCCGCCTTTACCAACATGACCCGCGCGCTAAAGCCCGGCGGCACGATGACCTTTGCCGCCTGGGGGCCATTGCCCGGAAACCCATGGTTCAGAATGCCCCATATCGCGGCCACGGAACGGCTGGGCACGCCGCCCAAGGTCGACCGGAATGCACCGGGCCCCTTGTCGTTTCATGATCGTGAGCGTGTTACCGGGTTGCTGGAAAAGGCAGGTCTAAGCAATGTTCGCGCGGATTCTGTTAACCTGATGTTGCACTTTCAAGGCTCATTGCTGGATTGCGCTGCCCTGTGCACCCGCGTTGGCCCCGCCGCCCGTGTTATTACCCATTTCGACGGTAAACCCGAAGACGTGACTGCGATCCAACACGCCGTCGCCGAAGCGCTTCACCCCTTTGCCAAAAATGGTGCGGTGCACATCCCGGCTGAAATCAACCTATTTCAGGCGCGTCGCCCGGAGTAACTGACCACAGACGCACCCATGCCCAAAGCGCTGATTTCTAAGCTTTTCCGATGACAAACTGAGTTCTGGAGCGGGTAGCGGGAATCGAACCCGCGCGTTCAGCTTGGGAAGCTGACAGGCTACCATTACATCATACCCGCCGCGTTTTTCACCGATATCACCAGAGGCTTATCGACTTCAAGAACCCATCATCGGAAAAGCGGCACCGCCTTGTTCCGTCCTGACACACCCCAACCTTCGAACAGGACAACGCACCTGGTTCCGTGAAATAGAAATATCTTCTGCCTCAACGCCAGTTGCGCTTGCAGATCGACCAACTCCTCGAAATATTCTTTTTTCCCGAACGCTTGCTTAAGTCAGCGTCTGCCTGTGTTGGGCGACGATGTTGGCTCATCTTCGTACGTGACGGCTATCGCGATATCGCCACTAACACAGCGATCTTGTCAGGTTCCGGCGGCGATCAGCATCAATACGAAAAAAGGCCGGACACTTGGTCCGGCCTTTGTTCACTGGAACAGCGATTGGGTCAGGCGCGACGACGACGCCCGCCACCGCGACGGCCTCCAACAGCGCCCGCTGCGCCGGCCTCTTCCGGGGATTTGTTGAACCGGATCCACTCACCACCGTGCGGGTCATTATTGGTCAGCAGGTTGGCGGCGCGGATGGCTTCCATTTCCTTACCGGCGCGCGGTTTGGTCGAACCCAGACCGAACAGCTGACAGAAAGTTTCGTCATCCATGTCCGCAGGCAGAATGATCCCTTTGGCTTCGACCTCAGCTTTCTTCTCGGCCAGCTTTTTGGGACCCACAGGCAGCGCCACCGGGTTCATGATTGCCGACGTCATGCCTGCGCCCATTGCCATCGGGAGGAACGCATTGTTGATCCCGTGGCGGTTTGGCAGACCAAAGGACACGTTCGACGCACCACAAGTCGTGTTTACGCCCAGTTCTTCGCGCAGGCGACGGACCAGCGCAAAAACCTGCTGACCCGCGGTTGCCATCGCGCCGATGGGCATCACCAGCGGGTCAACAACGATGTCATGCGCAGGGATACCGAAATCGGCGGCCCGCTCAACAATCTTCTTGGCCACTTCGAAGCGCACATCGGGATCTTCGGAAATACCGGTGTCATCGTTCGAGATCGCAACAACCGGCACGTTGTATTTTTTGACCAGCGGCAGAACCAGTTCCAGACGATCTTCTTCACCGGTGACCGAGTTCAGCAACGGGCGGCCCTCGGCAGCTTCAAGACCAGCTTCCAAAGCGCCGGGAACGGACGAGTCGACACATAGCGGTACGTCAACCAGACCCTGCACCAGCTCGACGATCTTGCGCATCAGTGGCGGTTCGGTCTCGTTCGGGTTGGGGTTCGAATTGTAGACAACGCCTGCGTTGATATCCAGAACGGTTGCGCCAGCGGCAACCTGCGCCAACGCGTCTTTCTCGACGGTCGAGAAATCGCCGGCTTCCAACTCGGCCGCCAGTTTCTTACGGCCCGTCGGATTGATCCGCTCACCGATCACGCAGAACGGTTCGTCAAAGCCCAGAACGGCAGTTTTTGTTTTTGATTCTACGACTGTACGCGTCATGTCCGTTCCTTAGGAGTTTACAGGCTTTGCCGAAGCGCCGCCGTTATTGATGGCCCAGTTGGCGTTGGTCTTGATTCCGCCAAGCGGGAAGAAATGTACGTTGGTGATGTTGAAATCCGGGTTGGCCGCTTTGTGGTTGGCCAATTCGGTAATCACATCGGTCGGCTCATAAGGCAGCAGCAGCTTGGACACATCCATCGCACGCTTTTGCAGGACCTTCAGCGACGGGCCAACGCCGCAGGCGATGGCGAACTTGATCAGCGTCTGCAGCTTGGCCGGACCGGCGATACCGATATGGACTGGAATATCGATACCAGCTTGTTTCAGACTGTCGGCCCATTCGATGATCGGTTTGGCTTCAAACGCAAACTGTGTTGCCAGCGCCATTTCGGCATCCGTGGTCTCGCTGAATTTCTGCTTCCAGCGCAGCGCGTCGTCGACATTCTTGGTCGAGCCGTCGGGGTCGATATCCTTGTTGCCTTCAGGGTGACCCGCGACGTGCAGACGCTTGAAGCCCGCCTTGTCGAACAAACCACTTTCCAGCAACTGCATCGAGCTGTCGAAATCGCCGTGCGGGTTGGTAACACCACCGGCCAGCAGCAATGCCTGATCAACGCCCGCTTCGCCCTGATACATAGAAATCCAGTTTTCCAGCGTGGCGGCATCCTTGATGATCCGCGCAGGGAAGTGCGGCATCACCGGATAACCTTCGTCAGCGATCCGCTTGGCGGTCTTGACCATATCCTCGATCGGAGTGCCTTCGATATGGGCGATGTAAACGCGCGTGCCTTCGGGCAGCAACGCGCGGAAATCTTCGACCTTTTCGGCGGTGCGCGGCATCACCTCGATCGAATAGCCTTGCAAAAAGGCTTCGACGGTCGGGTTTACAGGGCCGTTTTCGACCGCATCACGTTTCTTGAAGTTCAGCAAAGCCATTGCGGCCTCCCATAGATGTCTCGGGCTCATGCCCAACCGTCATTGGCGATCAGGGCTTTGATGCGGTCCTGATCGTATTCCGTTTCCAAACGCGTGGCTTCGGCCTCGGCAATCTCGGACGGGTCGCCGTCGACTGCAAAGGGGGCCGCCTTGCGCCATTCGGCCAGATAGGCATCGCTATCCTTGGCGTTCACCTTCATGGCCGCGCGGTCGATGGCTTGTTCGAACCGTTCCTCTAATTGCCGCTTTGCGCCACGACGGCCTTTGCCGACGATGACTTGGGCGGGAATGTCGCGCCAGTAAACAATGGTGACGTCAGGCATTGCGTTTGATTCCTCCTAACCAGATGGACCGGTTCTAAACGTCTATGTGGGGGCAAGTCGGTCGATTTTCGACACACGGCGCATTTCCAGCGACGTTTTTGCCCACGATGGGATACCGGGGTTGTAACGAAGACTGAACCAAACGCGCATATCAAAATTCTCATCACTTTAATGAGCGTCTTGCACGACGCAGGCCCGCGACCTATGGTCGGGGTAACTCGAAAATCGGAGGGCGTTCAAGATGGCGCCCAAGCGTCCCAAAGGTGCGGGCGCGTTCCCGAAGGCGGTCGAAAGCCCCGCGCCGGCAAGACCCGATCCAGATGCGTTGTATGCGGCGCTGGATTTGGGGACAAATAGTTGCCGCATGTTGATAGCCCAGCCCAAGGGCAGCGGCTTCCATGTGGTCGACAGCTTCTCCAAATCCGTGCAATTGGGCGCAGGTTTGGAACGGACCGGACGTTTGTCTCGGTCTTCGATGGCTCGCACCATTCAGGCACTGCGCATCTGTCAGCAAAAGCTGAAACGCAACAAGGTCAGGCGCATGCGTCTGGTCGCGACTGAGGCATGCAGGCGTGCCAAAAACTCACGCGAATTTATCCGGCAGGTAAAACGCGAAACCGGACTGACGCTTGAGATCATCCAGCCCGAGGAAGAGGCACGCCTGGCCGTGATCTCCTGTGCACCGCTGGTATCCACCAAGACCGAGCAGTTGCTGGTCGTGGATATCGGCGGTGGGTCGACCGAACTGGTGTGGATCGACATCTCATCCGTACCGCGCCGGGACCGTCCGGCCGCGATCATGCGGCTGCACCATGGGTTTCACACGACTGACAGCCCCTTCCCTGCGGCAAAAGTCGTCGACTGGATCAGCGTACCCCTGGGTGTTGCAACCCTGCGCGACCAGTTTAACGACGTCGAAGATGACTCCGCTCGCTTTGCTCTGATGAGTTGGTTTTTCGAAGAAAACCTCGCCGATTTCGCGCCTTACAAGGACGAGCAAGCCCGCCTTGGGTTCCAGATCGTCGGCACCAGTGGCACGGTTACAACCGTTGCGGCCTCGCACCTTGGGCTCAAGCGCTACGACCGGACCAAGGTCGATGGTTTGCGCATGACCAGCGATCAGATTGACAAAGTCATACGAGGGTATCTAGAACTCGGCCCTCAGGGTCGCCGACGTGATCCCCGGATTGGGGATGACCGGCAGGCGCTGATCATGTCCGGCTCGGCCATTTTGCAGGCGCTGTTAAGATGCTGGCCTACCGACCGCCTTTCCGTGGCGGACCGGGGGCTGCGCGAAGGCTTGCTCTATGCGCAGATGAGCGCGGACGGCGTACTGGAAGACGGACCGTTCTGATGGCGAAGACACCAAGTGGCAAAAACAACTCGGGGCGCGGGCAGCGTGACCTGAAAGTCAAGGTAAAGACTGCACGCGGGCGTAAGCTCAGCTCGACCCGTTGGCTCGAGCGGCAGCTGAACGACCCCTATGTGAAACGTGCGCAGGTCGAAGGGTACCGTGGGCGCGCAGCGTTTAAGATATTGGAGCTGGACGAAAAGTACCGGTTCCTCGTGCCGGGTGCACGTGTCGTCGACTTGGGCTGTGCGCCGGGTGGATGGTTGCAAGTCGCGGTCAAACGAGTGAACGCGCTGGGCGAACGTTCCGGCAAACGGATCGGCACAGTTCTGGGTGTCGACCTGCAAGAGGTCGAACCGGTCGCAGGTGCCGAGGCACATGTGCTGGACTTCATGGAAGACGATGCCGACGACAAGGTCAAAGAGTGGCTGGGCGGCAAGGCTGACGTGGTAATGTCCGACATGGCCGCGTCGGCATCTGGGCACAAGCAAACCGACCACATGCGCATCATGGCTCTGTGCGAAACGGCGGCCTATTTCGCCTTTGACGTTCTGGAAGAGGGCGGCACGTTCGTTGCCAAGGTTCTGGCCGGTGGCGCCGAGGGCGATCTGCAGAAGCTGCTGAAGCAGAAATTCGACAAGGTTGCGAATGTAAAACCACCCGCGTCGCGTTCGGACAGTTCCGAGAAGTTCGTGGTCGCAACCGGGTTCCGCGGCTGACTCAATCGTCCAGAGAAATCCGATCCTCGGTCAGCACCTGTTCGCGCAGTGAAGCGGCGGCAATGCCTTGTAGCAACAACGCTTCGCCGTGATTGATGTATTCCGGTGGTCGGGCCCGCAATTCCTCGATCCGTTGCGACAAAGCCAGTGGCTTTTTCAGCTTGGACGTGTAGATCGGTTTTAGAAACATGTGTCACCTTTAAGCTGGGGCAATTCTTGCCTCAGCTTGATCGGTAACTATGAAATTTGCCGGGAAAATGACGGAAACCGGGCCAAGCCGTGCCGTTTCAGCGGCCCAGTTGTTGTTTCAACTGCAAAAGGTTCGGGTCCTCGGGGAGGATCTCTAACCCCTGCTCCAGAACATCACGTGCGGCCTGAGGTCCACGATTGATCTGCGCCAGTTGCACCAGCATTGGCCAGGCTTCGGCGCGTTGCGGGTCCAGCGCAACGACCTCTTGAAACGCCCGCTCGGCAGCTGGAGCATTGCGGAACGTCAGGGCCATACCGCCAAGCACGAGATGCGTTTCAGGAAAATCCAGTCGGTTGGAAATCGCCGACTGCCACTCGGACATGCCCTGCCCCGACAATTGCTGTTGTTCCGCAGTCAGAGCCTGCGGCGGAATGTTCAGAAACTCTTTTGCCGCCGAAATGCGGACGTTTCGCAACGGGTCGGACAGCAGCGGCTCAAGCCGTTGGATTTGATCGGGCAAGCTGGCCTGACGCTGCAGCGGTGCTGCATTTGCACGAACCAAAGCGTCTTCGTCCACCAATAACTCTGCCGTTCTGGCCGCCACGTCGGCAGATCCATAAGGTTGCAGCAGATAGGCGGCCGTGGCCCGCACGATGCCGGGTTGATTAGGGTCGGTTGCGATGTCCAGTAGCTCGTCTGGCCCATCCGCACGACCAAGCGTTGCTGCCTGAAAGGCCGATCCAAAATGCGGCTCTCGATGCGCGCTGTCAGGGAACCAGCCTTCGATCTGCTGGGCGGCCCATGTCTGGTCCTGATCGGAATGGCAATCCGTACAGGCATCCTGTCCCAGCCCCAAATCGGGACGCGGCACCCGAAAGCTGTGATCGCGCCTGCCGTCGACACCCATATAGACACGCTCGATCATATGGCAGGACTTGCACTGCGCACCCTCGCTATTCTCTGGGTGATTGTGATGTTCCGGTGCGTCGTACTCTTTCGCAGCCAGAGTTGGAAACTTGGGATTCGCGGCAGGCGAGTGACACTGCGTACACACCCCGTTTCCATCTGCCCTCAGACTCGCGCTATGCGGCTCGTGACAATCCATGCAACCCACGCCGCGGTCATACATCTTGGATTGCAGGAACGAGCCGTACACATAGACTTCATCCAAAATCTGACCGTCCGGGTGGTACAACCCCGGACGCAGGACCGCCAGATTGTAGGCGTCATGATAGGGCGTTCCGGGCAGCGGGTTGCCATCTCCATGCGCCTCACGACGGGAATGACACCCGGCGCATTGCTGAATCTCGGCCTCGGTCTGGCCTTTACCCCAACCCATCAGAAACCCGGTTTCGCCCAGACCCTGCGGCAGGCTTTGCCCCCCGACCCAATCGATATGCGCAGAACCCGGGCCATGGCAGCTTTCGCACCCTACCCCGATCTCGGCCTGTACCGAGTCGTATGTTCTGGTTTCAGCGTTGTACTGCTTCTCAAAACCGGTCGCGTGACATTCCGCACACCGCGCGTTCCAGTTCTTGTAGGGTCCGGTCCAGTGCAGCCCGTCATCAGGGGGTAACTCCTGATCTGGATAGAGGTGAAACCACTGCTTGTTTTCGGTATCCCAAACAACATCAAAGCTCTGTAACCGGCCGGGTTCTGTTTCGAACAAGTATTGCTGCAACGGCTCAATGCCGACGACGGAATGTACGCCGTATTCGGTGCTCACCCCGTCTTTTTCCGTGACTTTTGCGCTCAGCGCGCCTTCGGTGTCAGTGAATTCCACTGACATTCCGTCATGGTCGAACCGCGTTCCGTCAAAATCGGCGACGACCGCACCGTCTTTAACCTCAGTCCAGGCCAGCGCGTGGTGGGATTTGGACCACGCCGCCGCCTCGTCCTTGTGGCATTCGGCACATTGATCCGACCCGACATAGGCCGGAGACTGGCCAAAGGCGGCCACAGGCACAAACAGCCCGACACACAACGCCAGAAATTTCACTGAGAACCCCGATCCAGATTGTCTTCCAGATCCATCAAAGCGCCGTTGTATTCGGCGCCAAGGATCAGAATGGCCGCGCACAGGTACAAAAAGATCAGCGCCGCCATGACGCCAGCCAATCCTGCATACGTGGCGCTGTAGCTGGCGAATTGCGCGATGTAGATCGAGAACCCCCACCCGCCGGCCGCCCACAAGGCCAACGTCAGAACAACGCCAGGCAGAATTTGCATCAGCTTGTGCCGCCGCGTCGGCAGGATCAGATGCGCCAACAGGACAGTGCCAGCCGGAACTGCAACCGTGAAGGTCCAGCGCAACCTGTCCACCGACAACCAGTCTGACACGTTCACATCAGTCTTCTCGCTTACCAATTGGGTGTAGGCAGGCAAAACAACTTCCACCGCAGCAATGCCAAGAATGGCAACACCACCAACGATCACCAGCCCCAGGCACAGCAACCGGGTTTTCCAGAACGGCCAAACGTCGCTGTCGTGATAAGCTTGGTTCATGGCCGCCCGCACCGCCATCACACCGTTCGACGCGAAGAAGATCGCCAATAGACCACCCAGCGTTATGACGCCCGAGCCGGATTCCTGCAGGACGGCCCGCAATTCAGCCACGATTGGCCCCGCGACGTCTTTGGGCCACGCCCCGAACACAAGCTCGATCAGTTCATCTGTGACATAGCCCTGGGACAACGACCCCGCCAAAGCCACTGTGAACAACACAAATGGAAACAAGGCCATCATCAGAGACATGGCGACGTGGCTGCTCATCACGAACCCGTTTTTGTTGTTGAACCGCACTACGGCCAGCCACAGGGCTTGAACCGGTCTACCAACGAAAGGAATCACACGTGCGCTCATGCGCACAGCCTAACCCGCCTCTGCTTTGCTCTGAAATGGCAAATCCCTTCAGAACGTAAATTATCTCGCCCAAATGTTTGGGCACATTGCAGAATCTCGCCCAGCGGTGCAGGATCATCTTCCAGAGCGACCACCAATCGTTGTAACGTGCCACGCGGCATCACAGGCGGGCTAAGCGATGACTTTGGAACCTGATCAGAACACGGGCGGCCCGCGGCTAAGGCTGTCGGTTGTCCGGGACACGACAATTGTTGCCACACTGATTGTGCTAGGACTTTACGCGGGCTCAGCATTTTTGATCCCGTTGACCATGGCTTTGTTAATCAATGTTTTGATTATCGCGCTGAGCGACCGGGTAATCTCAATGGCGCGGGTGCCCGTGTGGTTGGCCAACATCGCCGCTGTCACAGTTGTTTTGGCTGGCTTGTTCGTGATCATGTACATCCTCGGCAGTCAGGCGACGCAGTTCGCCCGATCCATCAGCACGTATGAAACCCAGTTCGACGGCGCCGTGAACCGGGTCACAGGGCTGGTTGGCAATGACGTCACCACGTTTATCCGTGACAATCTGGTCAGTATCGACATGTCCTATGTCGCGCGTGTGTTGCTCAGCAGTGCAACATCGTTGCTGAACCAGTTTTTCCTGATCAGCCTGTACGTGGCCTTCCTGATGGCCGAGCGTCTGGCGTTTCGCAAAAAGATACAACTGGCGGCGGGCAATCCTGAAACCGGGGCGGAATTCACCACAATTCTGGATGCGATCACCGACAGCTTGCAGCGCTATGTCGGGGTAAAAACCTTTATCAGCCTGGTCACGGCGGGCATCAGTTATTCGGTTTTCAAGGCGCTTGGGCTTGAATATGCCGAAACATGGGCCGTGCTGACCTTTGCGCTGAACTTCATCCCGTCTATCGGTTCGATCATCGCCGTAATCTTTCCGGCCATGATTGCCCTCGTTCAATATGAAACGATCGGGCCTTTCCTGATCATCGTGTTCGGTTGCGGCACCATCCAGTTTCTGATCGGCAATTTTGTTGACCCTGCCTTGCTGGGCCGGTCGCTGAACATGTCTACGTTTCTGGTGATCCTCGCGCTAACGTTCTGGACAACCGTTTGGGGGCTGATCGGTGCATTCCTGAGTGTTCCTTTGACTGTCTGCATTCTGATCATCTTCAGCCACATTCCTGCCCTTAGGCCAGTGGCTATTCTGATGTCTCTTGATGGCCGCCTTGGTGATGACAACGCACCCGCACGGACCCAATAATCTGTGCAAAAACCGATCTTCATAGGGTCCGAGATCTATCGCCATTCGACCTATGGTTCAAAACACCCGCTGGCTATCCCGCGCGTCTCCACCGTCATGGACCTGTGCCGCGCGCTGGGCTGGATCAATTCGGAAAATTACAGGGTCAGCCCCCGCGCAAAACCCGGCGCGCTGCACCGCTTTCACACGCCGGACTACATAGATGCGCTGCAGGCCGCGGAAAGAGCTCAAAGCGTCTCGGATGATGTACGCTCGACCTATGCGCTGGGCACGCTGTCCAACCCGGTATTCCCAGAGATGTACAGACGCCCCGCCACTGCGGCCGGAGGATCAATGTTGGGCGCTGAACTGATCCGCGATGGCGGCATCGTTTACAACCCTGCGGGCGGAACACATCACGGCCTACCCGACCGTGCCAATGGGTTTTGTTATCTGAACGACCCGGTTTTAGCGATCCTGACACTGTTGCGAATGGGCCTGGACCGGATTGTCTACGTCGATATCGACGCCCATCACTGCGACGGGGTCGAGGCCGCCTTTCAGGGTTTGGAAACGGTTCGGATGATTTCCATTCATGAAGCCCGACGGTGGCCGTTCACCGGCAAGCTTGATGATGATGCAGGCGGCGCGGCGTTTAACCTTCCGGTGTCCAGAAACCTCAACGATGATGAATTTGGCGCCATTCTCGACCAGCTGATCCTGCCCGCGGCTGAGGCCTTCAAACCGCAAGCCCTTGTCCTGCAATGCGGCGCCGATGCGGTTGCCGAGGACCCGCTGTCGCGCCTGGCGCTGTCCAACAATTCTCACTGGAAGGCCGTCACCGCACTGAAAGGTCTCGCGCCCCGCGTTCTGGTCCTGGGCGGAGGCGGTTATAACCCGTGGTCAGTTGGCCGCTTGTGGACTGGTGTTTGGGCCACCTTGAACGACTTCGACATCCCCGAAGTGCTAGAGGCGGACGCGCAGGCCATCCTCGACGCATTGACCTGGAACCGGGCAGCTGGCCGAAATCCTCCGATTCACTGGCTTCGAACGCTGCGCGACGCGCCAAATCACGGACCTATCCGACCAGAACTGAAGGAAGATTTGCGCCGTCTGACTGGGCGGATTTCACAGTAGATCGGCGAAATAAAGGCTGCTAACATACCGCTGTTACGACACATTTTCTAATTACCGCACAAAATCACAAAGTCAGTTTGGAAAATTGACGCCGATTGGACCCACCAAATGAATGCACTTAATCAGATAGATGATCTCAAAGCCCGAATGGGACAATCCATTATCGGACAGACTGACGTGATCGACCGCCTGCTGATCGGGATGTTGGCCAACGGAAACTTGCTGATCGAAGGGCTTCCCGGTTTGGCCAAGACCCGCGCGGTCAAGGCAATGGCACGTAACCTGGACGCACGTTTCAGCCGGATTCAGTTCACTCCGGATCTGCTGCCATCGGACGTCACGGGGACCGAGGTGTTTCAGCAGACCGATGACGGTGGCACATTCCGGTTCGAACCAGGCCCTATCTTCGCCAATATCGTTCTCGCGGACGAGATCAACCGCGCCCCCGCCAAAGTTCAGGCTGCGTTGCTTGAAGCGATGGAAGAACGGCAAGTAACCGTCTCGGGAACCACGCATAAAATGGAACCGCTGTTTATTGTGATGGCAACCCAGAACCCGATTGAACAGGAAGGCACCTATCCCTTGCCCGAAGCGCAAATGGACCGGTTCCTGATGCATGTTCAGATCACCTACCCGCCGGTCGAGGATGAGGTTGAGGTGATCCGTTTGGTCCGAGGCGAAGAAATCGCTGCGGGCAAAGGCGCATCCAAGGAAACACCGCCGGCAATCCCTCAGGACGCTGTATTTGCGGCACGGGCCGAAATCGGCCAGATCCACGTATCCGACGCAATGGACCGCTACATGGCCGATCTGGTGCAGGCCACGCGAACGCCCGGCACGTTGAGCGATGAGCTGGCCAGCTGGATCGACATCGGTGCCAGTCCACGCGCCTCGCTTGCGCTGGACAAATGCGGTCGCGCGCATGCCTGGATGAACCAGCGCGACTATGTCGACCCGACCGATATTCGCGCCATCGCACATGATGTATTCCGCCACCGCATCACCCTGAGCTTCGAGGCACAAGGCAGCGCCAAATCGGCGGATGATGTGATTTCGGAAATCCTGCAGCTTGTTGCGCTGCCCTGAAACCAAAGGAACGCCGCGTGTCCCAGACCGCCGCATATCCCGACGACCCGCGCATACACGTTGATGCGGACCACCTTTTAAAGCTGGGTCCAAAGTCCCGCGCGATCAGCCTGCTGCCCAGCCAACCTGCCGGTTCGATCCTAAACGGCCGGCATGCCTCACGCTTGCGCGGGCGCGGTCTGAACTTTGAAGAACTGCGGAATTATCTGCCCGGGGACGACATCCGTACCATCGACTGGAAAGTGACCGCGCGCACCGGAGAACCCCATGTTAGGGTCTATACCGAGGAACGCGACCGCCCCGCCCTTTTGCTGGTGGATCAGCGCGTTTCGATGTTTTTCGGCACACAAGTCTACATGAAATCGGTCATCGCGGCCGAAGCTGCGGCGATCGCGGCGCACCGCGTGCTGGGGCAAGGCGACCGCGTCGGCGGGATCGTCTTTGGCGATACTGATGTGGCCGAGCACCGACCCCAACGCCGACCCGCTGCCCTGACGCGGTTCCTGTCATCCGTGGGCGCGCTGAATTCAAAACTGCGCGCAACGTTGCGGGATGAGCCAACCGTGGCGTTGAATGATGTGCTGAAGCAGGCCGCGCGGATCGCGCATACCAATACTTTGGTGTGCGTCTTTTCCGATTTCGATGGGCTGAATGAGGTGTCAGAGAAACTACTTAGCAGACTTTCTGCCTCGAATGATTTGATATTGTTCAATATTTATGATCCCAGTTCGCGTGAACTTGCCCCGAACCTTCGGCTTACGGTGTCCGATGGCGACCGCCAGATTGAACTCGACAGCTCGGACCCCGATTTGTCGCACCGAATAAGAACAGCGCTGGAAGATCGACTTGCCCAGCTACAGACGTTGTCGCGCCGCTATGGATTTCCCGTAGTACCGCTGACCACGGCGGAGCCGACGCTCGACCAGTTGCTCAAGCTATTTGGTCATCCCGGAGGCCGAAGATGAGCTTCGATGTCGAAGGCAAATCACTGGTTGACCTGCTGGACATGCTGGAACCTGCCCCGGTGCCCGAGCCTATTTCCATGATGCCGCAGACCTGGGGATGGGGCGTTTTGGCCTTAATCCTTGCTGGCCTTATCATCCTTGGCGTTTACGCCTTTCTTCGCCACCGACAGTTGAATGCATACCGGCGTGAAGCGTTGGCCGAATTGGCCGCGTCAGACAACGACGCCGCAAAGATAGCCGAGATACTCCGCCGCACGGCTCTGATCGCGTATCCACGTCGGACAGTCGCTGCATTGCATGGAGAAGAATGGACCAACTTCCTAAACCAAACCTCTGATAATGTTACCTTTACTGATGGCGCTAGCCGCCAACTTGTGGAAGCACCATACAGAGATGTAAAAGCCAATCCAGATCTGGAAATCCTCGCGCGAAATTGGATCAAGTCCCATAAGCGGGAAAGGACAGCGTGATGTTCTCTTTTGCCGCGCCTTGGGTTTTCCTCCTGCTCCCGTTGCCATTTTTAGTGTATCGGCTTGCCCCACCGTATCGCGAAAAAAGCAGCTCGATCCGCATCCCATTCTTTCGCCATGTCGCACTGGCCGCTGGGGTTGAACCCAAGTCAGGATCCGTCATTCCCCACCGAGCACGGTTTCAGGCCGCCGCAATCGCATTGATCTGGCTTTTTCTGATGGCTGCCATGGCCCGCCCCGAAAAACTTGGTGAACCATTGGTTATCGAAAAGTCGGCGCGCGACGTGGTGCTTGCCTTGGACATTTCAGGATCAATGGACCAGCGGGACTTCACAACAACGGATGGCGCTCCAAAACAACGGCTGGCCGCGGTTAAGGATGTGCTGCGTCAATTTATTGCCGAACGCCAAGGCGACCGGATGGCTTTAATCATCTTTGGTACTCGAGCCTTTGTCCAAGCCCCCTTCACGGAAGACCTGAAAAGTTTGAATGGGTTCCTGGATCAAACTCAAGTTGGCATGGCCGGTCCAAATACCGCGTTGGGGGATGCAATTGGTCTGGGCATACGCACCTTTGACTCCAGCGAGGTCGACCAACGCCTGATGATCGTTCTAAGCGACGGAGCGGATACGTCCAGCCGCATGACGCCGGTAAACGCCGCAGCAATCGCGGCCGAGAAAGGCGTCGTCATCTATACGATCGGCGTTGGCGACCCAGACGCATCGGGCGAGGACCGGGTTGATCTGGACGCGTTAAAAGACATCGCGGAACGGACGGGCGGCGAGTACTTCTTTGCAGATGACGAAGAGGCATTGGCTGACACATACGCACGCATTGACGAACTCAATCCCCGTGTCGTGGAAACACAAAGCTATAGACCACGTGAAAGCCTTGCTCATTACCCGCTTGCGTTGGCATTGCTGACCATGCTCATCTCCATGACCGGCCAACTTGTCATCCAGCGGCGCCGAGGTGCAGCATGAGCGGCGCGTTGGCAGATTTCCATTTTTTGCGAGCCTCTTGGCTGCTGTTCCTCATCCCTATTGCGATACTCTGGTGGGTGATGCGGCCCAAACCCAATTCGCACTCCCAATCCATAACCGGCATCGCGCCGCACCTTGCCGCCGCCCTGACCTTGGGGGCAGAAAACAAGAAGCGTGTGTACCTGATAGACGTCGCGATGATCGCAGCAACCCTGGTCACCTTAGCCGCGGCCGGACCCACATGGTCACGGGCCCCGAACCCTTTGGTTGCGGACACGGCACCGCTGGTAATAGCACTGAAGGTCACGGACAGTATGGAGGACCCGGACCTGCCACCATCCCGGCTGGATCGGGCCAAGTTCAAAGTGACTGATCTTATCAATGCGCGCGTCGGAGCACAGACGGCGTTGATTGCCTACGCCGGAACCCCACACAGCGTTGCGCCCCTGACTGAAGACGCCAACATCCTGCGCCCGCTTTTGGATGGCCTCGCGCCAGCAGTCATGCCCAAACAAGGGGATGCAGCCGCAGACGCACTGACCCTTGCCGAAACGATCCTGAACGACAGTGATACACCCGGCGCAGTTTTGTTTGTTCTGGACGATCTGGATCCGTCTCAACTCGCTGCTTTTGAAAACTCGACCGTGCCCGTGTTTTTTCTGACAATGCTGCCGAACGGTCAAAACATCGCTCAGTTAAACGACCTGAGGACCGCGACGGTCGTGCCGTTCTCTAACGATGAACGTGATATCAATCGCTTAGAGCGTCAAATTCAATCCGCTTACACTGCGGCGCTGGACGACGATGATCGATTGGACTGGCAGGACAGAGGGTGGATGTTGGCCTGGCCCGCCGCGTTTTTGTCGTTGCTTTGGTTCCGGCGCGGTTGGGTGATCCGTTTGTTGTTGCTGGCTGTGATTTTTGCGGCTCCATCAGGACCCGCAAAAGCCGATGGTTGGCGAGATTGGTTCCTGAGCCCGGATCAACAGGGGCAGATTGCGATGAACCAGAAACGCTACGCTCAGGCGGCAGAGCTGTTTGGAGACCCATATCACAAGGGGTATGCACAGCTGAGAGCAGGTCAGTACCCCGAAGCCGCGGCAGTCTTTGCCGAACTGGACACGCCCGAGGCTGCCTTTTCCGAGGGAATGGCGCGCATTCGAAACCGCGAGTACAGGCCGGCCATAGCAGCGTTTGAAACAGCTTTGGAGCGTCGACCAGACTGGTCCGAAGCGCAGCACAACCTGGAAGTTTCCAAAGCCATCCTCGACTTCGTTGAAACAACCCGGGAGCAGTCGGACACAGGCGAAGAAGCGGGCATCGGGGCCGATGACACAGTCTTTGACAATGAAGCCGGGCGCGGCGAGGACACGACCATTCAGGCCCCGACCGAAGGTGCGCAGGCTATGTCTGCCGATCAGTGGATCAGCACGATCGACACAGATATGCAGGACTTTCTGCGAAATCGCTTCCTGTTGGAAAATCAGGAGCAGCAGCAATGAGATACCTCATATTCCTCATGCTGTTTTTCCCGCTACAACTGGGCGCGCAGACACGTGTTCAACCGCAGGTCACAGCCGAGGCACCTACCGATCCGGTTACTGTCGGGCAACCGGCCATCGTACGGATTAAAGTACTTGTCCCCACTTTCATGCCGTCCCCGCCGGTTTTTCCGTCGCTCGAACAAGAAAACATGCTTGTTCGCCTGCCTGAGCGTGCTTCCGGCCCAATCAGCGAAACTGTGGATGGCGAGACTTGGTCCGGTGTTCAACGCAACTACCGTCTGTATCCGCTTCAGGCTGGGCCGATTGAATTCGGCAAGCAAGAGGTTGTGGTGACCTTTGCCGATCCCGAAACGAATGCTCCAACGACGGTCAGTGTTCCCTTGCCCGAAATGGCCTTGAACGCCGTTGTACCAGAGGGCGCTCGCGATCTGGACCCGCTGATCCTGGCCACGGGCTTCACGGTCGACCAGCAGATCGACGGATCAACAGAAATGGAAAACGGGGGTGCCATCACTCGACGCCTGACTGCCGAAATTGCCGGCACGACGCCCCTTTTGGTGCCTGAATTGATCCCCGATATACAAGACCCGCTTCTGAGCGCCTATCCGAAAGAGCCGCGTTTTACAGAAAGCGAGGACAGGGGTGTTCTGTCTGGTCAGCGCGTTGATGAGATCGTCTACCTTGCGCAACAAGGTGGCCAGACCCAACTGCAGCCTGTCACGATCCGGTGGTACAATCTGAACACCAATCAGGTTGAGAAAATTGATATCGACGCGGTTGATCTAACGCTTGCTCCACCGAAGTGGCGGCCGCCGGATGCGGATACGATTTTCAGGTTGCTTGCCTTGGCGGCCGGTTTGACACTGGTTCTTTGGGTATTTGTACGGTTCCTTGGTCCACGTGTCACAAGTTGGAAACAGGCGCGGCGCGACAGATATCGAATATCTCCGGACTTTGCGTTGGATGCATTGAGGGAAGCCTTGCAAGCCAATGATATTTCAATGTCTTATTCCGCCTTGGAGATGTGGAAGCTGCGAAGCGACTCCCCCGACAAGGCAATTGGCCTGGAAGAACAACTGGCAAGGATCGGGGCCGCAAGATACTCATCCCGCACCGGCTCAAAACCCGAGGCTTGGGCAGCGGCATTGTCCGAACTCAAGGTTATGAAACAGCCGGAACACCGCGCTCGGAACCCATTACCGCCGCTTAACCCGTAAGGTCAGCACTGGCAGGCGGCGATCAACTTGCGCCTATCCTTAAGCCGTACGCGGCCATAACCAAGCTCGATCAATCCCAGCTCTACCAAGTTGTGCAGTTTACGGTGTAGCGTAGGCAACGACACTGCCACCATTTCGGCCAGTTCATCCTGTGACACTACGATCCACCCATCGGATTTTGAGGCCCCTTCATCGAGGTGCAAAAGGCGCAGAACCAGTCGTTTTTCCGTGCCTGTCACCGCCAGATTGGCCATGATGCGCAATGCGGTTTGCATGTTTTCGTGCGACAAAGCGTAAAAATCACGAACATATTCAGGCTTGTCGCGTACAAGTCGGTCCAGCCGCAGGGACGGAAAAAACAATGTTCGAGTGCGCTGTGTCGCGACAACGCTGACCAGCCTGCTGGACTCGGCGAACAACGCAAGGTCACCGATCCAGAACCCGCCACCCTGTCTGTGAACAACGAAGTCCTGCCCGTCATCGGCTGGTGCCGTGATTTGAACGGCACCAGCCAGAATCGCGTAAACCCCGTTGGCCAGATCTCCGTAATGATACAGGGCCTCGCCCTCTTCGAATGATTTCGCGATCCCGCAATCAAGTAAATCCGATTGAAACCCTGCGCCGCGCGCGCCGAACCACCCCGAGGCAAGCAGCCGTTTTCGATCATGCGGATTATCAAACATTAGTATTCTTCAATCTAATCATATGATAGGTTTCCAGACATTGTCATAGCCTAAGGTACGGCTATTCGATTCTCGACGTAATGTGAAATTTTCCTACCGAGAATCAATACCTTGTTGGCGGAATAAAAAGCCTCCGCTGTCAAATGCTGTTAATTCAACGGGTCTTTAAGATCCGGCCAATTCAGGAGTAAACCATGTCACCACCCCTTTCGATTGCAGATAGTTGGCGCGGTACATTGCGCAAATTCGCCGTAGCTTCCGTCGCAGTTGCGCTGGCCCTGCCCGCCTGGGCCCAGGATCAAAAGCCCAATATTCTTGTGATCTGGGGCGACGACATCGGACAATCTAATATCTCGGCCTATACGATGGGTCTGATGGGATACCAAACGCCGAACATCGACCGCGTCGCGAATGAGGGCATGATATTCACCGACTATTATGGTGAACAATCCTGCACCGCCGGTCGATCATCTTACATTATGGGCCAATCGGTGTTCCGTACGGGCCTGTCGAAAGTTGGCCTGCCGGGCGCTGATCTGGGTATGCAGGTCGAAGACCCGACCATTCCGGGATTGCTGAAGGACCACGGCTATGTGACCGGTCAGTTTGGTAAGAACCACCTTGGCGACAAAGATGAGCATTTACCGACAAACCACGGTTTTGATGAGTTTTTCGGAAATCTCTACCACCTGAACGCCGAAGAAGAACCGGAGAATGAAGACTATCCGGGCGATGCGGTTTTGGCCGATGGTCGCACCTTCCGTGAAGCCTATGGCCCGCGGGGCGTGATCAAATCCAAAGCCGACGGAACCATCGAAGACACCGGCCCGTTGACCAAGAAGCGCATGGAAACCGTTGACGATGAAACCGTCGCAGCCGCGATTGACTTCATCAAGCGGGCCAATGAACAAGGCCAGCCCTTCTATGTCTGGTGGAACGGCACGCGCATGCACTTCCGTACCCACGTCAAAGATGAAATGCGTCAACAGGCCAACGAAATCGTTGGCGGCGTTGCTGACGAATATACCGCCGGCATGATCGAACACGACATGCATGTTGGGCAATTGCTGGACCTGCTGGACGAACTTGGCATCGCGGACAACACCATCGTGCACTATTCAACCGACAATGGTCCGCACATGAATACATGGCCGGATGCTGCTGCGACGCCGTTCTGGGGTGAAAAGAACACCAACTGGGAAGGCGGCTGGCGCGTTCCATCGATGGTTCGCTGGCCTGGTCAGATCGAAGCGGGCTCGATCACTAATGAGATCGTGCACCACATGGACTGGCTGCCGACATACCTGGCGGTTGCTGGCGACCCGGACATCAAGGAAAAGCTGAAAACTGGCTATAGCTCGTCTGGTATGGGCCGTGACTACAAGGTGCATCTGGATGGATACAACATCCTGCCCATGTTGACCGGCGAAACGACCGAAAGCCCACGGGCCGAGATTTTCTATTTCTCGGATGATGGTGACCTGACGGCGCTGCGCTATGACGACTGGAAGCTGATCTTCCTTGAGCAGAAAGCATGGGCAACCCTGCGCGCCTGGATCGAGCCCTGGACCGAGCTGCGTATCCCTCTGATCGTGAACCTGCGTCGTGACCCGTATGAGCGCGCCTATCGCACCTCCAACACATATTATGACTGGTTGTTGGATCGGGCGTATTTCCTGGTTCCTGCTCAGGAATACGTGGGCAACTTCCTGGCAACCTTCCAGGAGTTCCCGCCGCGCCAGAAAGCGGCAAGCTTCAACCTGGATCAGGTCATGGACAAGTTGACGACACCGACAAACAACTAAGTCGTATCTAAAATCCAATCGGGCCGCCCCTTAAAAGGCGGCCCTTTTCATCTTGAAATTGAACGAGAAATTCATGCGACATTTTGTTCTAAGCGCCCTGCTGTCCTGTGTCCCTCTGTCTCTGCTTGCGGACCCTCTGCCCAGTTGGACCGAGACCGAAAGCAAAGACAGGATCATCGAGTTTGTCGCCGCCGTGACCGACCCACAGCGCCCTGAATACGTGACACCAGCAGAAAGGATCGCCGTTTTCGACAATGACGGCACGCTTTGGGCCGAACAACCTGTGTATTTTCAACTGATCTTTGCTATGGACCGGCTGGCTCAGATGGCCGGGAATGACCCTTCGATCCTGACTACGCCCGTTTTGCAGGCCGCTGCGACAGGCGATCTGAAGACGGTCGCGGAAGGTGGTCATGATGCCTTGATCGAGGTGTTGAATGCCTCTCATTCCGGCGTCACGGTCGACGAGTTCCAACGCGCCGTCGCCGAGTGGCTGGAAACCGCCCGGCACCCGGAGACCAACCTGCCTTATGACCAGATGACCTATCAGCCGATGGTCGAGTTGCTGCGGTATCTGCGAGACGAAGAGTTCAAGACCTACATCGTCTCCGGCGGTGGAGTGCACTTTATGCGCGTCTTCGCCGAGGAAGCCTATGGCATCCCACCCGAACAGATTCTGGGTACATACATGGACACCACTTATGACAGCGCGGACGATGGACCGGTCATTACCAAAGCCGATGGCATCGCTTTTGTGGACGACAAGGAAGGCAAGCCGATCAACATCGAGCGGACGATCGGCAGGCGCCCGATTCTGGCCGGGGGAAATTCGGATGGCGATTTTGCCATGTTGGAATGGACCACAGCAGGCGATGGGCCACGGTTGGGTGTTTTGATTCACCATACCGATGCAGAACGTGAATGGGCCTATGACCGGGAAAGCCCAATTGGCAAACTGGTCGATGGATTGGACAAAGGGCCAGACATGGGTTGGGTGATTGTAGATATGGCGCAAGACTGGTCACGCATCTACACTGGCGCGAACTGAACCACCACGGAGCCCGATAACCCTATGTGGACACTGCTTGTTTCCGCCTTCGTCTTTGCGCTTTACACAACAGCAGTATTCTTTTCTGTCCGCGCGGCCCAAACCGCGCGGACACCTCAGGGCGCGGTCGGATGGGTGGTCTTTCTGATCTCGGCACCGATGTTTGGCGTGCCGCTTTACCTGTTTTTGGGACACCATAGATTTCGGGGCTACCGTATCGCGCGCAAGGAAAGCCAGCGCGTGGTTCAGGGGATCAAGACCTTCGCCGACTACTCAACGCCCGATGCCGACAAATTGCTTATCAACCCCAAACCGTTCGAGGCGCTGGCGCATATGCCCGTGTCGCGCGGCAACGGGGCAGAGCTGTTGATCGATGGGCAGGCCACCTTTGATGCGATTTTTGAGGCGATTGATGCTGCCAAGACTTACGTCCTGATCCAGTTCTATATCGTTCGGGCCGATGCGCTGGGTCAGAAGCTGAAAGACAAGTTGATCGAAGCAGCCAAACGCGGTGTCAGCGTCCGGTTCATGATGGATGCCGTAGGCAGCTACGCCCTGTCCAATGACTACATAGAAGAGATGCGCGAGGCCGGAATCGCGGTTTCGGATCCAAATGAACAACGCGGACCAAAATTCCGTTTCCAGTTGAACTACCGCAACCACCGCAAAACCGTTGTTATCGATGGCGAAACGGGATTCATCGGCGGTCACAACATCGGGGTCGAGTATCTGGGCCAGGACCCGCATTTCGGACATTGGCGCGATACCCATGTCAGGTTGACCGGTCACATTGTCCGGCAATTGCAGTTGATCTTTATCGAAGACTGGCATTGGGCGCATGAAGAAGATCTGATCGACCAGTTGGATTGGGCTGGGTCCGAGGCGGACCAGAACATCAATGCGCTGCTAGTCGCGACAGGCCCCGGCGATGAAACCGAAACCGGGTCGATGATGTTCTTCGCCGCCATCACAGAGGCGCGGAACCGGATCTGGATCGCGTCACCCTATTTCGTACCCGACATAGATATCATGACCGCCCTGAAACACGCGGCTTTGCGCGGTGTCGATGTGCGCATTCTTGTTCCTGATGTCATTGATCACCGCCTGCCGTGGCTGGCGGCTTTTGCCTATTTTGATGAAGTTCGCGCCTGTGGTGCACAAGTCCTGCGCTACACAGACGGCTTCATGCATCAAAAGGTCTTCGTTGTGGATGACTCACTGGCCGCAGTAGGCACGACCAATCTGGACAATCGATCATTTCGGTTAAATTTCGAGGCAATGGCCCTGTTCTTTGATCCCCAGACCACAGCCGCAGTCGATGCGATGCTGCAAAAAGACTTTGCCAAAAGCTATGAGCTGACGCGCTATCTGGAACAGCAACCAGTGCACATACGCCTCGGCGCTCCGCTGGCGCGATTATTCTCACCCATCCTTTAGGCCATGAACCTTTCCTGAAACACCCGGGTCATAAGGGCGACCATATAGGCTGTGGACAACCCAAAGGCCAACAGGCCTGTAACTGCAGCAAAAGTACCGAAAATCCGCAGGTCTTCGCCCAAGACGATGTCGCCGTAGCCAAGCGTTGTGAATGAGACCAGCGAGAAATACAGCGCCGTATTCCAGTCGGGCAATACATCGCCGAAAACCCAGACGATGGCCCAAATCCAGACCTGAATGGTGTGGGTCGCGACGATAAAGGCCAGCGCGGTTGCAATTGGACCGGCCGTTGCCAAAATGGCGCCTCTGGCTTCCCAACGCTCGATCAGCCTGTTGATGGCCAGCGTGCACAGAGTCAGAAGAAAGATTTCGACCAGAAAGCAAAGCCCGAGAAACGTGCTGCCCCAAAGGATCTGCTGTGACAAGGTCATGTTTTCGCATCCTGAATTGTACCGACGACGGATGGCCTAACAATGACCTGCACTTCCGGCTGAGACAAGCCGATCACCCATGTTCATAGTGCGGCGAAAGGAACCTATGGCGCGTCAACGCTGGACAGTTGGCGAAACTGTTGCAAATCCTTGTAAAAATGAGGGCGAACATGCTTGTGAAATTTGACAAGGTTCAGAAATCCTATTCCGGTGGTCGGCCGGTCCTGCGCGACGTGTCATTGTCGCTGGATCGCGGCCAAACGCTAGCCCTGACCGGCGAAAGCGGCAGCGGTAAAAGCACCCTGCTGAACCTTGCTGCTGCATTGGACACTGTGGACAGCGGGGAAATCACACTGGACGGCGTAGCCCTGTCGAAACTGGATGATCCAGGCCGGGCCGCCCTGCGCCGCACGTCCTTATCGCTGGTGTTTCAGCAATTTAACTTGATCCCATCTTTGACAGCAGGTCAAAACCTGTCGTTTCATGCCCGGTTGGCCGAATGCCACGACCCCGATTGGTGCGCCCATCTGGCCCAGCGGCTGGGCCTTTCCGATCTGCTTGATCGATATCCCGAGAACCTGTCGGGCGGGCAACAACAGCGCGTTGCCATCGGTCGTGCCATGGCCGCCCGGCCCAAATTGCTACTGGCGGATGAACCTACGGGAAACCTGGACGAAACAGCCAGCGCCACCGTTCTTGACCTCATGTTGGCTCTTGTTGCGGATACCGGGGCCGCGCTGCTTTTGGTCACCCACTCGCACGAGATCGCGGCCCGGCTGGATCGACGTGTGCATCTGGCTGGCGGGCAAATCGCATGACGCTGACCGTCATTCAGGCGCTGGCCTCTCATTGGCGGGCGCACCGGCTGCAACTGGCGACCCTGCTGATCGGTCTGGCCCTTGCAACCGGTCTTTGGTCCGCGGTGCAGGCCATCAATGCCGAGGCTCGTGCCAGTTATGATCGTGCCGCCGATCAACTGGCACTGGGTCGGTTTGACGAATTGCACAACCCCGCCGGCCCGATCCCCCTGTCGCGCTACGTCGAACTGAGGCGCGCGGGCTGGCAGGTTGCTGCGGTGCTGGAAGGCCCATTGCGGGTTCAGGGTCAGACATTACGGGTCCTTGGCGTTGATATGATGGCCTATCCCGCCCTGCCCGCCGTCACGCAGATGGAACAAAGCGGCACGCCACCCGACCCTGCCGATATGTTGACCGCGCCGGGGCGATTGCTGACGACCCCGGTTTTGGAGCCGCTATTGGCCGGCCAGACCGGTTTGCCTCCGATCCTGATTAGCGACGCCTTGCCGCCTGATCTGATCCTGACCGACATCGGTGTGGCCGAGACGTTACTGAAGAAGCCGGGAGAGATTTCGCACCTGATAATTTTACCGGATCAACCCGGTTCAATTCCACCGCTGTCGACTATTGCCCCCGAACTGGAGCGGGTCCCGGCACAGGAACAACTGGATACCGCACAACTGACCGACAGTTTTCACCTGAACCTGTCCGCCTTTGGCCTGCTGTCCTTTGCGGTGGGTCTGTTCATCGTGCACGGAACCGTGGGCCTGGCCTTTGCCCAACGGCGCGGCATGATCCGAACCTTGCGCGCTTTGGGTGTTTCGATGCGACGGCTGGTTTGGCTGATCATGGCTGAGCTTTCCGTGCTGGCGATTGTCGGCGGAATACTCGGTTTGGTGTTGGGCTTTTTTCTCGCAGGCGCGCTGTTGCCGGATGTGGCTGCAAGTTTGCGCGGACTTTACGGTGCACCTGTCAGCGGCCAGATCTCATTGCAACCTCAATGGGCACTGTCCGGGTTGGCGATGGCCTTGGGCGGCACTTTTCTGGCCAGCGGACACGCCTTGTATCGCCTGTCGCGAATGCCAATCCTAAGCGGCGCAGGCTTGCAGGCCTGGCGCAGCGCGGCCTCGGGTAGCTGGGTCGTCGCCCTTGCTGGTGTCGCCGCTATTGTCGGGGGCATTCTAGCCCTGTTGTTGTTCGGGGGGTTGGTTGCAGGATTCGTCATGGTCGCCGGGTTGCTGGTCGGGTCCGCGTTGGTATTGCCCTATGCCTTGTCGCGCGTCCTGATTCTGTTTCAGCGTTCAGCGAAAGGGCCAATAGCCCAATGGGTCTGGTCGGACATGCGCGCCCAACTGCCCGGCCTGTCCCTGGCGCTGATGGCCCTGTTGCTGGCGCTTGCCGCGAATATCGGCGTGGGCACGATGGTTTCCAGCTTTCGGTTGACCTTTACCGGTTGGCTGGATCAGCGTCTGACATCCGAGCTCTACATCACCGCTGCCACCGATCAGCAGGGTCAGGACATCGCAGAATGGCTGAACCCGCAGGTAGATGCCATCCTGCCGATCCGAAGCGTTGAACTGGCGCATTCGTCGGGGTCTCTGTTTCTCTATGGCATCATTGACGATCAGACCTATCGTGAGAAATGGCCGCTGATCAGTTCTTCGGAACGTGTTTGGGACCGGGTCCACGACGGAACCGCCGTTCTGATCAACGAACAGCTGGCCCGCCGGGAAAACCTGTGGCCCGGAGATACTCTGGCGATCACATCCGCTGACTCGTTGACCATCGCAGGTGTCTATTCGGACTATGGCAACCCAACCGGTCAGGCCATCGTTTCCATGGCCCAACTGGATCAGATCGCCCCCGGCGCTGAGGCGCGCCGGTTTGGTATTCGTGTCGCGCCTGATCGGGCCACAGTTTTGGCCCAAGCGTTACGCAATCAGTTCGACCTGCCCCGCCGAGCAGTTGTCCAGCAAGCCGCAATGAAGGCGCAATCCATGCAGGTGTTCGAAAAGACATTCGTTGTGACCTCGGCCTTGAACATCCTGACGCTGGGGGTTGCAGGGTTCGCCATTCTGACCAGCCTGCTGACGCTGTGGACCCAGCGTCTGCCTCAGATTGCGCCCATATGGGCGCTTGGGCTGACGCGTGCGGAACTGGCCCGGCTTGAGCTTTTGCGCAGCGTCTTGCTGGCCGCTTTGACGGCTCTGCTGGCGCTGCCACTGGGGTTGGCCTTGGCCTGGGCATTGCTGACCGTCATCAACGTCGAAGCGTTTGGCTGGAGGTTGCCGATGTACCTGTTCCCTGTCGACTGGGTCTATCTGTTGGGTCTGACCCTGCTTGCGGCAACCGTTGCCGCGGCCCTGCCCGCCGCCCGTTTGCTGCGCCTGCCGCCTGCGGATCTACTGAAGGTGTTTGCCAATGAACGTTAGAATTTGGCTGTTCGTCTTGCTGTTGGCCGCGCCGTGCATTGCCCGCGCGCAGGGATACGCAGGCCTGGGTGGTTCTGCCGAAGGGTTCACTGTGCCCCAGCCGGGGTATGCGTTTCAATTCCCGCAGGATCATGGCCCCCACCCGGACTACAGGATCGAGTGGTGGTATCTGACGGCAAACCTCAAAGGAGAGGATGGGCGTGATTATGGTATCCAGTGGACCCTGTTTCGGTCGGCACTGAAACCGCATGAGGTCGAGGGGTGGCAAAGCCCGCAGATATGGATGGGCCATGCTGCGGTGACCACGCCCGACAAACACTATTTCGCGGAGCGTCTGTCGCGCGGCGGCATCGGTCAGGCAGGGGTTACGGCAGCGCCATTCCAGGCGTGGATCGACGAATGGCACATGCGCGGGTCAGGCCCAAACGCGGTCAGCCTTTCTGCGAACGGTGCGGATTTCGGCTATGACCTAAAACTCGAAGCCAACGGGCCGTTCGTTTTTCACGGCCTGAATGGGTTTTCGGTGAAATCCGGCGACGGGCAAGCCAGCTATTACTATTCCCAGCCGTTTTACGAAGTCGAAGGCGTCTTGCGCCTGCCGGGTGGAGATGTCGCCGTCACCGGACAAGGGTGGCTGGACCGCGAATGGTCATCACAACCTTTGGCCGCAGATCAAAGCGGCTGGGATTGGTTCTCGCTCAGCTTTGACGATGGCGACAAGATGATGGCTTTTCGGTTACGCGGCGACCGAGGTGATTTCACCGCGGCCACGTGGATCGCCGCCGATGGTACGACGACTGCGATCCCCGATGGTTCGGTCGCGTTCGAGCCGCTGACGACTGCGCCCGTTGCTGGCCGCGACGTACCTGTACGATGGCGCGTCACATTGCCTGACCGGGATCTGGACGTCGAGGTATCAGCGCTGACACCCGGCGCGTGGATGGCCACACGGTTTGAATACTGGGAAGGTCCCGTCCAGATCAGCGGCAGCCATTCCGGACGGGGATATCTTGAGATGACAGGGTACTGATCCGCCCAATTTTCTTAGCGCACCACGTAGACAGAGACGTCTGAATGCCGCACGACCCGTGCAGCATTCGGGCCCAGCAGATAGTCTTTCAAGTCGGGTTTGTGCGCACCGATTACGATCAGATCGCTGCCGGCGCTTTCTGCAGTTTTCAGGATTTCCTGATAGGCAGTACCCGTCGCGACCACATGGCGGATCTTTTCATTCCGATCCGCACCCAGTGTGGACACACACATCTCGGCCAGTTTGGTATGTGCCTCTTCCAGCGCCTTGTCGTGAAAATCACTTTCGAAAAAGCCAGACACCCAGCTTTCTCCGAAATCCGGCAGGACCGTCACCACATCCAGTTGAGCACCTTCCTGATCAGCCAGCTTCGCAGCTTTCTTTAGGACATGCGTATCAAGATCGCCGTTGCTGATATCGACGGCACAGAGAACAGCGTTTGTCATGCGGTCACCTTTTGTCTGGCGGCGCGGCCGCGCTGAAGGAAAGCGATCAGTCCCAGCAAGAGCATTGCCGGAATGTAGATCAACTGTTTCGGTGGCTGGCTGGCTGGCAAGCTGACCGAGGTCAGGCGGACGGCCTCATCTCCGTAGTAATCGAAGATATCCAGGTCATCCGCGACAGGTGTCCCGAACAGCGGCTCTTCCAATTTGACCAGTCCGTCTTCTTCAAGCAGCAGCAGACCCATCGCGTCTACGCGCGCTTGCCCGCCCTCTTCGCTGCCAACGGGAACAACCACGGTCGTGTCCGTCATCTCAAGCGTGTCAAAGTCCGGCCCGCTGATGACCATACGCACCTCGGTACCCGGAGGGGTTTCGCCGATGGTTTCCACAAACGCAGCAGGCTCGACCGAGGTAAACGGTGGCGCGATTCGGTTCATGAAGAAGTCGGGCCTGAACAGCGCGAACGCCACAAGGATCAGTGCGATGCTTTCATAGAACCGGCTGCGGGTCAGGAAGTACCCCATTGTCCCGGCCGTGAAGACGAGGATGGCGATTGTCGCAAATATTGCCACCGTTATCCCCTCGACCCACGTCACATCGATCAGCAGCAGGTCCGTGTTGAAGATGAACACGAACGGCAAGGCCACGGTGCGCAGGCTGTAAAAGAACGCAATGAACCCGGTTTTGATTGCGTCACCACCTGATACTGCGGCGGCCGCAAAGCTCGCCAATCCAACCGGCGGGGTTACGTCCGCCATGATCCCAAAGTAAAAGACGAACAGGTGCACCGCGATAAGCGGCACGATAAGTCCGCTTTGCGCACCCAGCTCAACAACCACACCAGCCATCAGCGAACTGACCACAATATAGTTCGCAGTTGTCGGCAGGCCCATGCCCAGGATCAGGCTCAGCAGTCCGACCATAATTAGCATCAGGATCAGGTTGCCGCCAGACAGGAACTCAACCAGGTCAGCCATCACTTGCCCCACACCAGTCAAGGTCACGGTGCCCACGATGACGCCTGCAGTTGCCGTTGCCAGCGCGATACCAATCATGTTCCGCGCGCCATCGATCATGCCCTGCCAAAGGTCAGCGACACCATCAATGAACGTGTTGTAGACGTTGCTTTGCCCGCGGAATATCGCCTTGAGCGGCTTCTGCGTCAGTAGGATCACGAAGAGAAGCGTCGTGGCCCAGAAAGCTGACAGACCCGGTGACTTCTGCTCGATCATCAAGAAGTAGACCAGCACGATAATCGGCAACAGGTAGTGCAGCCCAGCTTTGTAGATGTCGGCAATGACCGGCAAGGTCACTTCTTTGGCGTTTGGATCGTCCGGCTCAAGATCCGGCACCTGAGCGGCCAGATACAGCAGTGCCACATAGATGGCACAGATGATCAGGCTAAGGACCAGCCCAGCCGATGACGGCACCCAGTTTGTCACCGCTTCGACCGGGAATTGAGAACCGTAGCACAGCCCGGCAAAGACCAGGAAGAAGGACAACATACCGACAACTGTGCGCGCCAGCTTTACGTCGCGGTCGCCCAGCGTGGGCATGTTCCGCTTCACGGCCTCAAGGTGCACGATATAAACAAGCGCGATGTATGAAATCGCGGCAGGCAGGAAGGCGTGGGTGATCACCTCGACATACGAGATGCCCACATATTCGACCATCAGGAAGGCCGCGGCCCCCATCACCGGGGGCATGATTTGCCCGTTCACGGATGAGGCAACCTCGACCGATCCGGCCTGTTCGCTGCTAAACCCAACGCGTTTCATCAGCGGTATGGTGAATGTACCGGTTGTCACAACGTTGGCGATGGACGAACCAGAGATCAGGCCGGTCGCGGCCGAACCCACGACGGCCGCCTTGGCAGGGCCACCGCGCAGGTGCCCCAAGGCACCGAAAGCCATCTTGATAAAGTAGTTCCCTGCCCCGGCCTTATCCAGCAAGGCCCCGAACAGAACGAACAGGAAGACAAATTTGGTCGAAACCCCAAGCGCGATACCAAACACGCCCTCGGACGTGATCCACATATGGCTCATGGCCTTTTTCAGGCTTGCGCCTTTCCAGCGAATAACCTCGGGTACCCAATCAGAGGATCCGAAAAACACATATACCAGAAAGATCGTCGCAATGATCGCCATTGCGGGGCCAAGCGCACGACGCGCGGCCTCGAACAACAACAGCAGACCAACCAGGGCGACCCATTTGTCGGTGTCATCCGCAAGACCGCCTGCATCGACGATCTTGTTGTAAAAGAAATAACCATACAGCGCGACAAACGCGCCCAGCAGACCCATAATCCAATCCTGAACCGGGATATAGTTGCGCGGGCTTGATTTCAGCGCCGGATAGGCTGCAAAGGCCAGAAACAACGCAAAGGCCAGGTGAAACTGCCGCGCGTTGTTCACAACGCTGCCGGGCAGAACATAGTTCGCCAGCGGCGAGGCCAGGACGACCTGAAAGATCGACCAGATCGCGGCCACAACGGCCAGAAAAACTCCGACATTACCGACCGGATTACGTCCGCCCGCATCGGATGAGGCCACAAGATCCTGTAGCTCTTCTTCGGATAGTGGACGATTGGATTGTGTGTCGGAACTCATGAAATGTCTCCCCGTCGCGGCCATTTTTGGCCTTCTGATCCACCCGATTTTTTCGGGTTTGGGTCGCAGGGCGCCCGTTGGGCACCCTGCTTTAGGTCTGGCTTACTGAACCCAGCCTTTTTCTTTGTAGTACTTCTCGGCGCCCGGATGCAGCGGAGCCGACAGGCCATCTGCAATCATTTCTTCGGGCTTGAGGTTGGCAAATGCAGGGTGCAGCTTTTTGAAATCGTCGAAGTTTTCGAAGACCGAGCTGACAACCGCATAAACCGCGTCATCCGACACGTCTGCCGAGGTCACGAAGGTCGCGCCAACGCCAAAGGTCGAGGTGTCGCCATCCGAACCACGGTACATGCCACCAGGGATTGTCGCAGTACGGTAGAACGAGTTGTCGTCAACCAGCTTGCTGACGGCGTCGCCGCTTACGTTCACCAGAACCGAGTCACAGGCTGTAGTCGCTTCCTGGATCGAACCCGACGGGTGACCAACAGTGTAAACCATCGCGTCGATCTGGTTGTCACACAGAGCCGCCGACTGTTCAGCCGCTTTCAGCTCGGTCGCCAGTTCGAAATCGTCGGTGGTCCAACCCATTTCGCCCAGCAGGACTTCCATCGTGCCGCGCTGACCGGAACCGGGGTTGCCGATGTTGACGCGCTTGCCCTTCAGGTCTTCGAAGTTGGTGATGCCGGAATCGGCACGTGCAACAACGGTGAACGGTTCGGGGTGTACCGAGAAGACGGCGCGCAGGTTTTCGAAGGGGCCAGCCTCTTCGAATTTCGAGCTGCCGTTATAGGCGTGGTACTGCCAGTCGGACTGGGCGACACCAAACTCCAACTCGCCTTCGCGAATGGTGTTGATGTTGTAGACGGAACCACCAGTCGACTCGACCGAGCAACGCACGCCGTGCTCTTTACGGCCTTTGTTCACCAGACGGCAGATCGCGCCACCAGTCGGATAGTACACGCCGGTCACACCGCCGGTACCAATGGTGATAAACTCTTCTGCATAAGCGGCCGGAGCCATAAGAGCAGCGGTAACGACCGCGCCCAGGCTAAGCTTGCTGCTATTTTTCATTTTTGAGAACTCCCAACTCTTATTGTGGATGAGAGACAGTTCAGCGGCCCCCATCCAGGGACCTTGCCGGTACGGCAAGCGAACCCGTCTTGCAACGGGTCAAGCATCTGAAATTTAAAAGTCTCCCAACACCTTTGACGTTTCATTCAGACACTACGCTTGTCAACCCCTGCGCGGGGCATGAAGGCCCCGATCCGCAGATGTGAGGAGATTTCCGAAAGTTTCCCCGTTGAAGATCGGAACTGTGGATTGTTGCAGCGTTTCACCCGAAGGCCCGCCCCGGAAACCAATGTGCCATCCAGGGCCGGGTTGACGGATAATGAAACGAACGAGGAACCGATACCTGACAATCCGAGGTACGCCAGCCCACCTCGGACGACAATATCCCAGTTAATTGCCAATGGGCGAGTCTCGGTTCCAAGTCAGTTTCGACTCGCGAAAGGCGTAAAGTCTCTGTCGCTCGAAAACAGGCAAAGCGCCGCTTGTCCCCAACGCTCTGCCCTGGTGACTGCCCCCTACGCCCAGAACAGGTCGGGGTGGAAGACGAACACATCCTCCTGCGCGGCCTCAAGGGACGTCACTTCAACCTCATTATTTTGGATGGCAGGCTGTTCGTTCCCATCAAAAGCGGAACCTTCGACACCGGAAACGGCTGCCGAGAACACGTCGTTTCCAGAACCTGCGTCATTCGATGCTGCGGCAAGTGCATCCGAGGAGAAATCAAATTGTAGGTCTTCCACCAAACTGTACGAAACAGAGCCGCCATCTTCGATCGCAGAAGCGTCAGCCGTCGCGAGATTGGCCATTTTCATAGGGATGGGTCCTACATATCCGCTGCCGTCAATATCAGCGGAATAGAAGTTTTCGAGGCTGACGACATCTTCAACGAAGATCCCACTGAGATACTCACCTTCAGCGCTGACGGTCCATTCCGCATAGCTGTCGTTGGCGTTCTTGAGCAGCACCTTGTACTCCTCGCCCGATGCCTCGGCCTGAATTGCCTCCCAGCCTGGTAAGCTGTCAGGACCGACATCTTCGCCGCGCAAGGTCAATCGGATGGTTCCGTTGATCAGGTAGACGCCTTCGGTCGAAGACAGAAGTGAGGTCGATCCAGAAGTTTCGACAGTTGTCGTAAAATGTCCAGTCTCACCGTCCAAGTTTATGTCAACGCCATACGCCTCTTCGACGTCAATCACGTTGTCGAGGATCCGGCCGCTTTCATGCCCACCTTCACCGTCGACGATCCATTCCGCGTAGGTGCCATTGTCGTTCTTGAACAACACCTTGTAACCCTCGCCAAATGCCTCGGCCTGAATGGCCTGCCAGCCGGGCAAGCTGTTCGGGCCGACATCCTCGCCGCGCAAAGTCAGATGGATGGTTCCGTCAATCAGGTAAAAGCCTTCGGTCGAAGATTGCAGTGTGGTCGATCCCGCGGTCTCGACTGTTGTCGTAACGTGGCCAATCTCGCCGTCTGAATTTAAGTCGACGTTATAGGTCTCTTCGACGTCGACAATGTTATCGAGGATCCGGCCGCTGAGATGCTCACCTTCAGCGCCGACCGTCCATTCCGCGTAGGTGCCGTCAGCATTCTTGAACAGTACTTTGTACCCACCGCTCACCATTTCTTCGGCTTGAATGGCCTGCCAACCCGGCAAACTGTTCGGGCCGACGTAGTCGCCGCGCAATGTCAAATCGACGGTTCCGTCGATCCGGTAGCCAGATTCAGTCGAAGACTGCAGCGTGGTCGATCCTGCGGTTTCGATAGTTGTCGTAACGTGGCCAATCTCGCCGTCTGAATTTAAGTCCAGGTTAAAGGCCTCTTCGACATCAACAATGTTATTGATGATCTCTCCGCTCTGGTAGTGGCCAGCGTTATTGACTGTCCAAACCGCGTAAGTTCCGTCCGAGTGTTTAAACAGGACCTTGTAATCACTACCAGCCACAGGCTCCACTGCTTCAACTTGAATGGCTCTCCACCCAGGCAAAGAATCGGGGCCAACTATTTTCCCCCGCAGCATCAGAGGCAGCGTCCCGTTGATCAGGTAACCGTTCTGCGTGGAACTCACCAGCGAGACTGACCCATCCGTCTCGACTGTCCTTGTTAAATGGCCGATGGTTCCATCATTGTTGAGGTCAATATTATAGACGGTTTCGACATCAACGAAGTTTTCGAGAATAACGCCACTTACGTGTTGACCTTTGTTGTTTACGGTCCAATCGGCGTAAGAACCGTCAACACTCCTGAGCAAAACCCGGTAACCACCGCCAGACGCCTCGGCATGGATCGCCTGCCAGCCAGACAGCGTATCTCGCCCGACAACTCCACCCCGAAGAGTGAGCGCCAAATTCGAAGAGCCGCCATCCAACAAATAGAAACCTTGCGCGGCATACTGCAACGCAGTCCCATTCGTCTCAATGTCAGTGATCTGTGTCGCGTTCCTCAGACCCGCGATATCGTATCGAAGTCCGCCATTCAGAAACTCGAAACGTTCTACATCAATCGAGACAGTGAACGTGACCCGCGTGACAACGTCCAAAAATTCATAATTAGAACCGTTGGCCAGAAACAAGTATTTGCTGATCGCGCTGGTGAAACGGACGGTGTCAGTTCCGGACCCGCCCGAGAAGCTGCCCGCGTTGTTTATGACAATAGCCGTATCATTCCCCAGACCGCCGCGTACCGTGTCGGAACCGGTACCGTTTGCGACACGTATCAGGTCGTTGCCTGATCCGCCGTCGATCGTATTGTCGTTGCTTCCGTTCGAATACGAAGTGATCGTATCGTCGCCGCCGTTACCCTTGATGTCATTTCTGGCGGTGTTTCCATAAATGGTATCCCGACCGTTTCCACCCGAAGCGTTTTCAATCACCGCACCGGCGGCGATTGTAAACCCGCCCTTGATGCCGGAGACATGAGACACGCTTCCGCCACCAAGGGTAGAATAGTCCAAAGACGCTGAGCGCAGATCAATCCGAGATCCCGCACCACCAGTATGCCGAATCGTGTCGATTCCGCCCGTATCCCAGATGGTTTCGTATCCGGTGCCACGCGTATTCGACGTAAAAAGCGTATAGGTGTTATTACCGGAGTTGGTCGAATTATTCGCGCCATACATGGCCTGCAACGCAGCAATATCCAGCGCGCCAAGGCTTCTGGAGCCGCCGTAAGTGGCTGTGTCGGACAATATACCGTCCCGGGACGTCCATCCGTCGTTATACGACATCACCGTAAACACGCCCTGGTTCAGATTAGCGGTGCCGAACGAGTCAAACGCCCCTGTAACACCTGACATTACGCCAGTGCCAAGGTGCGCTTCATGAGGGTGCCCAAGTCCCAATGCGTGGCCAATCTCATGGACCAGAGTGGTAAAGAAATAGCCACCCGGATCACCATTGCCGCCTGCCCCAGTTTTCCAAAAGGTTGTATTGAAGGCACCTTCGGACGGACGGTTTGACGGCGTATAGTGATACCCGAGTGCATTGGGCGACGAAAAAATAATTCCAGGCGAGATGACCTCGACCAGATCGGCCGTTGCCGCATTGCCGGTCTCTACGAACCTTATGTTGGCCACCGCTTCGATCGCAGCCAGGGCTTTTCGAAAATCGTCTTTATAATCAGCCGTCCAGTACTGAGTACCTGCACGTTGATTGAAATTGTAAGTGATCGTGGTGACAGTGTTGGGGTTGGCATCTCCATACGCTCTGGTTCCCTGAATGGAACTCAGAGGCGAAGAACTGGAAGGTCCAGGAATATAGCTGATCATGCTCGGCCTAAAATAGTTGAACGTGGCACAGTGCGATTTTCGCCACTAGGTTGTAAGTTCGTTTACTGTTTCTTTTGATTGTATTCTTGGAGAATTCGGCATCGCAAGCTAAAAGATAAGCATTTCCGTCATTTACTTCCATTGGGGTCGATGACGTCAGGTAAAGGATCTTTCACTAAAAGTATCACAGACGTTCGATTTTTCAGAAATCAAAGGCAAATCCCATGTTTTGAATATGAAAAAGGGAAAGGCTCCCCGCTTCGAACCGCCGTCGATCTTTTATTTGAATTTTGCAAAACCCTCAGAGTGCGGCGAAGAATTACCTGCTAAATTGATGTCACTCCCTTCACTTCTGTCAATTATGAACTTCCGGATTGTGGTTGGCATTAGCACTTCCGGAACAGCGGCACATTAGCAAATCGCAATTGGTAGCCGCGACTATTACTCGCCCATAGCACGAGGAGTGCTTAATTTTGTGTTGTGGCAAAGTTAGGGCGCAATTTGGACATCTTCAATACAGCGTTCATATGCGCAAACCGAATACTCTCGCCCCGAATAGTGGGAACAACACTCGCCCAACTAATTCAACCAACGGTACTTAAAACCTAAACAAAATGGGTGGTTCCCAAGCAGAGTTTCCGGGATTCAAAGTGACATGGCGAATACTCAACGAAATAAAGGGCAGAAACGGATGTTAGAGGCACCATTTTGGGATCTGTATATCAATTGTCCCCCCCATAGATGTGTCATGCTTCCGTATCTGTCATCAGCGGTGACGCGGTGGCGGTCACCTGCAACATGGAGCATTCGAACGAACCCGTTCCAATTTTTCTATTGGGCGGTGGTGGGAAAAGATTTGGAGGATCGAAGGGGCTGCCATGGGGCGCTGCTGAACCTAAGCGAGCCGCTGGGCTATGGTTTGGCCGAAAAGGCGTTCCGTGCCTGGCAAAAGTATCTGGGGCCCAATGCAAAGCCCTTCGTCCCACACGGGTTGCGCAAGCTGCCAATCATCCGATTGGCCGAGGCTCGGTGCTCTGAGGTGGAAATACAGGCCGTGACGAACCAAAGCGTGGAAATGGTCGCAGGCTATCAAAAGCCGCGCGGACCCGTCGAGTCTGATCTGAGAGCAGAGCGTGAAACTGTGAGTAAGCAATGTGAGCAATAGGAAAACCCGGAAAGAAAAAACAGAGAGCAGGTTCCCCTAACTCTCTGTTTTTACCTTGGTACCCAAGGCCGGACTCGAACCGGCACGTCCGTTAGGACGGGGGATTTTGAATCCCCTGCGTCTACCATTCCGCCACTTGGGCCACGAACACTGGATTAGCGCTCATAATCGGGAAGGTCCAGAGGCAAAAAACAACCGATATTCAGTTTGTTTTCTTCAGGCCGGTTGACGCCCCATCAGGCGCATGGTTTGGCTGACGCAACAAGAGAACGGGATTTTAGCATCTGATGTTGCGATCGCTCTATGACTGGACCATTCGTCTGGCCGAACACCCGCACGCGCTTTGGGCTCTGGCCGTTGTGGCATTTGTCGAAAGCTCGTTCTTTCCGATTCCCCCGGACGTTCTGATGATTCCCATGATTCTTGCGCGCCCGTCACGCGCCTGGCTGATCGCGACAGTTGCCCTGGTGGCGTCGGTGCTGGGAGGCATGCTGGGATATGCGATCGGCGCGTTCTTCTATGAAAGCATCGGCCAACCCATCCTCGAATCCATGGGTAAGGCGCATGCCATGGAAGAGTTCAACACCAAGTTCAACGATTTCGGATTCTGGGCCGTGCTGGGCGCAGGGGTTACCCCTTTCCCGTACAAGGTCATCACCATCATGTCCGGCTGGACGGGCATGCCGCTGGGCACATTCATCGCCACGTCGATTCTGGCCCGCGCGCTCAGGTTCTTTATTGTTGCCGGGCTGCTTTGGGGTTTTGGTGAACCCATTCGCAACTTCATCGAAAAGCGTCTGGGGCTTATGTTCACTCTGTTTGTCATCCTGCTGTTTGGTGGATTCTTAGCGGTGAAGTTCTTATGAAACGCAAAAAACTGTTGATCCTGATTGCGGCGGGCGGTTCCGCCGCACTGTTGTTAGGCGCATGGGCGTTTCAGTATCTGGGCGGTATGGCCCCGTGCAAAATGTGCATCTGGCAACGCTATCCCCACGGCGCGGCCGTTCTGATTGGCGTGTTGGCCTTTGCCTTTCCGGGCATCCGCCCCCTGCCGCTTTTGGGTGCAGTGGCCGCGATGGTGACTGCCGGGATTGGCATTTACCACGCAGGTGTCGAGCAGAAATGGTGGGAAGGTCCAACCAGCTGCACATCGGGTGATATTGGCGGGTTGTCCGCTGAGGAACTGATGGATCAGATCATGTCCGCGCCACTTGTGCGCTGTGATGATATCCCGTGGGAGATGTTCGGCATGTCGATGGCTGGCTGGAACGCTTTGCTATCTGCTGGTCTGGTTTTGGTCTGGCTGGCCGCGTTCCGCGCAAAATAAACGTTACTACGCGTCCAGTTCGGCATCCCAATACAGAAAATCGATCCAGCTGTCATGCAGGTGGTTCGGGGGGAACTTGCGCCCGATGTTTCGCAGCGCCTCGGCATCTGGCTGACGCGGTGGTTTGCGCAGCGACATGCCCGCCTGCCGCAGCGACTTCGACCCCTTCCTTAGGTTGCAAGGGCTACAGGCCGCCACAACGTTCTGCCAACTGGTCACACCCCCGGCAGCCCGCGGAACAACATGGTCAAAGGTCAGGTTGTCACGGCTTCCACAATACTGGCAGCGGAATTCGTCCCTTAAAAATAAATTAAAGCGCGTGAAGGCCACGCGCTTTCTGGGTTTTACATAGTCTTTCAGGACAACGACCGACGGTATTCGGATCTCGGTACTTGGGCTTCGGACCACCTCGTCGTATTCGGCCACGATGTCCACCCTGTCTAGCCAGGCCGCCTTGATCGCTTCTTGCCAGGGCCACAGGGATAAGGGGTAATAGGACAAGGGGCGATAATCGGCGTTCAAAACCAATGCCGGATGGTGCTTTAGGGCACCCGGTTCCCTGACAAATTCGGTCCTGAATTCTCCGTCCATATCGGAATCGCTCCTCGCTCTGCTCTGCCCGTTATTGACACCAGAGCGGGGAACACCCGCCCCGGCCTTAACTTAACTATATATCGTGTTAAAACTCTGACAAGCCCTGAGTTTCCACAACATCTCGGGTATGGAGTATGCCGAATCCGTAACAGAGGCGTGACAGTTATCCACAGGTTGCGTTCTCTGCCTCTGGCAGGCTATGGCGGGATCATGAGCTGGTTCATACGATTCAACAAACCCTTCGATGTGTTGCCGCAGTTTACCGACCGCGCAAATGCAGAGACGCCACGCAGTACTTTGTCGGATTTCATCGACCTGCCCGGCGTGTATCCGGCTGGGCGACTGGATCGCGACAGCGAGGGCCTGATGCTGTTGACGGACAACGGCCGGCTGCAGGCGCAAATATCAGACCCCAAGCACAAGATGCCCAAGACCTATTGGGTTCAGGTCGAAGGTTTGCCCGATGCTGCCGCCCTGAAAGCCCTACGCGACGGGGTCGATCTGAAGGATGGAAAAACGCGCCCGGCCAAGGCCCGGTTGATGGATGAGCCCGAAGATCTATGGCCACGAAACCCACCTATCCGCGTACGCCAAACTATACCGGATAGCTGGATCGAGCTGACCTTGCGCGAAGGCCGCAACCGGCAAGTTCGACGCATGACGGCAGCGGTCGGTCATCCCACCCTGCGCCTGATCCGCGCCCGGATCGGGGACTATACGCTAGAGGGGTTGGCGCCCGGTCAATGGGACAGCCTGACAGCTGCTGTATTGGATTCCGCTCCGAAGCGCAAACGGGACCGCCGACCGCGCAGGTGACAAAAACGTCCTTTTGTGATAGGGTTAAGGCATGAAGGTCACCCGAAGCACACCATCCCCAGAGGGGATCCTTGAGGCCGCGCTTTATGTTGGCGATCTGGACGCGGCTGAACGATTCTATGGTGAAATACTGGCATTAGAGTGTATTCAACGCGTCGCGAACCGGCATGCATTTTTCCGTGTCGGCGGATCGGTGTTGTTGCTGTTCAACGCTGATGAGACGGCAAAACCGTCGGAAAATCCGAACCTGCCGGTCCCACCGCATGGCGCACGCGGGCCCGGTCACGTCTGCATGACTCTATCGCGGACAGAGATAGACGAAATGCGCAAGCATCTGCTGGAGTGGAACATTCCCATAGACGCCGAGTTCGATTGGCCAAGCGGGGCACGATCGCTGTATGTTCGGGACCCCGCCGGGAACTCGGTAGAATTCGCTGAAGGTCACCTGTGGGATTGAGACCCTAGCGCAGCGGTTGCTTTTCTCCCCCGACAATCCTGTAGATGTCGCTCGAAACAACGCCCACTTCGCCCAGAACAGCCTGAAACTCGGCCATATGCGGGGCAACGAAATGCGCCTCGAGCGCGGCCTGATCCTGCCATTCTTCATACACGCGGAACTTGTTGGATTGCCCGAGTGTCTGGCTGAATTCATAGATCAGGCAGCCGGACTCTTTTACGGTCTCGGCGACCATTTTCTGTGCGGCCTCAAGTGCTTTGTCGACACTATCTAGCGACACTTCAACCGTTCCGGTGACAATCAGCATGTCGTTTCCTTCTTCAATTCAAACCGTTTCGAAATCCTATCGACTGGCGTTCCGTCTTGCAGAGAAACAGCATATGCGACCGAGTAGTCGCGGAAACCCATCTTGTCGTAATAGCTAAGCCCCTGCCGGTTGTCGGCCCGGATCGTCGCGTTGAGCACTCTGAACCCAAGGGCCGCGGCATAGGTCGAGGTTTCAGAGAACAATGCCCGCCCTGCCCCTTTCAACACCGGCTCTCGCCGGGTGAAAGTCGCGATATCCGCGCAATCTTCCGGTAGGTCCTCATTGGTGCCTAACCATTGAAACCCGGCCACCTCGCCCTGTTCATCAAGGGCAACGTGGCAACAGATTTTGTCTGCACCATTCAGGTAGACTTGGGTAAACAGCGCCTCAGAAAACGGTGTTTCAAACGCGGTCGTCCCGCCGATAGCAATGATTTCGTTGAGAATACGACAGGCAATTGCCGCATCCTCAGGCATCATGGGACGGACCGCGATCATCGCTACAGGCTCAGCTTGTCGCGCATGAAGGCCAGCGCGACACTAAGACCGTCCGGGGCAATCCCGTGGCCAGTGCCTTTCATGACATGCGCATAAACTTCTTTGAAATCTGCGGCCTGCAGTGCTTCGGCGGCTTCGGGCAGAGATTGCGGTGGAACCACATCGTCGGCATCACCATGCACCAAAAGGATCGGCATTCGGCTGACGGTTTCGTCGGGCAACAGGTCCGGTTCCAACAGGCGGCCAGAGAACGCAACAATCCCAGCCACCGGGTCTTCGCGGCGCGGGGCGACGTGCAGGCTCATCATCGTACCTTGGCTAAAGCCGAACAGAACCACCTGCTCTGGCAGCACATCCTCATCCACCATAAGCGCATCGAGGAAGGCGTTGAAATCGTCGGCGGCCATTTCCATGCCACGGCGTGCTTCTTCTTCGGACGATCCGTCAATCCACGGGATCGGAAACCACTGAAATCCGTTGGGCATTCCGGGGATCTGTTCCGGCGCATCGGGTGACACAAACAACGTGTCGGGCAGATGTTCCCCCAGCGGATCGGCCAACCCCAGCAAATCGGCCCCGTTGGCGCCATAGCCGTGCACGAACACCACGACCGAGCGTGTATCGCCCGAAACCGGCTCTTTTCGGAGCGCATTCAAAACCCGTGTCATCTGATCCCTTCTCGTTCTTTTGCCACCCGGTAATAGGCCCACAAAACCCGCGCCGCAACCGACCGCCAGGGCGACCAGGCCTCGGCCATCTGGCGCAGCTGTTTGTCGGTCGGCCGATCGGGCAAATCATAGAGGATGCGCGCAGCCTCTTGCAGCGCCAAATCGCCCGGCGCGATCACGTCAGCGCGGCCGAGCGAAAACATGGCGTAGATCTCGGCGGTCCAGACGCCAATACCCGACACCTCGGTCAGGATCGCCACCACGTCATCGTTTGAAACGTCCCGCAAGGCTTTGTAGTCAATGCGGGCTTCAGCCAAAGCGCGGGCGTAGCGGATTTTTTGCCGGCTCAACCCAACTGCACGCAGATCATCGTCAGTGGCCCACATGATTTTACGCGGGCCGGTCAGTTTCGCATCCTTCAACCGGTTCCAGATCGCATTGGCCGAGGCCACACT
Source organism: Ruegeria sp. CDSA033 (assembly GCF_059612305.1). Classification (NCBI taxonomy): domain Bacteria; kingdom Pseudomonadati; phylum Pseudomonadota; class Alphaproteobacteria; order Rhodobacterales; family Roseobacteraceae; genus Ruegeria; species Ruegeria sp. CDSA033. The sequence goes on along the minus strand of NZ_JBXWQI010000005.1, from coordinate 181,930 downwards.
CACCTGCTGGCTGACTATGGCGCTAAGCAGTTGTGCAAACCCATCCGGGCGACGGCGCAAGGGCAACGGACCGGTCTGTTCCATCGCATAGGCCATGCGCGGGCAGCTTTCGGCCAGCCACGTCGCGCCTTCTTCCACACAGTCGGGTGTTTCTATGATCCGTCCAACGGACATGTGCTCTCCGGCCTCGATGATCGACTGCACGTTAGGCCGCTTTGCCGCAGATGCAACCCGCTTGTGCACAATCGTTTTCGCCATTACGCATGTGCTCATGACGATGACCGCCACCCCCTCCGACAACAGTCAGGCCAAACGGAATGTCGCCGTTCTGGTGGCCGCGCAGGCCTTGCTTGGCGCACAGATGCCGATGATCTTTATCGTCGGTGGGCTGGCCGGCCAATCATTGGCAACCAATCCTTGTCTGGCGACTCTGCCCATATCATTGATCGTCCTTGGCTCAATGCTGGCGGCGACGCCGATCTCGGCCATTATGCAACGCTGGGGTCGCCGTGCTGGATTTCTGGTCGGGGCAACGGCGGGCGCTTGCGGCGGGCTTGTCGGCGCGTATGGCTTGTTTCTGGGATCATTCCCAGTGTTCCTTGCTGGCAGCCTGCTGACTGGCATTTACATGAGCGCGCACGGTTTCTACCGCTTTGCCGCCGCTGACACCGCATCAGACGCGTTCCGTCCCAAAGCGATTTCCTACGTCATGGCGGGCGGTCTGGCAGCGGCAATCATCGGACCTCAGATCGTCAAATTGACCTCGACCGCGTATGTCATTCCATTCCTCGGCACATACATCGCTGTCATCGCAGTGAACGTCATTGGCTCGGCCCTGTTCTTTTTCCTCGACATTCCGACCCCGCCCAAACCTGCGGCCGATGCCCCCAAAGGCCGGTCCCGGATCGAGCTGCTGAAGACGCCGCGCATCGCGGTTGCGATTATCTGCGCCATGGTGTCCTACGCGCTGATGAACCTTGTGATGACATCGACACCGCTGGCCGTCGTGGGCTGCGGGTTCAGCGCCAATGACGCGGCGGATGTCGTCACCAGCCACGTGTTGGCGATGTACATTCCCAGCTTTTTCACCGGACAATTGATTGCCCGTTTTGGGGTCGAACGGATCGTGGCACTGGGCCTTCTCATACTAGCTGCGGCCGGAGTGGTGGCTTTGCAGGGCGTTGAACTGGGTAATTTCTTTGTCGCGCTGATCCTGCTGGGTATCGGCTGGAACTTTGGCTTTATCGGCGCAACCACCATGTTGGCTGAATCGCATGACGTCAGCGAGCGCGGACGCATGCAGGGGCTGAACGACTTGCTGGTGTTTGGTGGCGTCACGTTTGCCTCGCTGGCTTCGGGCGGGCTGATGAACTGTTCCGGCGGCTCTCCAATCGAAGGTTGGACCGCGGTGAACGTCGCGATGGTCCCCCTTCTGACTATGGCGGGCGGCGCGCTTTTGTGGCTGACGATGCGGCCCCGAACAGCCTAATCGTTAAGGTTCAGTATCGGTGCAAAGGCACCTAATTTCTGTGCCTCGGCGATCCCCTCATCAATGTGCATGCGGTAGATATCCCACATCTGCCGCCTCAGGGTGCGACCTTCGTCTGTAATGCGAAGAACCTTCCCCCGCCCATCCCCAGCTGCAGCATGGCGTGTCAGCAACCCGTCTTCCGCCATCCGTGCGACCTGACGAGAAAAGCTGGACTGATCAAACAGAAGTTGCTGCTCTAGTTGCTTGGGGCGCAGACCGTCCGGCGATCTCTCTAACTCCCACAGAACATCATACCAGTGCAGTCGTGGATATCCGGCTGCCACCAGCGCGCGCTCAGCCCGGGAAAAGATCCGGGTGCGTGTCTGGTTCAGTGCGATCCAAGCCGCCTCTCGTTCTTCAAATCCGCTCATCACGCCTCCGCGAGGATTGTGGTTTTTCTTTGCTCATCATTTTAGATGCATTTACATGTTAATCATCAACCCTGCAAATCAGAGAAATGTCATGAAGCTGTTTACCGCATCTGCCCTCGTTTTGGCACTGGCCACGCCAGCCTTTGCCGAAACCTATCACTTTGATCAAAGTCACACGGAAATCCGGTTCTACTACAACCACGCGGGACTGACCGAACAATCCGGCGAATGGACCGCCGTATCCGGCACCGTCGAGTTTGATCCCGAAAATGTCACCGCAACCAGCGCGGATATCACAATCGACGCCTCAAGTGTCGAAACCGGTTGGGGGCCGCTCAACGATCACCTCAAAAGCGGTGATTTCTTCGACGTCGAGGCTTACCCAAACATCAAATTCGTCTCGACCTCGGCGGTGCAAACCGGTGCAAGCACCCTGCAAATGATCGGAGATTTGACAATCAAGGATCAGACCAAGCCCGCAACGCTTGAGATCGACCTGACCTTCATGGGTGAACATCCCCTGGCTGGATTCTTCGATTACTACAAAGGTGACTGGGTTGCCGTCGAAGCCGATGGCCAACTTTTGCGCAGCGAGTATGGCGTCGGGATGTTTGCCCCGGGAACGTCGGACTTGGTGCAACTGAAAATCTCGGCCGAAATGCGCGCCGGCGGCTGGGAGTAACTACCAGCGCCCCGTTGCCGCCTGCACCATCAATGACAGGCGGCGGCGGATTTCACCCGGCCCAAGGGTTCCTGAGGCGACCTTATCCGGGCGCGCAATGACCTGCTTTAGAACCAATTCGGTTTGCCAACCGGCATGCAGAGCGGCAGCAGCTTTTGCCGAAACCAAGTTTCGCTGAGTACGTGCCCGTTTCAACCGCCCGTGCGCTTTTTCAGCCAGACGCTGAACACCCGCAGGCGTTCCATCCAGCAGCGGAATTCGCCCGCGTGCTTCGAGGTCTGGGATGGCGCGCAACCAGTTGGCTACCCCAACGGCATAGCCAAAGTCCCGCACGACATCCTCATCCGCCGACCCCAGCGCCTGTGCCGCTACTACCGTGAGCGTGCCTGCGCTGTGGTTTATGTACGCGTCGAAATGATCTTCGTCCTCGAACGGGTCGCGATAAATATCCCAACGCCTTACAGCCACATATTCATCCATCATCGACGCAAGATGAGGGGACAAGACACGCGACAGCGGTGTGACGACCTCGTGCCGGCGAACAGTCGGACCCTCGGCAATCTCCTGCAAGGCATCGCGCCACCATTGCAGGCGCATCTCGGCAATCATCGGCTCTTGCGTCACCCAGGGTGCCCGGGCGACTTCGATGTTCAGCGCATAAATCGGAAACAACACCGCCCGTGCGGAAACCGGGGCCGCCATGGCAGCCATGAACCGGTCGGGATCGGCCTTGTGTAACAGCGCTGCACAGGCCTTGACGTCATCGTCAAATGGAGCACTCACTCGGCGACTGCCGACTGTGGGCCGCAATCACGCACCAGTTTCCATTGGATCGCGTCCAGCAACGCCTCGAACGAGGCATCGACTATGTTCGCGCTGACGCCAACGGTGGACCACCGGCGACCCTGCCCATCTTCACTGTCGATGATAACGCGGGTTACAGCCTCGGTGCCGCCCTGCGTGATACGCACCTTGAAGTCGACAAGATGCATGTCGTCCAATATCCGCGAGTATTGACCAAGATCCTTGGCCAGCGCCTTGGCCAGCGCGTTCACCGGACCCCGGTCGCCGCCGGACCCATCCAGAGACTCGCTGACCGACAGTTTCTTTTCGCCGTCGACCTTCACCACAACAACGGCCTCGGACAAGCTGACCATTTTGTTGTACTTGTTCTTGCGCCGTTCAACGGTGACCTTGTACCGCTTTACCTCGAAGAACTCGGGCAGTTGACCCAGTTCGTCCCGCGCCAGCAACTCAAAGCTGGCCTGCGCGGTGTCGTAGGAATAACCTTCTGCCTCGCGCAGCTTGATCCGTTCGAGGATGCGGCCCAAGGCCGGGTCACCGGATTCGACCGACAAACCGGCCTCGATCAAGCGCTGGCGCAGGTTCGACTGCCCCGCCTGGTTCGACATCGGAATGATCCGTGTGTTCCCAACCGACGCCGGATCCACATGTTCATAGGTCGTCGGGTCCTTAAGGATCGCGCTGGCATGCAGCCCAGCCTTGTGCGCAAAAGCCGACGCCCCGACATAGGCGGATTGTTTGCTGGGCACCCGGTTCAGGATCTCGTCCAGCATGCGGCTGACGCGGGTCAGACCCGCCAGGGCCTCTACACTGACGCCGATGTCAAAGTTCGATGCATAAGGTTCTTTCAGCAGCAGCGTCGGGATCAATGAGGTCAGGTTCGCATTTCCGCAACGCTCTCCCAATCCGTTCAAGGTTCCCTGAACCTGCCGCGCGCCCGCATTGACAGCCGCCAAAGAACAGGCCACCGCGTTTTCCGTATCGTTGTGGGTATGGATACCCAGCCGGTCCCCCGGCAGGCCCGCCGCGACCATCTCGGACACGATCTGCGACACTTCCGCGGGCAAAGCGCCCCCATTGGTGTCACACAAAACGACCCAGCGCGCACCGGCATCCATCGCGGCCCGGCAAACCTCAAGCGCATAGGTTGGATTGTCCTTGTAGCCGTCAAAGAAATGCTCGGCATCAAACAGCGCCTCGCGCCCCTGCGCTACGATATGTGCAATCGAGGCGCGTACGTTCTCGACATTCTCATCCAATGAGATGCCAAGCGCATGGGTCACGTGGTAATCGTGCGACTTACCCACCAGACAGACAGCCCGCGTACCCGCGTTCATCACCGCCGCCAGAACATCGTCATTCTCTGCCGACCGGCCAGATCGCTTGGTCATCCCAAAGGCCGTCAAGCAAGCTGACGTCTTGGGAGCCGCATCGAAAAACGCACTATCCGTCGGGTTCGCCCCCGGCCAGCCGCCCTCGATATAGTCTACGCCCAACTCGTCCAGAGCCTGCGCGATCTGCACCTTCTCAGCGGTCGAGAACTGCACACCCTGTGTCTGCTGCCCGTCGCGCAGGGTGGTGTCGTAGAGGTAGAGGCGTTCTTTGGTCATCATACGCCCTCCAGCTTGGCCGCATCGAACCCTGTGCCCGGAACCAGTTCGACACCGTCCTTGCTCATTCGTACTTCCAGACCAGCGGCCAGGTAAGCTGCCTTTAGGCGATCGACCTCCGAGAAGTCTTTGCTCTGCATTGCACTCGCCCGCGCATCAGACAATCTGTCTGCATGAGATGAAAGATCCACCGAAGCCGTATCAGCCCACGCACCCATTTCTTGCGACAACAGACCAAGTAACTGAGCACCCGCCAGCAACGAGGCCGCATCACCATCCGCCGCCAAACGGTGCAACTCCGCCAAAGCACCCGCCGTGTTCAGGTCGTCCCCTAGCGCAGCAACGACTGCGGGTGCAGCGCTGGCGGCGGGCTCGATGCCCGCTGTCAGCGCCCGCCACTTGCGCAGCGTCGCCTCAGCCTCACGCGCCTTTTTCTCGGTCCAGTCCATCGGCTTGCGATAATGGGTCTGCAGGAAGACAAACCGGATCACCTCGCCCGGCACACCCTGTCCCAACAAGTCATGCACGGTGAAGAAATTGCCCAGCGATTTGGACATCTTCTTGCCTTCAACCTGCAACATCTCATTGTGCAGCCAGTACCGCGCGAACTCACCATGCGGATGGGCGCATTTGCTCTGCGCGATCTCGTTTTCATGGTGCGGGAACATCAGGTCGTTTCCGCCACCGTGAATATCAAAGCTCTCGCCCAAAAGCTCATAGCTCATTGCCGAGCATTCGATGTGCCACCCCGGACGACCACGGCCCCAAGGGCTGTCCCACCCCGGCAACTCATCGGTCGAAGGCTTCCACAGCACGAAATCCATCGGGTTCCGCTTGTATGGCGCAACCTCAACCCGGGCACCGGCGATCATGTCATCGACAGACCGCCCGGACAAAGCGCCGTATTTCTCTTTCCAGCTGTCCACGGCGAACAGAACATGCCCCTCGGCTGCGTAGGCGTGGCCCTTTTCGATCAGGTCCTCAATCATCGCGATCATCTGCGCAACGTATTGCGTCGCGCGCGGCATAGCTTCTTCATGGCGCTCATCCCGAATTGAGGGTTTCAGCGCCCCCAACGCGCCCATGTCGTGCAGATACCAGCCGATGGTCTCATCCGACCGTTCCTGCACCAACTGCTCCAGCGTTCCAGCGGCACCCGCTTTCTGACGCGCCAGCGCGGTCGCGTTGATCTTGTCATCCACGTCGGTGAAATTGCGTACATAGGTCACGTGATCCGCGCCGTAGACATGGCGTAGCAACCGATAGAGCACGTCAAACACCACCACGGGTCGCGCATTGCCCAGATGGGCGCGATCATAGACCGTGGGGCCACAGACATACATCCGCACGTTATCGGCACTGATCGGAACGAAATCCTCTTTCGTCCGTGTCCGTGTGTTGTGCAGTTTGATCGTCGTCATCGGTCGGCTCCTAAAGACAGCAGATGCTTGCGCTTGGCGCGGGCTTAGCAACTTGTCTCAGGGATGAAAACGAAAGAAACCGGCCCGCTTGATAAATCAGCAGGTAATGCAGCAGATAATGATGCAGGTCATACGGTTCATGTCCTTCCCCTAGCATGGACAACGCGTTCAGCCAAGACTTGAGTTCAATCTCAAGGTGACGCACCCTTTCGACCATGAGCCGAGAATTTGTCAATTCCATCTGCCGCACGTTTCCAGGCGCTGATCTTTCCGATCCCTGGGGCGGAGGCCATGATGCCTGGAAGGTTGGCGGCAAGATGTTTGCCTGCATCGGCACTGCCAACGATGGCGTGTCCGTCAAAACGCCTGATATCGAGACGGCTCAGATGCTGATCGAAGCAGGCGTCGGTACCAAAGCCCCCTATTTTCATCGCAGCTGGATCCGCCTGCCGTTTGACTGTGACGAGGATGAACTGCGTCATCGGCTGGCCACATCCTACGATCTGGTGCGGTCTTCCCTGACGAAAAAAGTTCAGTCCACTTTGCCCCCACGAAGCTGATTGACATTTTCCAATGCCTCTGGCCCATTCTGCGCTGAAGACAAGATCGGAGCGTGCCATGAAACTGTCGCAGCGTATCACTCATCTGACCGGAGGTGGCAGTGATGGGTGGGATGTATTTTACCGCGCGCGCCGGATGATCAGCGAAGGGCACGTCATTACTGAACTCACCATTGGTGAGCATGACATTCGCACGCACCCGACCATTCTGGATGCCATGGATCTATCGGCACGTCAGGGAAACACCGGCTACGCTGTGGTGCCCGGGTCGGATTTGCTGCGCGATACCGTTGCGGCGCGCATTCAGGCCCGCACTGGTCAGAAGACCTCACGCAACAACGTGTTGATCACCCCGGGCGGCCAATCTGCCCTGTTCGCTGCCCACGTGGCGGTGTGCGATCCCGGTGATGTCGGTCTGTATCTCGATCCCTATTACGCGACTTACCCCGGCACGATCCGGGGCGCCGGTGCGACAGCCCGCGCCATCCAGACCACCGCCGAGGATGCATTCCAGCCGCGCGCGCAGCAGATCGATGCGGCGGCAGATGGTGCGGTTTCGCTGTTGATCAACAGCCCGAACAACCCCACTGGTGTCGTATATTCCCGCGAGACGCTGAACGGTATCGCAGATGTTTGCCGTGCCCGCGACCTGTGGCTGATCTCGGATGAGGTTTATGACACGCAGGTCTGGGAAGGTGAGCATATCTCGCCACGTACCCTGCCCGGAATGGCCGAACGTACGCTGGTTGTCGGTTCGATGTCCAAGTCACACGCGATGACCGGGTCCCGATGCGGTTGGGTGGTCGGCCCGGAGGAGGTGATCGCCCATCTCATCAATCTGGCAACGCATACAACATACGGCGTGCCCGGGTTCATTCAGGACGCCGCCAGTTTTGCTTTGAGCGCGGGCCATGATCTTGAAGAGGAAATCGCCGCCCCGTTCCGGCGTCGTCGCGCGTTGGCGGTCGAGATTCTTGCCAACCAGAACACCATCGGCCTCGTGCCGGCACAGGGTGCGATGTACCTGATGCTGGACATCCGCGCAGCGGGGCTAAGCGGTGAGGCATTCGCCAACGCATTGCTGGATACACACGCAATTGCCGTCATGCCCGGTGAGAGTTTTGGCACAGCGGCGGCAGGACACGTGCGCGTTGCGATGACAATTGACGACTACCGCTTTGCTGCAGCACTCAGAACGATTTGCGAATTCTCCGCCGTCCTGGCGGAAAGTCACGCGGCAGAATAGACGGCCTTAAAACCGGAAGGTTGTACGCAGGTTGAACACGTTGGCGTCAACATCGCCCTGGCTTCGGGTGACGTCGTTAAAATTCTGACGCAAGGCCTCACCGCTGATGACGAAACTGTCGCCGATAGGATAGGCAATTCCGATCCCGTACACTGCGGCGGTGTCATTTTCGGGCGACGCATCCAATCGGGCCGCGCCCACAACAACATAGCCCAGGGCCGGTCCAAAATCATAACCACCGCGCAACTTAAGGCGGGTCAGACTGTCCACGCTACCTTCACCCTGCCCCAGATCCAGAGAAAGTCGATTGTATTCCAGTTCACCGCCAAGAACGAAATTACCGAAGTCATGATCATAGCCGACATGCGGGCCAAAAGTCGTATCGTTTCCGCCAGAACTGTTTGGGCCATCTACATCCGCATAGCCAAAGCTAAAGCCCGCATACGCCCCCGTCCAATCCTCTGCATATACCGGTGCAATGCCGATTGTCAGGCAGGTGGTCATGAGGGCCATCAGGGCTTTCATCAACCTCTCCAAAATTCCTTGCAGCGCGCCCGACAGATAACGGGCTTCATCACATAAAACTTGGTCTGCAATCGTTAAAAATCCATTGAGATCACGGACCACTCTTAAATAAGTGATAGAAGCTTAACAGAATTTCCCACATTCGGGAAAAAACTTTACGCCACGGCAAGAACGTGATGCGGACAAGGCACAACACTTCGTTTTTGGCCCCTCAGGTCGCAAACAGGACAGATTGTGCGCCCTCGTATTGAGAGAGTTTACATCACTAATTGAGGACCCGCATGCAAAGTGACGTTTGGAAGATTCGCCTGATCAGCCGTACCATTGGTGCGGATCGCGGGCGTGCAGCGCGTGGGCGGCCGGTTGTGGTCTAAGTACACTCACCCTGAACGTACTTTCTCGACCGGACTTAAAATTATGAACGAACAATCCCGAAATACATCGCGCAGCGGCGGGCGTGCCGCGCGCCGTGCAGCCCGTGCCACAGCACTGCCTGAGCATCTGCGCCCGATCCGCCCCGGCATGAATGGCGGCACGCTAAAGGTACTGACCCCGGCGCAGATCCAGCGTATTCACCAAGCCGCGCTGACCGCGCTGGAAACCATTGGTCTGGCGGACGCCCCGCAAAGCGGGATCGACTATCTTGTCGGCGCTGGCTGTATCTTGGGTGACGACGGGCGTATCCGCTTCCCGCGCGCTTTGGTGGAAGACACGATAGCCAAGGCCAATCGCTCGGTCACTTTGCATTCCCGGGACGGCAATTCCGATCTGGAACTGTCGGGCAACCGCGTCCACTTTGGCACCGCCGGGGCGGCCGTCAGCATGGTTGATGTGCACGGTCAGGAATACCGGGATTCGACCCTTCAAGACCTGCACGACGCGTCCCGAATCTGTGAACAACTTGAAAACATTCACTTTGTTCAGCGCCCAATGGTGTGCCGCGACATCGCCGACAACCTCGAGATGGATTTGAACACGGTCTACGCCACCACGTCCGGAACGTTCAAACATATCGGCACGTCGTTCACCGAACCTAGCCACGTGGCCCCTGCGATTGAGATGCTGCACATGATCGCTGGTGGCGAGGATAAGTGGCGAGAACGGCCCTTTATGTCGAACTCGAACTGCTTTGTTGTTCCGCCGATGAAATTCGCAACCGAAAGCTGCGAAGTCATGGAGGAATGCATCAAAGCGGGCATGCCCGTTTTGCTGCTGTCAGCAGGAATGGCCGGCGCTACCGCGCCCTCGACAATCGCCGGTGCAATCGCGCAAGCCACCGCAGAATGCCTGGCCGGATTGGTTTACGTAAACGCCGTAAGCCCCGGTGCACCCGCGATTTTTGGCACCTGGCCCTTTGGCCTTGATCTGCGCACAGGCGCGATGTCCATCGGTTCCGGTGAACAGGCACTGCTGACCGCGGGCTGCGCCCAAATGCACCACTTCTACGACCTGCCGGGCGGCGCAGCCGCCGGTGCATCGGATGCGAAACTGCCCGACATGCAAGCCGGGTGGGAGCAGATGTGCTCGAACGTCATGGCCGGGCTTTCGGGTTTGAACATGGTGTATGAGTCCGCAGGCATGCATGCCTCGCTGCTGGGATTCTGCCATGAAAGTCTGATCCTCAGCGATGACCTTATCGGGCAAGCGCAACGCTGTGTACGCGGCATCGAAGTGACGGACGAAACGCTGGCACTGGATCAGATGGCCGAAGTTTGTATCGGCGGACCCGGTCACTATCTGGGAACCGATGCAACGCTGAGCCGCATGCAGGCGGACTATGTCTACCCAACTTTTGGCGACCGGTCGTCTCCGAAGGAATGGGTTGAAATTGGCAAACCCGATTTGATCGAAAAGGCGGTGAAGCGGAAGGAAGAGATTCTCTCGACGCCGTCTCCGGCCAGATTCGATCCGCTTTTAGATGCCGAACTACGCGGCAGATTCAACATTTACTTACCCGCGTAACCCATTGAAATATGGCGGCCCGTGGGGGTACGGGCCGCCAATACCTTCGCGGGATTAGCCGTTGCTGGGCGGTAGCAACCCTGCTTCCTGCGCGATGGCAATTTCATCTGCGTCCAGCGACCCGTCGCCGTTGGCGTCCATCGCCGAGAAACCATCGGCGTCAACCTCGGGCAGAACGGCCTGAACTTCTTCTATGGTCAGAACTCCGTCGCCGTTGGTGTCCGCCGAGGACTGCGCAGCAGCCATCGCCGGCAGGCCCAATACGAATGCGGAAATGATTGCCAGGTTTTGCGGTTTCATTGTGATGCCTCCTAAGTGGTATTTGTGTGTGTTTTCGTCCGGACAGGCACCACAGACACCAAATCGATGAACGTCGTCACCCCAACCCGGCAACACGTCCTGTTTCGCGCCATTCTCCGCGTGTTTGTACGAGTCGCGTCTGCAATCAACCGCTGGGCGAAACGTACAATCTACGTTTCGGCGGTTCTTGCCCGACGCACCTGTGCCGTTCCGGCAAGGCCCTGCCTAAATCACCGACTCGGGGGGCAAAAAGAAAGGGGGCCGAAGCCCCCTGTCAGTTTCGCCATCCAGGCTCCATTCGTTGACCGCCCGGTGTTTTGTTTGCCTGCGGCCTGGACGTCGCATGGGACGAGCGCACCCGTCCCGTGAGAGAGTGGGAAAGAGCAAATATTCCGCCCCACCCTGTTCCCGGTCGACACGGGCATGTCGACCGAGTGGACCAAGGCGTATTTGGTAAGTCTCAACGCCTTGCTCCGTGTTCGTCGGGATCGGACATCCGAGGGGAAACCCTGATCCCTACACCCCGCCTGACGGGGCGTTTTCCTTAGCTACACCCGCTGGTTGCGCCGCAGGTGTTGCACTTCATGCAGGTGCCATTGCGCACCAGCGTGTAGTTTCCACATTCGCCGCAAGGATCGCCCTCGTACCCCTGCATCTTGGCCTTGGTCCGTGCGTCCATGCCCGTGGCAACGGCAGTTTCCGCAACCGGAGCTTCAAATTGCGCGGCCGGTTCTGCCATGCCGTTCACTTCAGGTTGGCCGCCGTTGAACACCACCAGATCCTGCGGCAGACGTTTGCGCAGATAACCGGTCGAGCTGATTTGTTTTAACACTTCCAAGGACTTGGACGCGGCGCTGTCGCTGATCTCTGATACGTTGGACAGACCATCTTCCTCGCCCCGGCCCAGATCATCAAATGTGGCACCTTCGGGTTTCACATGGGCCAGATCGGTGCGGTCCAGATAGGACACGGCCAATTCGCGGAAGATATAATCCAGGATCGACGTCGCGTTCTTGATCGAGTCGTTGCCCTGCACCATTCCCGCCGGTTCAAACTTGGTGAAGGTAAAGGCGTCGACGAACTCTTCCAGCGGCACGCCGTATTGCAGGCCAACCGACACGGCGATGGCAAAGTTGTTCATCATCGCCCGGAAGCCAGCGCCTTCCTTATGCATGTCGATGAAGATCTCGCCCAGCTTGCCGTCTTCGAACTCACCCGTCCGCAGATAGACCTTGTGGCCACCGACGATCGCTTTTTGGGTATACCCCTTGCGGCGATGCGGCAGTTTCTCACGATGGCTGCGGATGATTTCCTTGACGACGACCTTCTCGATGACTTTCTCGGCGAGAACGACGGCTTTTTCATGGGCCGTGCCGCTTTCCAGCACATCTGCTGCCTCGTCATCGTCCTCGACCAGTGCGGCCGCCAGCGGCTGCGACAGTTTTGAGCCATCACGATACAGCGCGTTGGCCTTCACACCCAGCGACCAGCTGAGTTCATAGGCTTTCTGGCAATCCTCGATGGTCGCGTCATTCGGCATGTTGATCGTTTTACTGATCGCACCCGAGATGAAGCTTTGCGCCGCGGCCATCATGGTGATGTGGCTATCAACCCCAAGGAAACGCTTACCTTTCTTGCCGCACGGGTTGGCGCAGTCGAAGATCGAATAGTGCTCTTCCTTCAGGTGCGGCGCGCCTTCCAGCGTCATGGTTCCGCAAACGTGGTCGTTGGCCGCGTCGATATCCGCCTTGGTAAAGCCCAGATGGCGCAGCAGGTCGAAGGTCGGATCATTTAGCTTGGTCGCCGGGATGCCCAGAACGCCGGTGCAGAAATCCTCGCCCAGTGTCCACTGGTTGAAGACGAACCGGATATCAAAGGCGCTTTCCAGTGCAGCATCCACCTTGGCCAGCTCATTTGGGCCAAACCCGTGACCGGTCAGCGAGGTGTGGTTGATCCCCGGCGCGTTGCCGATGGTGCCGTGGCCAACCGCGTAACCCACGATCTCTTCAATCTGAGACGAAGAATAGCCCTGCTTTTCCAGCGCCGACGGCACCGAGCGGTTGATAATCTTGAAGTAACCGCCACCCGCGAGCTTTTTGAACTTCACCAGAGCAAAGTCCGGCTCGATCCCGGTCGTGTCACAATCCATCACCAGACCAATGGTGCCGGTGGGCGCGATCACCGTGGCTTGCGCGTTGCGGTATCCGTTCTTTTCGCCAAGGCTCAGCGCCTCGTCCCAAGCCGACATCGCCAGATCGACCAGACGCTTGTCCGGGCAGTTGCCATGGTCCAGAGGCACCGGCTTCACGGCTAGTTTCTCATACCCATCAGTCACACCCTGCGAGGCACGGCGGTGGTTGCGGATGACGCGCAGCATATTGTCTGCGTTGCGCTCGTAGCCCTTGAACGGGCCAAGCTCTCCGGCAATCTCGGCCGAGGTGGCATAGGCCACGCCGGTCATGATCGCGGTCAGTGCGCCACAGATCGCCCGACCCTCATCCGAGTCGTAGCTGTAGCCCATGTTCATCAGCAGACCGCCGATGTTGGCATAGCCCAGACCCAAGGTGCGGAAATCATAGGACAGTTGCGCGATTTCCTTGGATGGGAACTGCGCCATTGTCACCGAGATTTCCAGCGTCAGGGTCCACAGGCGCGAGGCGTGCATGTAGTCTTCCGCCTGGAACTCACCATCCTTGAGGAAGGTCAGCAGGTTCATCGACGCCAGGTTACAAGCTGTGTCATCAAGGAACATGTATTCCGAGCACGGGTTCGAACCGCGAATCTCACCATCTTTGGGGCATGTGTGCCATTCATTGACGGTGTCGTGGAACTGAATGCCGGGATCGGCACAGGCCCATGCGGCGTGGCCGACTTTTTCCCAAAGGTCGCGTGCCTTGATTGTCTTGGCGACTTTGCCATCGGTGCGGTTGATCAGTTCCCAATCGGCATCTTTCTCAACTGCGGTCAGAAATGCATTGGTCACGCGGATCGAATTGTTCGAGTTCTGACCCGAGACCGAGCTATAGGCTTCCGAATCCCAGTCCGTATCGTAAGTCGGGAATTCAATGCTGTCGTGACCCTGCTTGGCATAGTCCAGAACGCGCTTGATGTAAGTTTCTGGGATCGCGACCTTTTTGGCTTCGCGAACCGCGTCCTTCAGGGCGTCATTCTTCTTGGGATCATACGCGTCGTCTTGCGCGCCGTCCCATGTGCGGATGGCCTCGAAAATGCCGTTCAGCATCTTCTCGTGCATCTTCGATCCGGCTACGATCGAGGCCACCTTCTGCTCTTCGATCACCTTCCACTCGATGAATTTTTCGATGTCAGGGTGATCAGCATCGACGATTACCATCTTTGCTGCTCGACGGGTTGTTCCGCCTGATTTGATCGCGCCAGCGGCGCGGTCGCCGATCTTGAGAAAGCCCATAAGGCCCGAGGACTTGCCGCCACCCGACAGCGCCTCGCCTTCTGCGCGCAAGTGGCTGAAGTTGGTCCCGGTACCCGAGCCGTATTTGAACAGGCGCGCCTCGCGCACCCACAGATCCATGATGCCGCCTTCGTTCACCAGATCATCATCGACTGACTGGATGAAGCACGCGTGCGGCTGCGGATGTTCATACGCGGATTTCGATTTGGTCAGCTTGCCGGTCTTGTAGTCGACATAGTGGTGACCCTGCGCGGGACCGTCGATTCCATAAGCCCAATGCAGACCGGTATTGAACCACTGCGGGCTGTTCGGCGCGGCGCGCTGGGTCGCCAGCATATAGCGCATCTCATCAAAGTAGGCGCGCGCATCCTCTTCGGTCGAGAAGTAGCCACCTTTCCAGCCCCAATAGGCCCAGGCACCTGCCAGACGGTCAAAAACCTGCTTTGAAGACGTCTCACCATCGAACTCCGCGCCATCGGCCGGGACCGAGCGCCACAGGAATTCGGGGACGTCTTTCTCTTTTACTTTCTTTAGCTTAGTCGGCACGCCCGCCTTACGGAAATACTTCTGCGCGATGACGTCGCTGGCAACCTGGCTCCAACGCGTGGGCACTTCGATATTGTCCAGGCGAAAAACGATGGTGCCATCGGGGTTTCGGATCTCAGACGTCGCTGAGACAAAGTCCAGTTCCGCATACGCGTCCTGCCCCGGTTTCGTAAATTTCCTGTCAATCTTCATGTCCGCACGCCCTAGATTCAATCAACTTGTCTTTCAGCGTCAGGTCCTCAGACGCGGACCGATCGCCATGCCGTATAAAATTGGGCGCAATAGACCAGCCGCTGCATTCCGCAGCGCAAAACCGATCAAACGGTTGCACGTTACTATGATGTGCTTTCCGACCCTCGCCCTGTGCCCTATTCTGGTTTTGATACCAGATTTTGTGGCAACCCTTCCGGCCCATACAACTTGACGTATCGACCCATAGATCGTCAACGCCATTTTTAGGTCATTTTTGATATCTTTTGTGTTGACCCATTTCTGACAACTTGCTTCCAGGCACCCTGTTCTGATTCCTCCACAGGTTCATCCACCAAGTACACCTAGCGTTTCCAAAAACCCGCAGGTAAATTAACTGTGTTTCCCGGCATAGTTATCGGAATTTGATAATCTAACGCTAAGGTGTCCACGTTGAATAAGAATCACGAAGCGGTCATTTTGAACCGCGGCGTCAGGTAACCCGCCGGGCGCGATCACTCAAAGGGGAGCGGACAGATGTCGTTGTTACGTTTACTTCCGATTCTGGCCCTGATCGTGGCCTGCACACCACAAGATGTGCGCCCTCCGGCACGCAGCGCCCAGTTCGAAGATTTTCCCAAAAGGCTGTTCGACACGTTCGAGATAAGCTGCGACGGCCCGGGTGAACGCTTTGAAAATACCGGGAATCGGGTTTTCGAATGCACCGAGCTTCTACCTCCGGACATGACCGCTTTTCTGATTCTAAACTATGACGGTTACCCTCAGGATCTGCCCAAAAGCGTGATGCGGCTGACAACGACCAAGAACAACTCGGGCTACCGTGTCGATGCTGAGCTGTATTTCAACGTCCCACGCAAAAGCGGCCCGTCGGTAAAAGTACCAGTGGAAAGCGAAACGCTGGATAAGGCGCTTGGCGCGCTTTACCAAGCGTTGGGTGGATCGCCAACATAAGTGAAAGAAGTGGTCGGGGCGGCAGGATTCGAACCTACGACCCCCTGTACCCAAAACAGGTGCGCTACCAGACTGCGCCACGCCCCGAACCGTGCGCCTTCCTAACCATGCCAATCTGATTTGAAAAGCCCTAACAGGACCAAATTGCAGGACCTTGCGAAAAAATTTCGTGCCGCATGACGGTTCCGGGCTTAATCGAGTAGCGCGCGGCCAGTCCCGCGTTGATTTCGAGAACCGCAAAGACGGAATCGCCACCTTCGATTGGCGTCAGATCACCGGGAATCGCACCTTGGTGGACATGCGTCACGGTTCCGGCACGATCGAGGAAAATGATGTCCAGGGGAATCAGCGTGTTCTTCATCCAGAACACCACGGGCTGCGGCGGGTCAAAAACGAACAGCATGCCCGAACGGTTTGGCAGCGACTCGCGGAACATCAATCCACGCGACCGATCCTGCGGGCTAATCGCCAATTCGATATTGAAACGGATCTGCGCCGAGTCGTTTTTGATGTCGATCTGATCAGGCTTGCACGCAGCCCAAGTCATCCCGGACCAAAGCAACAAAACCGCTAAAAGACCCGGAAAAAACTTAGGCATGAATCACTCAGTCGTCCAGAGCAGCTTCCCAGGCCAGCACCTGAGCCGCCATACGTCCACGCTTGCCACTGATGACACGCATCGCGAGGGCCTCGCCCGGCTGCAGATCTGACAGGCCAGAGCGGCGCAGTACTTCGATATGCAGGAACACATCTTCACCACGGCCAAAAACATTGGCAAACCCAAAGCCTTTGCCTTTGTCGAACCATTTGACTCGCGCGGCCTCTAGAGGGGCAGCGGCGATCTCAACCGGATCAAGCTCAGCAAAATCGGCCAGCATCATCGTGTCCGTCCGCGCGGGCGGATCGACACTGATGACCTCAACCGCCTGAACGCCACGGTCCGTGCGATGGGTCATGATTTCTATGCCTGCACCATCCGCGACCGAGCTTTGGCCGAAGTTGCGCAACACATTGACGTGCAACAAAATATCCGGACCGCCATCATCAGACACAACAAATCCGAAACCCTTTGCAGGGTCGAACCATTTCACGTGTCCACGGACGCGGTACATGTTGTTCAGATCTTCTGGCACGGCGTTCCCATCGCGAAAATTGTCATTTCGTTAAGGGTCCGATGTGTATGGGAATGGCGCGCAAATTCAAGCTGAAAAAACCTTTTGTTTTCGGCCTCTTGCATTTCACGATACGCGAACGTCATGGATTTAACCTCTGTATCTGCCAGTCGGAACCCACTTGATCCCGCTGCCATCGGAACCTGTCGTGCAACCGAAAGGCCCCATCGGCCCAGAATTCGATTTCGGTTGGCACCAGCCGATAGCCGCCCCAGAACGGCGGGCGTGGCGGGTTCGGGCCCAACTTGGCCGTCACCTTGGCCACCTCGGCCATCAGAACCGAGCGACTGCTGAGAGGCTGAGACTGCTTGGACGCCCAGGCCCCCAATCGACTTTTTAGCGAGCGGGACGCATAATACTCATCCGCCTGCGGCCCGCTTTCTCTGGTTATTGTACCACGAACTCGGATTTGCCGCCGCAGAGATTTCCAATGCATCACAAAAGCAGCTTTTCCGGCGCTGTCCAACTCGGCCGCCTTGGCACTTTCGTAGTTGGTGTAGAACACAAAAGCTGCCGGTTCGATCTCTTTCAGCAGAACCATGCGCACATTTGGCATGCCGTCCGAATCGACGGTCGCCAAAGCAATCGCGTCCGGATCGTTCGGTTCATTCTCTTTGGCCTCAGCCAGCCACCGCCCCGCTATTTCAAACGGATCGGTGCCGGCAAATATGCCGCTACGTTCGCTCATTCCCATCCCCTGGAAACTAATAAAGCCCACCCTAGGGCGAGAACCCGCCACGGGCAAGAGCGCGCGGCCTTGATGCAGCGCACCCAATGGCATAAACCATCCCAACATAACGCGAAGACAGGCGGAGAACCAAACATGTCAAATCAGTTGATGGCCGGCAAACGCGGCCTCATCATGGGACTGGCCAATGATAAATCAATCGCATGGGGAATAGCCCGTGCCTTGTCCGAATCCGGAGCAGAGCTGGCTTTTTCTTATCAAGGCGACGCACTTAAGAAACGCGTTGATCCACTGGCGGCACAGCTTGGCAGCGAAATTGTTCTGCCCTGCGACGTCAGTGACGAAGAATCGATTGATGCTCTGTTCACATCTCTGGAAGAGAAATGGGGCAAGCTGGACTTTGTTGTTCACGCCATCGGTTTTTCGGACAAGAACGAACTTCGGGGCCGCTACGTCGACACGTCGCGTGCGAACTTCAAACTGACCATGGACGTGTCGGTCTATTCCTTCACCGCTGTGATGCAACGGGCCGAGAAGATGATGTCCGAAGGCGGCAGCGCAGTCACCCTGACCTATTATGGTGCTGAGCAGGTGATGCCGCACTATAACGTGATGGGTGTCGCCAAAGCCGCACTTGAGGCATCAGTCAAATATCTGGCCGAGGATCTGGGCAAGGACGGTATCCGCGTGAACTCGATCTCGGCAGGTCCTATCAAGACGCTGGCCGCCAGCGGTATCGGCGACTTCCGCTATATTATGAAATGGAACGAGTATAACTCGCCCCTGCGCCGCAACGTGACCATCGATGATGTTGGCAAATCAGCTCTGTATCTGCTGTCTGACCTCAGCAGCGGCGTGACCGGTGAAAACCTGCACGTGGATTCGGGTTATCACATTGTCGGCATGAAAGCCGTCGACGCACCAGACGTCGAAAAGGGTTAATGACATGAGCGCCAAGGATCGCCTGCCCCACGAAAAAGGGTTTCACATCAGCTGGGATCAGATTCACCGTGATTCCCGCGCCTTGGCCTGGCGTCTGGACGGGCAAGGTCCGGACGACGGCGCATGGCGCGCAGTTGTGGCCATCACCCGTGGCGGTATGGCACCTGCGATGATCGTCAGCCGCGAGCTTGACATCCGGACCGTCGACACGGTCAGCGTGCGCTCGTACCACCATCAGGACCAAGGCGAAGCCGAGGTTCTGAAAGCCCCCGATGCCCAGCTGATGGGCGACGGCGAAGGTATTCTGATCATCGACGATCTGGTCGACAGCGGCAAAACGCTCGAGCTGGTGCGCGCAATGTACCCCAAGGCGCATTTCGCGACAGTTTACGCCAAGCCCAAGGGTCGTCCGATGGTCGACACGTTCATCACCGAGGTCAGCCAGGACACCTGGATCTTTTTCCCTTGGGATATGGCCCTGCAATATGTCGAGCCCTACCGCGGGACCGACTAAAAGAACCCTCTCAACCCACAAAGAGTGAGGCAAAGCCTTACCAAGGACAGGCCCTTCATGACCCAGTCCCGCACCACCGCGACATTTGCCCCTCCGGTCATGGAGGCGCGGCGCTGGTTGGAGGGGGTGGAGTTTCCTGATGACCGTCCCCTGATCAACGTCAGCCAGGCGGCCCCGGTCGATCCACCGCCCCTAGCGTTGCGCGAAGCGATTGCCAGCTTTGCCGTGACCGAAGACAGCGCCCATCTTTACGGGCCGGTTCTGGGCAATCCAGCCCTGCGAGCTGAACTCGCCCTTCAGATCGGGTCGCACTATGACGCGCAGGTGTCCAGCGATCAGGTGGCAATAACCTCGGGCTGCAATCAGGCATTTGCGGCTGCGATCACAGCGATCACCGATCAGGGTGACGAGGTCATCGTTCCGACGCCCTGGTACTTTAATCACAAGATGTGGCTGGACATGGCGGGCGTCCGAACCGTGGACCTGCCAACCGATGACGCTCTGCTGCCCGATCCGGACGCAGCCCGCGCTCTGATCACCGACAAAACCCGCGCCATTGTTCTAGTGACCCCGAACAATCCCGGCGGAGTGGAATACCCTGCCCCTCTGGTGCGCGCTTTCTTTGATCTTGCGCAGGAGGTTGGCATCCGGCTGATCGTGGACGAAACATATCGGGACTTCGACAGCCGCAGCGGCCCACCGCATGACCTGTTCGCCCAGCCTGACTGGGACGCAACCCTGATCCACCTCTATTCCTTTTCCAAAGCATACAGGCTGACCGGCCACCGTGTCGGCGCGATTGCGACCGGCACTGACCTGCTATCCGAGATTGAAAAGTTTTTGGACACAGTCGCCATCTGCCCAAGCCAGATCGGCCAGCACGCAGCCCTTTGGGGAATGCAGAACCTGTCGCAATGGCTGGCAGGTGAACGCGATGAGATCCTCGACCGCCGCGCCGCAATTGCCGAGCTGTTGCCAAGCCTGACGGACAAGGGTTGGCGGCTATTGGGTCTGGGCGCTTATTTCGCCTATTTCGAACACCCGTTCGATATCCCATCGGACGAGCTAGCCCAACGACTGGTCCCCGAGGCCGGCATCCTGCTGCTGCCCGGCACAATGTTCATGCCCGAAAATGATCCGGCCGGAAAACGTCAGGTTCGTATCGCATTTGCCAATCTGGACCGCGCCGGACTGGGGCAATTGTTCGAACGGCTGGCTGCTCTGTCCTTCTGAGCTTGCTCCCCGACGGTGCGCGTCGTATTCAGGGCCGCAACCGACGGGGCAGTTACTTGCCGACAAAAGCACGAAGAGGGCACAATGGCCGCAGGCGTAAAAAAGTTATCAAAGACCTTTGTCTGGATTCTCATGGGCCTTTTGATGCTCGGACTTGCAGGGTTTGGCGCAACCAGCCTCTCTGGCACCGTGCGGTCGGTGGCCCAGGTAGGGAATGAGGATATCTCGGTTGATGACTATGTCCGCGAGCTGCAGCGCGAAATTCGCGCGGTTGAACAACAGACAGGCCAGCCTTTGCAAATGTCGCAGGCCATTGAGTTTGGTCTGGATCGCCTTGCCTTGTCGCGCCTGACGGCTTTAGCAGCGCTGGACAATGAGGTCGGTATGCTGGGCATCTCGATCGGCGATGAGAACTTGCAAGAGGAAATTGTTGCGATCCCGGCTTTTCAGGGCGTCAACGGCACATTTGACCGCGACGCGTATCAGTTCCAACTGGAACAGGTCGGCATGTCCGATACCGAGTTCGAATCGGACCTGCGCAAGGAAACATCCCGCACAATCGTGCAGAGTGCCGTGGTTAGCGGTGTGAAGATGCCCGAAGCCCTCACGCAGGTGTTGACCGACTACGTTGGTGCCCGCCGCAGCTTTACCGTCGCAACTTTGGCTCCTGACGCCCTGCCCGCACCTGTTGCCGCCCCGACCGACGAGCAGGTCCAAACGTTTTATGACGAGAACACCGAGCTGTTCACCCTGCCTCGCACCAAAAAGCTGACTTATGCGATCCTGTCGCCCGAAATGCTGCTCGACGACGTGGAAGTCGACGAGGATTCGGTTAAGCGTCTGTACGAACAGCGAGCAGCTGAATTCCAACAGCCCGAGCGTCGCCTGGTCGAACGCCTGACCTTTCCGGATAAGGAAGCAGCACAAACTGCCATGGCTCAGCTAGAGGTCGGCGGTGCAACCTTCGAACAACTGGTTCGGGATCGCCAGCTTGAGCTCAGCGATATCGATCTTGGCGACGTCACCCGCGAGGATCTGGGCGAAGCCGCCGATGGAGTCTTTGCTGCCGATCTGGACGCTGTTGTCGGCCCGCTGCCTTCTACCTTCGGACCGGCACTGTTCCGCATCAATGGCTCGCTTGCCGAAAATAAAACGTCGTTTGAAGATGCAGCCCCTGCCCTGCGCGAGGAATTGGCAGCCGATCGCGCCCGTCGTCAGATTGAGGCGCAGGCCGAAGATATCAATGACCTGCTGGCCGGTGGCGCGACTTTGGAAGAACTGACGTCCGAGACAGAAATGGAGCTGGGCCAGATCGACTGGACCGCGCAAACCGGTGAAGGCGTCGCCGCCTATGACGGGTTCCGCAGCGCAGCCGAAGCAGTACAGGATGGCGACTTTCCCGAGGTCGCGTTTCTTGAAGATGGCTCGATCTTTGCCCTGCGTCTAAATGAGGTTCTTGAACCCCGACCGGAACCGATTGATACCGCACGTGACCGCGTTGTTGCTGCCTGGACCCAGGCCGAAACCAACAAGGCGTTGGAAGAACAGGCAAATGCTGTTCTGGAGCAGGTGCAGACCGACGGTGACTTTGCCGCCACCGAATTGCCGTTCAGGGTAGAAAACGCCCTGACACGCACGGCCTTTTTGGAAGATGTGCCCGCAGATTTCATGCCTCAGGTCTTCGAAATGGAACAAGGAGATCTGCGCGTCATTCCCGGTGCCGGAACCGCGTTTATCGTGCGTCTGGACGAGCTGCTGCCGCCTGCCGAAACAGATGAGCTGCGTCAGGTCCAAGCGGCCCTTACCGCGCAGCTGGATCAGGCTTTGGCCCAGAACATCTTTGATGCCTTTGTCCGCGATGCACAGGTCCGTGCCCGTCCCGTCGTAGATCAGCAGGCCCTGAATGCTGTTCAGGCGAGCTATTAAAAGAGGCTGAATATGGCGCTGACCCCCGACTTCGACAGCTTCGCCCGCGCCTATGAGGCAGGCGAGAATCAGGTTGTCTACACCCGCTTAGCCGCTGATCTGGACACGCCGGTTTCCTTGATGCTCAAGCTGACAGGCGCGCAGAAAGACGCGTTCATGTTGGAATCGGTTACCGGTGGTGAGGTTCGTGGCCGCTATTCGATCATCGGGATGAAGCCGGACCTGATCTGGCGGTGCCAAGGCGAGACGTCTGCGCTGAACCGTTCGGCCCGGTTCGACCCTGACGCGTTCTCGCCCGAAACGGGCAACCCGATGGATAACCTGCGGGCGCTGCTGGCGGAAAGTAAGATCGACCTGCCGGACGACCTACCCCAAGCCGCAGCCGGGCTGTTTGGCTATCTCGGCTATGACATGGTGCGGCTGGTGGAATACCTGCCCGATGTGAACCCCGATCCGCTTGGCCTGCCTGATGCCATCATGCTCAGACCCTCGGTCATCGCGGTACTGGACGGCGTCAAGGGCGAGGTCACGGTTGTGTCGCCTGCATGGGTTAGCGAGGGGCAATCGGCCAAGGCTGCTTATGCACAGGCCGCAGAACGTGTCATGGACGCGGTGCGCGATCTGGAACGCGCCATGCCCGCCGAGACGCGCGATCTTGGGGATGCCTCCGAGGTGGCCGCACCGGTGTCGAATTTCACTAAATCCGGCTATTTGGAAGCGGTCGAAAAGGCCAAGGAATACATCCGCGCGGGCGACATCTTTCAGGTTGTTCCGGCACAGCGCTGGACTCAGGACTTTCCGCAACCTCCCTTCGCGCTCTATCGTTCGCTTCGGCGCACGAACCCATCGCCCTTCATGTTCTATTTCAACTTCGGCGGCTTTCAGGTCGTGGGTGCCAGCCCCGAGATTCTGGTCCGCGTCTTTGGCGATGAGGTCACGATCCGCCCCATCGCCGGCACGCGCCCGCGCGGCGCGACCCCCGAAGAGGATAAAGCCAACGAAATTGATCTTCTGGCCGACAAGAAAGAGCTGGCCGAGCATCTGATGCTGCTGGATCTGGGCCGAAACGACACCGGGCGCGTGGCAAAGATCGGTACTGTGCGCCCAACCGAAGAGTTCATCATCGAACGCTACAGCCACGTGATGCACATCGTCTCCAATGTTGTTGGTGAGTTGGCCGAAGACAAAGACGCGCTGGATGCCTTCTTTGCCGGAATGCCTGCAGGCACCGTTTCAGGCGCGCCCAAGGTCCGCGCAATGGAGATCATCGACGAGCTAGAGCCCGAAAAGCGTGGCGTTTACGGCGGTGGTGTGGGGTATTTCAGCGCGGGCGGCGACATGGATATGTGTATTGCCCTGCGCACGGCCATCGTGAAAGACCAGAAGCTTTATATTCAGGCAGGCGGAGGCGTGGTCTATGACAGCGACCCCGAGGCCGAATTCATGGAAACCGTCCACAAATCGAATGCCATACGGCGCGCAGCTGCGGACGCAGCCCGGTTTACCGGCTCTGGCAACTCTTAAAGAATAGCGGCTGACCTCATGGTCAGCCGTTTTTCCTCTTCAGCCTTACTGAGCTTCTTGCGTCATGACCGCTGAAATCGGGGCCATGGCCACGCGGCCACCGCGATCTTCCAGCCCCCATAGCAACAGGGCCGAGATAGTGTCCGGGCGCAGCCGTCCCAACATGACGACAGTTCCCTGCTGGCCAGCCCGGAACGCCGCTTGATCCAAGAAACGTCGCATGATCGTGGGGTCCTGACGGGCACCGTCGATGTCGCGAAAGATGACCCCGGAAGGGATGCCATTGCGAGCGGCCAGTTTCTGGACAGTGTTCAGGCCATTATCCTGGGTGATTAGCCCGCGCCCGGTATCACCGGCAATTGCGGCCACCTGATCGGCCAATTTGCGATTGCCCTGAATGCCGGTTCCCACGCCTTCCAGAATACCAACGGTTTCCGGCAGAGTGTCCAGCCAGACAGCCATCGAAACCTCAGCATCTTGTGCGCTGGCCGCCTTGGGCAAGTCGGCAAGGGCCAGAACCTCGAAACCCGCTGCGCGATGGCGGGCCATTTTTTCGGCCGCATCGGGATCAGACGGGCTGACGGCAAAGCTCAGTGGGTATGGGAAATCCTTCAACGCCTCGGCTCCAAAGGCCCCTTCATCATCAATCAAAATGATCGACATAAGCGGTTTGGCCTCGGGGTTTTCGAACTTGGCGGCATAGGCATCAATTGGCTTACCGGGCAGAAGTACCGCGGGTTGCTCGTCCGCTGAAACCGGCGCGTCATCGCGTTCAGTCAACGGGACGACTCGTTTACCAATGGTCAGACCGTCAGTATCCGTTTCTTCACCGCCGATCTGCGGGACCGCTGCGATCCGGGGCAGCTTTTTAAGCTGTGGGTCTTCTTCCCCTTCTACCGCGATCGGGTTGTTCTCAAGCGGATCGACTTCTGGCAACTGCGGTTCGATTGCCGTGGGTTCAGGGTGCGGCTCGGGTTCATTTTCTGTTTCGATGATTGCCGGCAATGGCTCTGCGACTTCAGGCTGAGCCTCTGCTACCTCGGGCTGCGCCTGTTCTACTTCCGGCTCGGGCAGTATTTCCAGAACCTCCGGCGCAGGCTGCGGCTCCACCTCGACGATGGTTTCTTCTCCCTTGGGTGCAACCGGTGGCTCGGGCGCGGTTTCCGAGACGATCGGCTCACCTTCGGTGCTGGGCAACGGCTGCAATTGCGCAGGTGGCTGCGGCACAACCGGAGCCTCGTTTGAAATGGTTACCTCAGCCGTGTCAGGTATTTCGACCCCTTCGACCTGCGTGACGGCCTCACTGATCGTCGGCTCAGAGTCTGGCACAGTCTCCACGTCTGCCAACCCAGCCAGATTGTCCGTTTGATCCCCGGACGCATCGGATGTCACCGGCGGCGCGGTCACCAGATCGGCATCTGCCACCGTCTCAGCTGCTTCGGTGCTGACCTCGGGGGCCGCAGTCGGTGCAGGCTCGGGGGCCTCGGCGTTTACAACCGGTTTCCGGGTCAAAGGGGTATTCAGGGATAGTACCACACCAAGCAGACCAACAACGACCGCCCCTGCGATCATCCCGCCTAAAAATCCGCCCATCTTAACTGCCTCTCGCCTTCATCCTGCTTCGATCGCCTCAACGCCGTTTACCGCGCCTTTGGCCTGCGATTGCGCCCTGAACAGGATGTCCTCTTGACGCTGCCCCGCAAGCCTGAGCATGTATGTCCCGACATTATACCGTGGCCAGGGGCTGTATCGCCAGTCCGAAATGCCCAAGCCGAGACAAGTGCCCAAATGCTGCTGCTGATCGACAACTACGACTCGTTTACCTACAATCTGGTACACTATTTAGGCGAACTTGGCGCCGAAATGGTCATTCGGCGGAATGACGCCCTGGATGTACAAGAAGCCATGGCGATGAACCCTGCAGGAATTCTCCTCAGCCCTGGCCCGTGCGATCCTGATCAGGCCGGTATTTGCCTTGCGCTGACAGAAGCAGCAGCCGAAACAAAGACACCGCTTCTGGGGGTCTGTCTTGGTCATCAGACGATTGGGCAGGTGTTTGGCGGCAATGTTGTCCGCTGCCACGAGATTGTCCACGGCAAGATGGGTATGATGCACCACACCGGTAAAGGCGTGTTCGCTGGCCTGCCCACCCCGTTTGAGGCGACCCGCTATCATTCGCTTATCGTGGATCGGGACACGTTGCCAGATAGCCTTGAGATCACAGCAGAACTGGAAGACAGCACCATCATGGGCCTGCAACACAAAGAATTGCCCATTCACGGCGTACAGTTCCACCCGGAATCAATCGCCTCTGAGCATGGCCACGCTCTGCTCAAGAATTTCCTGTCCGAGATGAAAGTTCCTGCATGAGCGACGCTCTGAAGCCACTGATCGGAGCCGCTGCCGATCGACCCTTAACGCGTGCCGAGGCTGAACAAGCGTTTAGCATCCTGTTTGATGGCGAAGCCACGCCCAGCCAGATTGGCGGCCTGCTGATGGCGATGCGCACTCGTGGTGAAACGGTGGACGAATATGCAGCCGCTGCCGCCGTGATGCGCGCAAAGTGCAATGCGGTGAAAGCACCGGCGGGTGCGATGGATATCGTTGGGACGGGCGGCGACGGTAAAGGCACCCTGAACATTTCCACCGCCACAGCGTTTGTTGTGGCTGGGGCTGGTGTCACCGTCGCCAAACACGGCAATCGAAACCTCAGTTCCAAGTCAGGTGCCGCGGACGCCTTGGGACAGCTGGGCATCAACGTTATGGTTGGCCCGCAAACCGTTGAAAAGGCTCTGCAAGAAGTCGGCATCGGCTTTATGATGGCACCTATGCACCATCCTGCGATTGCGCATGTCATGCCCAGCCGGCAGGAGCTTGGAACGCGTACGATTTTCAACATTCTTGGCCCGTTGACCAACCCCGCTGGTGTTCGGCGTCAACTGACCGGTGCGTTCAGTCGCGACCTGATCCGCCCAATGGCGGAAACGTTGGGACTGCTGGGCGCTGAACACGCCTGGTTAGTGCACGGATCAGATGGCACAGATGAGTTGACGATCACCGGCGTAAGCTGGGTCGCCGCGCTGGAAGATGGCGTTGTGAAAGAGGTCGAGTTGCATCCTGAAGACGCAGGGCTGCCGGTCCACCCGTTCGAGAATATCATAGGCGGAACGCCCGAGGAAAACGCCGTCGCATTCCGCGCCTTGTTGGACGGCGCGCCCTCTGCCTACCGCGACGCGGTGTTGTTGAATTCCGCCGCGGCCCTTGTGGTTGCTGGCTCTGTTGATGACTTGAAAGATGGCGCTGCCATGGCGCGGGAAAGCATCGACAGCGGAAAAGCTAAAGACAAAATTGCGGCCCTGGCCCGAATTACGCAGGAGGCCGCATGACCGAGACGGTTCTGGACAAGATCAAAGCCTACAAACTTGAAGAAGTTGCGGCAGACAAAGCGCAGAAGTCGCTGGAAACACTGGAAAACGAGGCCTGCAACGCGCCCGAGGTTCGCGGTTTTGCCGATGCGCTTCGAACAGCGGCGCGTCGGGGGTACGGCCTGATTGCCGAGATCAAGAAAGCCAGCCCGTCCAAGGGTCTGATCCGCCCGGATTTCGATCCACCCGCTCTGGCCAAAGCCTATGAGGAAGGCGGCGCTGCGTGTTTATCGGTGCTGACCGACACGCCGAGTTTTCAGGGTGCAAAAGAGTACCTGACCGAAGCCCGGGCTGCCACCGAGCTTCCGGCGCTGCGCAAGGATTTTATGTACGACCCCTATCAAGTGGTCGAAGCGCGTGCTTTGGGCGCAGATTGCATTCTGATCATCATGGCATCGGTCGACGACGCGCAAGCCGCCGAACTGGAGCAGACGGCATTAGACTGGGGTATGGATGTCCTGATCGAAGTTCACGACCAGGAAGAACTGGAACGTGCCGCCCTTTTGAAAAGCTCGCTGATTGGAATAAACAATCGCAATCTCAAGACCTTCGAGACATCTCTTGATACCACACGGCATCTGTCCAAGCTTGTACCAGCGGGCCGGACGATCGTTTGCGAAAGTGGTTTGAGCACACCGGAAGATCTGGCAGACATCGCACGTTACGGCGCGCGCAGCTTCCTGATCGGTGAAAGCCTGATGCGTCAGGACGACGTGGCAGCAGCCACCCGCCACCTTCTGGCAAGCCCTCTGATCCCCGGAGTCATGTGATGCCCTTGACCCATTTTGATGCTCAGGGACAGGCCCATATGGTCGATGTCTCGGACAAGGAAGTCACTGACCGCGTCGCCGTGGCGGCTGGCCACATCAAAATGGGGCAAGACACCTTTGATCTGATTTCCGAAGGCCGCGCCAAGAAAGGTGATGTTCTGGGCGTGGCGCGTCTTGCGGGCATCATGGGCGCAAAGAAAACGCCTGATCTGATCCCTTTGTGTCACCCGCTCCCGGTCACCAAGGTAGCTGTCGAACTGACGCTGGATCCCGACTTACCCGGTGTGCTGGTCGAAGCCACAGTCAAAACTTCGGGCCAGACCGGTGTCGAGATGGAGGCGCTGACCGCCGTTTCTACGGCTGCCTTGACGGTCTATGACATGACCAAGGCCGTGGATAAGGCCATGGAAATCGGCGGCATCCGTGTATTACTGAAAGATGGCGGTAAATCAGGGCGTTACGAAGCAAAATGATCACCGTCGAAGAGGCCCGCGCGCTGTTGTTTGAACTGGTTTCGCCCCTGCCAGCCGAGACCGTTGCTTTGTCCGACGCCGCAGGTCGTGTTCTGGCTCAGGATATCGAGGCCACTCGCGACCAGCCGCCTTTTGAGGCGTCCTCGATGGATGGTTACGCGCTGAAAGCGACTGAGGTCGAGCTGCACGCAATGTTCAAGGTCATAGGCGAGTCGGCCGCTGGCAACCGCTACACCGGTCGCGTCGGGCCCGGACAGGCAGTGCGTATCTTCACCGGCGCCCCGGTCCCCGAAGGTGCTGATTTCGTTGTCATACAAGAAGATACCGAACGTCGCGGCGACCTGATCACAATCTCGGACCTACCCGGCCCAAAAACGAATATCAGACCTGCGGGCGTCGATTTCAAAGCAGGCACAAAGATCTCGGCCCCGCGTCGCTTACGCGCAGAGGACATCGCGCTCATGGCGGCGATGAATGTTGCGACCGTATCAGTGACTCGAAAGCCTGTTGTCGCTCTGATCTCCACCGGTGATGAGCTGGTGATGCCGGGCGAAACCCCCGGCCCCGATCAGATCATCGCATCCAATACGTTTGGCTTGAACGCACTGCTGGAGGAAGCTGGTGCGCATGTCCGCGTCCTTCCGGTCGCTCGCGATACGGTCTCATCGCTTGAAACTGCCTTCGGACTGGCCGAAGGAGCGGATCTGGTTGTGACCATCGGCGGCGCATCGGTTGGAGACTACGATCTGGTGTCAGATGTCTCAACCGGGCTGGGATTGGAGCAATCTTTCTACAAGATCCGAATGCGTCCCGGCAAACCCCTGATGGCGGGTCGATTGGGACAAACGGCAATGGTCGGCTTGCCCGGAAATCCTGTCAGTGCAATGGTTTGTGGCTATCTCTTCCTGTTGCCAATGGTGCGTCGGATGTTGGGGGCGGAACAGGTTCTACCCCCATTGCGAACCGCTCATCTTGCTGAACCAATAAGCGAAAACGGCCCGCGTGAGCACTACATGCGGGCTATGCTGGACGAAACCGGCATCCGCGCGTGTGCTGATCAGGACAGTTCGCTGCTCAGCGTTTTGGCGCAGGCAAACGCTCTGTTGGTGCGCCCCCCGCATGACCCCGCCCGACCTGCTGGGGATGAGGTTCAGTACCTGCCGATCTAAGCGTCGCTCAAATCCGTTGACACAAAACGTGAACATGCGTAGAACAAAAGAAAACGCATGACCGATGAGGTGTGAGCAATGTTGACCAAGAAGCAGTTGGATTTGTTGGAATTCATTCACAAACGCGTTCAAGCGGACGGTGTTCCGCCCAGTTTCGATGAAATGAAGGCCGCGCTGGACCTCAGGTCCAAATCCGGCATCCACAGGTTGATTACGGCATTAGAGGAACGCGGGTTCATTCGACGTCTGGCGCACCGTGCGCGGGCCATCGAAATCGTCAAACTGCCGGAAAGCCTGGGTGGAGAACCCACAGTGGCCTTCAAGCCGCGTGTGATCGAGGGCGACAAACCGTCCGGCCCCCGCCCCGCGAATTTTGAGCCGGTGACCGTGGATGCGATGGAATTGCCCGTAATGGGCCGCATCGCCGCCGGCGTTCCCATCGAAGCGATCAGCCATGTGTCGCACCGCGTCGCGGTACCCGGAACAATGGTGTCTGGAAAAGGAGAGCACTACGCGCTGGAAGTGCGTGGCGACTCGATGATCGACGCCGGGATCAACGATGGCGACGTGGTGGTTATCCGGGAAACCTCAGTTGCTGATAACGGCGATATCGTTGTTGCCCTTGTCGAAGATCAGGAAGCCACATTGAAGCGGTTCTTCCGCCGGGGGCAGGCGATTGCGCTTGAGGCCGCGAACCCCGCCTATGAAACCCGCGTTCTGCCGGAAGATAAGGTCAAGGTGCAGGGTCGTTTGGTTGGACTGATCCGCAGCTACTAAAACTGCTTGGTATCCCGGTTCCCGGATGTGTTCGGGGACCAGAGCCTGTCGCCCATCGCCTCTTTAGACGTTGTGATCTTACCACCCGACAGGGACAGGCTTCCCGTGGCCATTAACCGTTTCGGATCGAAGACTTCACAGCCGCCGGACAGTTGCAGCGCCACGGCAGAAATCACGATCTGATCGGCATTGCAGGCACTGAACCCGCGCGCCGCGCGTTTGCCTGTTATGTGCAACACCTCTTTGCCCTGCCAATCATACCGTTGAATGGTGCCGGAATCATGCGGCCATCGACTGGCCGCCTGCAGCTGATCTGCCCCGTCCCCATCATTTTCCAGCCAAATGGTTGCGACAAACCCGCTTCCTTTTTCCTTACTCAAGGCGCGTCCTTGTTCGGTCATTACGCCCACAAGACCGCCGCTATCCGCAACCAGAATTTCAGGGCGATTCCCCTGCCCCCAAAGCATCAACGCCACGGCCATTGGTGCCATTCCAACCCATCGGGCCCGTCCTTGCCACAGCGCAAGCCACAGGCTGCCAAGCGCAATCAGCGGCAGGACAGGGTGCGGCGGGCTGACAACATATCCTTGCGCGCCGTCAAATCCCGATACCCATTGAGAAACCGAAAGAATCCACTCTAAACCCAGCCCCATCACTGCCAGCGGCACCATCTCAAGGCCAAATGGCGACAGCAGTGCTGCCACCACGGCCGAGGGGACGACAACCATGCCCATAACCGGCACCGAAAGTATGTTGGCCAGAAGACCATAGTGAGACAATGTGTTGAAATGCGCCGCACCAATTGGCGCGGTTGCAAATCCCGCGATAGCCGAGGACATCAGCAGGCCCGCAATTGGTTTCAGCCACTTTGGCCCCGGCATCGGTCCAATGTCACGCAACGCTCCGAACACCGCCACAAGCGCTGTCGTTGCGGCAAAAGACATTTGAAACCCCGGGCTAAGCAAGGATTCGGGGCGCAGAATGAGCACAATAAGTGCAGCGACTGCAACGGCCCGTAGGGAAATCGCGCGTCTGTCAATCAGAATGGCCATCAGCATGACACTCGCCATGACAAAGGCGCGTTCCGTGGCGACATTTCCCCCAGACAGTAACAAGTAGATCGTGGCCGCGAACATCGCGCAGACAGCCGCCAGTTTGCGCACAGGCAATCTGAGGGCCAGCGCAGGAATGGTTGAGAACAAAAGCCTGCACATCAGGTAGACGAACCCGGTCAGCAAACCCATGTGCAGGCCCGAAATCGCCAACAGATGCGCCAGGTTGGATGCGCGCAGTGACTTTAGCGTTTCTTGCCCCATACCGCTGCGATCACCCGTTGTGACGGCGGCCGCAAACCCGCCAATCTCACCCGGCAGGATCGTGCGGACATGGTGGGAAATCGCCATTCGCCATGCTGTAATGCGGATGCCTTCGGGCTGCGGGGACGCAGCGATCAGCACCGGGACACGGGTGTATCCCACGGCCCCCAGCCGTTGAAACCACGCGTGTCGTCGAAAATCGAACCCTCCCGGTTCCACCGGGCCTTGCGGGGGCGACAAATGGGCGGTGGTCATGATCCTTTGGCCGGGCACAAGCGACCGTGCGCCTCCGTGCAAGGAAAGCCGGACGCGCTGCGGGCGCTGGTCACCGGGTACATCCCCTATGCGCACCCGATCCAGCGTAATCCGCAGCGCATCCGACGCAGAGCGATTCATGGCTACGACCCGCCCCTCGACCGGGCCGTAGTAACGCCATAACAGGACCGGCTCTGCTACGGTATGGGCGCGCACACCTGCCAGGATGAACCCGGCAGAGATCAGCACCCCCCCTGTTGTCAACGCAGCCCAGCCAGACGGCAGCCTGCGCGCCAAGCCCAGGCAAATGGCAATCGCGGCCACGATTGCGTAAACCATCCACCCCGGTTCAAACCGCAAGCTGAAATACAGACCAATACCGACTGCCAGACACACCGGAGACCACTGAAACAAATACCCTGTCTGGTTCAGCAATGCGGCCTCGACCCGTGCCAGAACACGCATGGTTGCCCCCGTCCTTCCGGCTCGTTAGACAGGCGCCAATCTATGCCCGACACGGTTACCAAAAGGTTAATCCACACAATGTCCGATCAGGTCGTCACTCGTTTCGCTCCGTCCCCAACCGGTTTCCTGCATATCGGCGGCGCCCGCACCGCGTTGTTCAACTGGCTTTATGCCCGTGGCCGTGGCGGCAAGTTCCTGTTGCGGATCGAAGACACCGACCGCGAGCGTTCGACGCCGGAAGCAACGGCTGCGATCCTGCAAGGCATGGGGTGGCTGGGCCTGGATCACGACGGCGATGTGATCAGCCAGTTCGAGGGTGCCGCACGTCACGCCGAGGTGGCGCATCATTTGCTGACCGAGGGCAAGGCGTACAAGTGCTTTTCAACGCAGGAAGAGATCTCGGCCTTCCGCGAACAAGCGCGGGCCGAGGGGAAATCGACCCTGTTCCGCAGCCCTTGGCGCGATGTGGACACGTCCTCTCATCCGGACGCTCCGTTTGCGATCCGCATCAAGGCGCCTCAGGACGGCACGACGGTAATCCGCGATCAGGTTCAGGGTGACGTGACCATTCGCAACGATCAGTTGGACGACATGATCCTGCTGCGTTCGGACGGCACTCCGGTCTACATGCTTGCAGTTGTGGTCGACGATCACGACATGGGCGTGACCCATGTAATCCGTGGCGACGACCACCTGAACAACGCCGCGCGGCAGATGATGATCTATGAGGCGATGGGCTGGGACGTTCCAGTATGGGCGCACATCCCCCTGATCCACGGGCCGGATGGCAAAAAGCTGTCCAAACGCCACGGTGCTTTGGGCGCGCAGGAATATCAGGCCATGGGTTACCCAGCGGCTGGCATGCGCAACTATTTGGCGCGTCTGGGTTGGAGCCACGGTGATGATGAGTTCTTTACGGACGCGCAGGCCAAAGAGTGGTTCGATCTTGACGGAATCGGCAAAAGCCCTGCCCGTTTCGACCTGAAAAAGCTGGAAAATCTGTGTGGACAGCACATCGCCATCGCGGATGATGCTGCATTGCGGCAAGAGATCGAAGCCTATCTGACAGCGGCAAATTTACCTAACCTCACGGAAACACAATCCGGTGATCTGGAACGTGCGATGTATTGCCTCAAGGATCGCGCGCGGATGTTCCCGGAACTTCTTGAAAAAGCTCACTTTGTGTTGACATCTCGGCCAATTGACCCCGATGAAAAGGCTGCGAAAGCGCTGGCCTCAGTATCCGATGGTATACTGAGTGAATTGACGCCGCACGTGCAAAATGCTAGCTGGACGCGAAACGAACTGGAGCAAACCCTAAATTCGTTTGCAGAAGCGAAAGAGGTTAAGTTCGGCAAACTGGCGGGCCCGTTGCGGGCCGTGTTGGCAGGTCGGGCAGTGACGCCTTCAGTTTTTGACATGATGCTTGTGCTGGGGAAGGAAGAAACCCTGGCCCGGCTTTCTGACGCAGCGACGTAAACCCAATCTTCATATTTGGGTAACGCTGCTCCGCTAACACCCGGACTGCGCGCCCGCGCGCAGCCGTTGCCCGCAAGGTCGGACAGCGATTCGACATGCGTAAGAATGAGGAAGGGACACTATGACCGACAGCAATAAAACAGCCACTCTGACAGTCCATGGTGAAACGTACGAGTTGCCGGTTCATTCTCCGACCGCTGGACCTGACGTCATCGACATCCGCAAGCTGTACAGCGATGCTGGAGTGTTCACCTACGACCCCGGTTTTACGTCGACTGCAAGCTGTGACAGCACGATCACCTATATTGACGGCGAAAAAGGCGAGCTGCTGCACCGAGGCTATCCGATCGACCAGCTGGCCGGAAAATCGCATTTCCTAGAAGTATGCTACCTGCTGCTGTACGGAGAGCTGCCGCAAGCCAAGGATCTTGAGCAGTTCGAAACCACCATCACGCGCCACACCATGCTGCACGAACAGATGCAGTATTTCTATCGCGGCTTCCGTCGGGATGCGCACCCGATGGCGATCATGGTGGGTGTCGTTGGCGCAATGTCGGCGTTCTATCACGACTCGACCGACGTATCTGACCCGCATCAGCGCGAGGTCGCCTCGCACCGTCTGATCGCCAAGATGCCGACGATCGCCGCATGGGCCTATAAGTATCACATCGGCCAGCCCTTCGTTTATCCGCGCAACGATCTGGACTATGCGTCCAACTTCCTGCGCATGTGCTTTGCGGTTCCCGCCGAAGAATATGAGGTAAACCCGATCCTCAGCCGTGCGATGGACCGGATTCTGACGCTGCACGCAGATCACGAGCAGAATGCGTCGACCTCGACCGTGCGTCTGGCGTCATCCTCGGGCGCAAACCCGTTTGCGTGTATCGCGGCGGGTGTGGCTTGCCTTTGGGGCCCTGCCCATGGTGGCGCAAACCAGGCCTGTTTGGAGATGTTGGAAGAGATCGGTTCCGTCGATCGTATTCCGGAATACATCGACCGCGCCAAGGACAAGAACGACCCGTTCCGCCTGATGGGCTTTGGCCACCGCGTCTACAAGAACTTCGACCCGCGCGCGACTGTGATGAAGCAATCAGCCGACGAAGTGCTGGAACTACTTGGCGTCGAGAACAATCCGAAGCTGCAGGTTGCCAAAGCATTGGAAAAGCAGGCGCTGGAAGATCCGTATTTCGCCGAGAAAAAACTGTTCCCGAACGTGGACTTCTACTCAGGCATCATCCTCGAGGCGATGGGTTTCCCCACCTCAATGTTCACGCCGATCTTCGCGCTGTCGCGCACCGTTGGCTGGGTCAGCCAATGGAAAGAGATGATCGCAGATCCACAGAACAAAATCGGTCGTCCGCGTCAGCTGTATCTGGGCGAAACGACCCGCGATTATGTGGACATCGAAAACCGCTGATTGCCGGTTACAATTTCGAAACGCCTCGGATCCGTGTCCGGGGCGTTTTTTTTGT
Organism: Ruegeria sp. CDSA033; assembly: GCF_059612305.1. Lineage (NCBI taxonomy): Bacteria > Pseudomonadati > Pseudomonadota > Alphaproteobacteria > Rhodobacterales > Roseobacteraceae > Ruegeria > Ruegeria sp. CDSA033. The sequence goes on along the minus strand of NZ_JBXWQI010000005.1, from coordinate 146,184 downwards.
TTTAGAATAGTGTCAGTTGATCCCCGGCCTGCGCGGGCCTGGAAAACAGATCACATCGTAGCGGCGGTGTTTTTGTGGCCAACCCCAAACGTTTGACCGCGAGCTTGAAGCGCTTGGCCACCAGCCCGGCATACTCACCCTCCCCCCGCATGCGGTGCCCCCAACGCGGATCGTAGTCACGACCGCCGTGCATTTCGCGCAGTTTGGACATGACCTTTTCAGCTCGCGCCGGCTCATGCTGATGCAGCCAGGATTGCCACAGCTCAGAGACTTCGCGCGGAAGGCGCAGCATGATCCAGGTTGCGGAATCAGCGCCCGCGTCTCGCCCGGCTTCCAGCATGGATTCCAATTCGTGATCCGTCAGACCCGGTATCAAAGGCGATGTCATGACGCGTACCGGCACACCTGCATCGGTCAACCGTCGGATCGTCGCCTGCCGTCTTACAGGGGATGGCGCGCGTGGTTCCATCCGTCGAGACAAGCCTGGGTCCAAAGTTGTCAACGAAATGCCGACCCGAACCAACCCAAGTTGCGCCATAGGGGTAAGGATATCCAAGTCCCGCTCGATCATCGCACCTTTGGTCACGATTGCGACCGGGTGCTGGAACTCTTGCAAGACCTGCAGGCAAGCCCGTGTGATTTGGTGGTATTTTTCGATCGGCTGATACGGGTCGGTGTTTGTTCCCATCGCAATGGTCGCCACTTTGTACCGGGTTGAGGACAGTTCTTTCCTCAGAACCTCTGCCGCGTTTGGCCGTGCAATCAGCCGGGTTTCAAAATCCAATCCCGGCGACAATCCCAGATAGGCATGTGTCGGGCGGGCAAAACAGTACACGCACCCATGCTCGCACCCGCGATACGGGTTAATCGAGCGGTCGAACGGCAGATCGGGCGATCGGTTGTAGGTGACCACACCGCGCGCTACTTCTTCCCGGACCTCGGTTCTGAGCTGGGGAAGTTCTTCTTCCATCTCCCAGCCATCGTCACAGGCCTCGGTCGCAAAGCGTTCGAATCTGCCTGAGTCATTACTGGCCACGCCGCGGGCCTTTATGTTGAGTGCAGGCATATTTGTTCCCGTTACGTTCTCACCTAAGAATCAATAAACCCTGAATCGCCATGCGACAAGGAAAACTACGCGAACCGCCCTATTCGCCTCCGATCCTGGACGCCCGGTTTTTCCCCGGTTGTGAACAGATTGCAGGATGTTGTTGCAGATAATTCCATCGTGATCGCAAACAATTTGACGTATAGGTCGGTCCCGGAACCGCCAAGGTCGCAATCGTAACAGTCTAACTGCGACGAAATGGCCAAAACGGAAAAAATGCCACCACGGGCCGATGGCCCGCCCAGCACAGGGAAATGCCCCATGTCCGATGAAGAAGACATCGTCCTGTCCGAACTCAACGACGACGAACTTGTCGAGCAGATGTTCGACGATCTTTATGACGGCCTGAAAGAAGAGATCGAGGAAGCTGTGAACATCCTGCTTGAACGCGGATGGACGCCATATGACATCCTGACCAAAGCATTGGTCGGTGGCATGACCATCGTGGGCCACGATTTCCGCGACGGCATTCTGTTCGTGCCCGAGGTTCTGCTGGCCGCCAACGCGATGAAGGGTGGGATGACGATCCTCAAGCCGCTGCTGGCCGAAACCGGCGCGCCGCGTGTTGGCAAGATGGTGATCGGCACCGTTAAGGGCGACATTCACGATATCGGCAAAAACCTGGTGTCGATGATGATGGAAGGGGCCGGTTTTGAGGTCGTGGATATCGGCATCAACAACCCGGTCGAAAACTATCTGGAAGCACTGGATTCCGAACAGCCAGACATTCTGGGTATGTCAGCCCTGTTGACCACTACGATGCCATACATGAAAGTGGTCATCGACACGCTGATCGAACAGGGACGGCGTGAAGATTACATCGTACTGGTTGGCGGCGCCCCTCTGAACGAGGAATTCGGCAAGGCCATCGGCGCAGATGCCTATTGCCGTGACGCAGCGGTAGCAGTGGAAACTGCCAAAGAGTTTGTTTCCCGCAAGCACAACCAACTGGCCAGCTAATCCAGGTAACACGGAAATGATCAAGGCCGCCCTTTCCGGGGCGGCTTTTTTGTCTTCAACTGCTTGATAAGCAGTACAGGTTTAATTACCTGTCAATTGTGATTGTGCGAATCTGTTGTAACGCACGAGTTGTTAACGAGTACATATAGGGTGTGTTATGCCTACGACGTTTAATGCTATTTTTCTTGGCCAACTTAGTATTATTGACCCCACTGAGGGCAACAATACGGCAGAAAACGCAGACGCCCTTGTCGGACAAACTTTTGGCGGGCTCGGCGATCCCCTTCTAAACAACGCGGTTGTATGGAGTCCTGTCGGAAATCCGGGCCAAACCTACCAAAATGATGGGACTGTCGACCTCGATGATTTCACAATCGACGGTCAACAAACTGAATTTGACGCTGCCGTCGAATATAATGCCACGATCACATATGTCGACGGAACAACAGTCAACATAACCGCTGTCATTGCCCAAGATGCATTCGGCAACACCTTTCTGGTACCTGAATTTTCAAACAATTCGGATCAGGCCGCGTTGGAAGACCAAGGCATTAGATCTCTTACTTTGAACAGTGTCAGAACCGATGATGCGTCGGGACTAAATTCGAATCGACAAGAATGGGACATCGCCAGATGTTTCACGACCGGCACTTTGATCAAGACAGATCGCGGTCTGGTCAAGGTCGAGAACCTGCGCGTGGGCGACAGGATTCCAACGCTGGATCATGGGTTGCAAACGCTGCGCTGGGTCGGGTCGCAAACCGCGCGCGCCTCGGGGGTGTTTACGCCTGTGTTGATCAAGGCGGGTGCGCTTGGCAATGATCGCGACCTATTAGTCTCGCAACAGCACAGGATGCTGATCAGCGACTGGCGGGTCGAGCTGCATACGGGCCACGCCGAGGCGCTTGCGCCTGCCAAGCATTTGGTGAATGGCCGCGATATCGTGATGAAGCCCGGCGGTCTTGTGACCTATTATCACCTGATGTTCGATCAGCATGAACTGATCTGGGGCGAAGGTTGCCTGAGCGAAAGCTTTCACCCTGGAATCCAGGCGTGGAACAGTTTTGAGGATGAAACACGGCAAGAGATTCTGTCGCTGTTTCCCAACCTAGGCAGCCACGGGATCACCGCTTATGGTCCCCCTGCCCGCCCGTCGCTTCAATCTTTTGAAACGCGTGCGTCGGTGGCCTGACACGAGATGTCGGAAGCGGGCTTGCCTTGATCCGGCATTCATTCTTTGATGCTGCAATCCTTCAGGGAATTGACGATGCAGCAGAACAACACACCGGATGACGCAAGCCTGACGACAAAAGGCTATACCGAAGACACTCGGCAAGGCGGCATACTGCTGTTGGCATGCGGTGCACTGGCGCGCGAAATCCTGCATCTGAAAAAGCGCAACGGCTGGGATCATATGACCCTGACTTGCTTGCCCGCCATCCTGCACGTCCACCCCGAACGGATTACGCAGGCTGTGGAAGAAGCTGTTGCCAAGCACCGCGGTAACTTTGACCAGATCTTCGTCGTCTATGCCGATTGTGGCACCGGCGGCTTGTTGCAGAAGGCCTGCAAAGAGATGGGCATCGAGATGATCAAAGGCCCGCACTGCTATTCTTTTTTCGAAGGAAATCAAGCCTTTGAAGACCATGGCGATGATGAAACGACGGCCTTCTACTTGACAGATTTTCTGGCCCGTCAGTTTGACGCCTTTGTGTGGAAACCGCTGGGCCTGGACCGTCACCCCCAACTGCGGGACATGTATTTCGGGAACTATACAAAACTTGTCTATCAAGCCCAGACAGACGACCCGGACCTGACGGCACGCGCGCAGGAATGCGCCGAACGGATGGGTTTGACGTTCGAACGCCGCTTCACCGGCTATGGCGATCTGGAAACCACGCTGACCGAGTGGGCCACCCGCAAGCCGACGGCCTGATCGTCAGGCGTTCTCTTGCGCGACCTCGCGGATACGCTCGATCATCGATCGCAAACCATTTGATCGCTGTGCGGACAGGTGATCGTTCAGCCCAAGGCGCGCCAACTCACCGCCCGCGTCGACCTTGGGGACTTCGCCAACAGGCAGGCCGTTATACAAAGACCGCAACACCGCAATCAGCCCACGCACGATCAACGCGTCGCTGTCACCGTCGAACCGGAAAACACCGCCGTCGATCACGGGATGCAGCCACACCTGACTGGCGCAGCCGTGCACCTTGGTGGCCGGCACTTTGAGCGCGTCATCCAGCGGCTGCATCGCCTTGCCCTGATCGATGACGTGGCGATACCGGTCTTCCCAGTCATCCAGAAACTCAAAATCCTCGACGATTTCCTCAAAGGCGGGCGTTGCCATTTCGCAGCGGTCCTTTTTGTTGCGATCACATTTGTGACCTATGCCTCTGTTGGGCACCTGTCCAGCCCCGGTGTGGGTTTTCAATCTTTGGAATTTACGATAACCCATTGCTGAAAATACTTCTCTGGGCTTTGGGACCATGAAAAAATCAACACCTCTTCTATTGGTCAGCACTCTGGCACTGGCCGCCTGCAGCGGCTGGAGCGAGTCGCGCGTGAACCCGACCAATTGGTTCGGGTCCAGTACGCCCGCCCCTACTGAAGTATCCGTAAACGAAGCTGATGCTCTGGTGCCCAAAGGGCGTGACGGCCCGGGCCTGTTTTCGCGACCTGAAAAGGAAGTGATCGGCTTTGCCATAACCAAGGTAGATGAGCTACGCATCGACCCCACGTCTACCGGGGCAATCATCTATGTCAAAGGTACGGCCTCAAGACAGGGCGCCTATAATGCGCGCCTTGTCCGCGTGGAAAGCGAAGAGAACGAAAAGAACGGCATTCTGGAATACACGTTCGAAGTCAGCTACCCAAGCTACGCGACCAATCAAGGCTCTGAAAGATCGCGTGAGGTCAATGATGCCACAACGGTTGGCCGGGCCGAGCTGCGAAACATCCGTTTGGTTCGCGTTCGCGGCGAACAGAATGCACTAGAGTCCCGGCGGCGCTAATCGCCGCTAAAGCGACACAACTTGTACGGATTGCCCCTTGGCGGCCAGAGCGATCTTGCCGTCACACAGTTTCAGGGCATCTTCGCCAAACACCTCAAAACGCCAGCCTGACATCGAAGGCAGCTTGCGCTCGCCCGCAGCCAACTGGTCCAGTTCGGAACTGGTTGCGATCAGCTTGGCCGCCACGCCCGAGCTTTCGGTTTTGGACTTGAGCAACACGCGCAGCAGATCGGCAAGCGCCGGGTTGATCTTTAGCTTGTCACGGCTGTTATCGACCTGCGGCAATTGATCGGCAGGGCAGTTTACCCCCCGTTTCACCGACGCCAGAATACCATCGGCAATCGCGCCTTTGCGCGCCTCACGCAGCAGCAAGCGCGAACCGCCAAGATCCGATGGCGTTTTCGGCTTGGTCGAGGCAAGCTCGATAAGCGCGTCATCTTTGAACACACGGCTGCGTGGAACATTGTTTTCCTGCGCATAAGCTTCGCGAAACTGCGCTAGCTCGCGCACGACGGCCAGGAACTTGGCCGAATTTGTGCGGGTTTTTACCCGCTTCCATGCATCTTCGGGACGGATATCGTAGGTTCCGGGCTGGGTCAGGGTGCGCAACTCTTCGGATACCCAATGGCTGCGCTGCGACTTGTTCAACTGGGCCGCCAGATATTCGTAGATCTGCCGCAAATGCGTGACATCCGCCAAGGCATAGGTCTTTTGCGCATCTGTCAGTGGCCGACGTGACCAATCGGTAAAACGCGAGGTTTTGTCGACGCCTTCCTTGCAGATTTTGCGCACCAAAGTCTCGTATCCCACCTGCTCACCAAAGCCGCAGACCATCGCGGCGACCTGGGTGTCGAACAGAGGTTGCGGGAACACGGACGCCTCGACCCAGAAAATCTCAAGATCCTGCCGCGCGGCGTGAAACACTTTGACCACGCTTTCATCGCGAAACAGGTCATAAAGCGGGTCCAGAGACAGGCCGTCGGCCAATGGGTCCACCAGAACGGCGCTGTCTTCACCGTCAGATGGCACCGCAAGTTGCACCAAACAGAGTTTTGAATAGTAAGTCCGTTCGCGCAGAAACTCGGTATCTACGGTGACATAGTCGTATTCCGCCGCGGCCTTGCAGAAATCGGCCAGCTCTTGCGTCGTCGTCAGGGTTTTCATGCGCGGTACTGTTCTTGCTCTTGTTCTGTGCGGCTGATTGTCTGTTTCATTCCGTACCCAGCCGTATTGCGGACCATAGGATGAATTTGACGCGCGTGTAAATCACCCTGAGACGTTCAGGGCAGCAACACCGGAGTCCGATCCCCACTGGCGTAACGGCGCAACACTGTAGGGTAGAGTTTGTGTTCCCATACCAGCACCCGGGCGGCCAATCCCTCGGGCGTGTCACCCGGTTCAATATCCACTCGCGCTTGCCCAAGGATCGGACCGTCATCCAAAGCTGCGGTGACTTCGTGGACCGAACATCCATGTTCAGCGTCTCCGGCTTCAATAGCGCGCGCGTGGGTATTGAGACCCTTGTATTTCGGCAGAAGCGAAGGGTGGATATTCAGCATCCGCCCCTGAAAACGCGAAACGAAATCACCGGTCAGAACACGCATGAACCCTGCAAGGCAAACGATATCGGGTTGCGCCTCTTCCAGCGGTGTCAGCAACTCGGCCTCAAACGCGGCGCGGTCGCCCTTGAACGGGCGGTGATCCACCGACGCGGTTGGAATGCCGCGCTCTGCCGCCTTTGTCAGGCCACCCGCATTCGCATCATTGGACAGAACAAGACAAGGCCGTGCAGCGTGATCGCCGGTCATGCTGTCGACCAGCGACACCATGTTCGAGCCCCCACCCGAGATCAGAATAGCGACGCGCTTGTGGTTCACAACAGGGTGCCCGAATAGGCCATGCCCGCTGTCCCGGTCACAGTGCCGATCCGCGCAACCGTTTCGCCCGCGTCGGCCAGCAACACCGCCAGATCATCTGCGCGATCCGCGTGACACGCGACGATCATGCCAATGCCGCAATTGAAGGTCTTCAACATCTCGGCCTCAACGATTCCACCGGTTTCCGCCATCCAGCGGAATACAGGCGGCAAGTCCCATGCATTCAGGTCAATCTCGGCACCCAGCCCCTCGGGCAACACGCGCGGCAGGTTTTCGGTCAGGCCACCGCCAGTGATATGGGCCAGTGCATGAATGCCCCCTGCCCGGATCGCCCGCAGTGCAGGTTTCACGTACAGACGCGTTGGGGTCAGCAGCGCCTCGCCCAGAGAGCCGTCGCTGAACGGTGACGTGGCATCCCAGTCCAGGCCCGAAATTTCGACCAGTTTGCGCACCAGCGAGTAGCCGTTTGAATGGACACCGTTCGACGCCAGCCCCAAAAGCACGTCGCCTTCCTGAACGCCGGCCGGCAGATGCGCACCACGCTCCATCGCACCGACCGAGAACCCGGCCAGATCAAAATCCCCATCAGGGTACATGCCGGGCATTTCCGCGGTTTCACCGCCGATCAAAGCGCATCCGGACTGGACACAGCCTTCAGCAATGCCTTCGATAATCCGTGCGGCTGTGTCGGTATCCAGTTTGCCGGTCGCAAAGTAATCCAGGAAAAACAGCGGCTCAGCACCCTGACAGATCAGGTCGTTGACGCACATGGCGACTAGGTCGATGCCCACACCGTCGACAACACCGGTATCAATGGCAATGCGCAGCTTGGTGCCCACCCCATCGGTGGCCCCAACCAGAATCGGGTCCTGATATCCGGCATCCTTTAGATCGAACAGAGCGCCAAATCCGCCCAGCCCGCTCATCACACCCGAGCGGTTGGTGCGTTTTGCGGCCGGCTTGATCCGGTCGACTAGGGCATTCCCCGCATCAATATCAACGCCTGCATCGGCATAGGTGATTCCGTTCTTGCCCGTGGTCATGGCCAGCCCCTTATGAATGGTTCCCGCGCGGGTTATTCGATTGTGCGACTTGTTGCAACGGTCAGGCTTGACGCGGCTGTTCACCATGGTACTCAAAGCGCTCAGGCGGGCCTGTAGCTCAATTGGTTAGAGCAGAGCGCTCATAACGCTTTGGTTGCGGGTTCAAGTCCTGCCGGGCCTACCACCGTCTACTTGTTCATTGTTATCAGTTACAGATGCTTGCCAGACCAGCAATGCATGGTGTTTCTACTGTCCTGCTCAAACATAAGATGCATTCTTCTAAATCTGCAGGATTGCCCAGTACCTCTGAACCTTATTCAAACCCCTAGAGTTCGGAGTCCCCGCTCAAGCGGAAGTGCCATTTGGTACATTCAAGAGAAATGACACATCCGCATACTATACTTTTGGATACATCACCTATTCGAATGGATTTTTGGCTATCCCATTTCCATTCAGTGAAACTTGTAAATTCATGTTTTTATGATCTTGCACGTCCCATACATGTGCATCCCAGCCTCCGACCAGCACCCAGTAGGAGGAAATTAACCGGCTTCGCGACCCCTCCGCTCACTCGGACCGCGAAGCTGGTTTTTTTTGTGCCGTTTTTTGATTGTAAAGAGCTTTCAAAGACAAAGCGCACCGGCAAACCTCCAATTGAAGTCCCTACCTACTTTGGAGGTTCTCCGAAGTATCCACCAAAGTATCCAACCATCGCACCCAAAACGCCGACTATGATGACAATCGAGATTAATGCACCACTGCTTTTTGAGTAATATCCAAGCGTCAGGAGCCCAACGACAAATATACCAACCAAGAAATACAATACAGTGTTGTCCATACCTAAACCTATGCCGCAAAAGACGTTCTGTAACGTTACGATAGAAATGCGCCTCAAGTCTAATGGGGGAGTTACACAGCATTCGGCACCAGGGTAGCCACTCGTTCCCGCTCCAAAAAACCCGCGTTGTTCGGAGGGAAACAGTTACAAACAACGCGGGAGGCAGTTGGGGTAGTGATGGCGATACGGAGCGGGTCAAGAATTGGACCAAAAAACCCCGGGTAAAGCCGTTCGGTCTAATAGGAGGAGGTAACTTTACGCTTCAGGATCTGTCGCTTCAGCCTTTTGGAAAACTGCCAAGGTGACAAACAACCCGCCGATCAGCAGCAAATGGCCCAATGCGGTTACACCGAAAACAAAATAGCTACCAATCATCAGCGAGAAGATTGCGCTCCACATCCATGCCAACATCTGCATCAGCATGTGTGCTGTGGATAGAGAGTATTTTCTTAGTGGGTTTTTCGTTTCATCCATTACCGATACCCACGATGATTTCACGTCGAAACTATTGGTCATGACTTCCTCCCATTCTAAAGGTTATACGGGGTGATCGGTGCTTTGGACCAAAGAAATAATATGCGCGCCGCTTATGGCAGCGACACAAAACGTAAATTCCAACCTCACCAAAATCATCGCCCAACAATGATATCTGCGCAAAGGCCACCCAGCCTTTCACTTTTACCAAGCCGCAGAACACCGCCATGTGCGCGTGCAATATCCGCGACAATCGCCAACCCAAGACCAACGCCACTGCCCTGATTCTGGTTGCGTGCGGGATCAAGACGCGAGAACGGTTTTACAGCCTCAGTGCGCTGCTCTACCGGAATGCCTGGTCCGTCATCTTCGACCCGGATGCGCGTGGTTTTGGGCGTCTGGGACAAGCTGACCTCGGCCCGGTTGCCGTATCGCACCGCATTGCCAATCAAATTTTCGACCGCGCGGCGAATGGCCATGGGGCGCAGCATCGCAGTGCCGTCGCCTTCGACCGAGATCAATTCGGCCTGATGACCAGCCCGGCGCGCGTCTTCGACGATCTGACGCAACAACGCTGCGGGTTCGATCGCCTCGGCTGGCCCCTCGGCGACACCACGTGAAAAATCAAGGAACGCATCCAGCAGCAATTGCATTTCGTCCACGTCCTGTTTCAGCGGTGCCGCCTCATCCTCGGGCAACATGGAAAGCCCCAGTTTCAGGCGCGTCAGCGGCGTTCTCAGGTCGTGGCTTACACCCGACAGCATCATAGTACGCTGTTCCATCTGTCGCTCGATTCTAGCCCTCATTTCCAGAAATGCACTGCCAGCAGCGCGCACTTCTATTGCGCCCCCCGGCGTATATGGCACTACCCTGCCCCGACCAAAGGCCTGCGCAGCGTCAGAAAGGCGGGTAATAGGTCGCAGCTGATTGCGCATATAGAGGAATGAGATCGTCGTCATCACAACGGCAAAGAACATCATGGTCACAATCAACTGATGCGGCGCCGTGGGCGACAGGCGGCGGCGATCTATCGTCAGCTGAAGCAGCCCCAGATCGGTTTCAAGATACAACCGAGCTTCATCACCCGAAGGCAAAGCGACGGCGGCCAGATCGGGCAGCCCCGCACGCAAATGGGATTCGACCTGTGGTGCGATAAAATCGTACCACCGACGCCTGTCCGTCATCGGGTCTTCGTCGCCGTCAACAAAACGGGCTTTCATATCAAGCACCGACAAATCCAGGCGTATCGCTGCCAGCGCCTGCTGTTGGGTCTCGGCCTTTTTCATGGTTTCCAGCACCAACGTCACTTCGCGCGTGGCGGTCTTGGTCATCTGCGCGGTGACGTCCTCGAGATGCTTTTGCAAAAAGGCAATCCCCACCACCAACAGCAGCACGACAACTGGAAGAACCAGAATTAGTGCGGCCCGGGCATACAGGCTGCGCGGCATATATTGTTTGAGCCATCGACTGAACATGCGCTAAACCTAACGGGCTGATCCGCCGAGAGAAAGAGCTCAGAATGCAGGCGCCCGACGATTTCAACCCGCCCCCCGGTCAGGCGGTGGACTTACAACCCGGGCTGCGGCGGATACTGGCCCCGAATCCGTCCCCGATGACTTATCGCGGTACGAACACGTACCTTTTGGGAGAACGTGATTTGGCGGTCATTGATCCCGGTCCTTTGAGCGATGCTCATCTTGAAGCGATTCTGGATGCGGTGCAGCCGGAGCAACGGATCAGCCATATTATCGTCACGCACAGCCATCTGGACCACTCGCCGCTTGCGGCACCATTGGCAGCACGCACCGGCGCGCCAATTCTGGCCTTTGGCGGACCGCAGGCCGGACGCAGCGCAGTGATGACACAACTGGCGCGGCAGGGTCTGGCCGGAGGTGGCGAAGGAATCGACACCGCATTCCGCCCGGATTTCGAGGTGGCAGATGGAGAGATGATCGAAGGCGATGACTGGCAGCTTGAGGTCATCCATACGCCTGGTCACTTGGGCAATCATATCGCTTTGGGCTGGGGTGATGTTTGCTTTACTGCCGATCATGTCATGGGATGGGCCAGCTCGCTGGTTTCTCCACCGGATGGGGACCTGACAGACTTTATGCGAGCGTGCCACAGGTTGCGTGCGCGGGATTGGGCCGTGTTTCACGCGGGTCACGGTGCGGAGATCACCAACCCTTCTGAAAGGTTGGATTGGCTGATCACTCACCGGCTGTCCCGCGAGGCGCAGATACTGGCGGCGCTGGAGGAGCAGCCCGGAAACGCCCGCCAACTTGCCGAGCGCGTCTATACCGACACGCCAGCCACGCTTTTGCCCGCGGCTGAACGCAATGTGTTCGCACATCTAGTTGATCTTTATGGTAAATCTCAAGTTTACACTTCCGACGCACTTTCAGTCGATGCCATGTTTTCAAGGTCAGCATGAACACGCAGAACTTTTTTTCCGTTTGATGCAGTTCCCCTCTGGACGGGCAAAAAACGGGTTGTTATACGCCCCTCAGTTCCGGCGTAGCTCAGCGGTAGAGCAGTTGACTGTTAATCAATTGGTCGTAGGTTCGATCCCTACCGCCGGAGCCAAAATCCCCTGATATCAAGACCCTCATACGGCGCCAAATTTGGTACTATTCGGATTGATGTCATTTTAACGAAAAAAATTCTGCCCCCCACTGGACGCCGTAGAAACAGGTTGCTATACGGCGCGAACCGTTCCGGCGTAGCTCAGCGGTAGAGCAGTTGACTGTTAATCAATTGGTCGTAGGTTCGATCCCTACCGCCGGAGCCATTTCCAACAATATCAGGCGCTTAGCCCATCAAGGCACTCTCGAAGTCTGCCCGCAGGTTGCGCTTTAGGACCTTGCCGGTCGCGTTCAGTGGCAATGCATCCACAAAGACTACCTTATCGGGCACCTGCCATTTGGCGATTTTACCTTCGAAGAAAGCTAGCAACTCCTCTTCGGTTGGGTCCGCGCCTTCGGCTTTGACGGCCACCAACAAGGGGCGTTCGTCCCATTTGGGATGCGGCACACCAACAACGGCTGCACTGGCAAGCTGCGGGTGCGCGACGGCGATGTTTTCAAGCTCGACCGAGCTGATCCACTCGCCCCCGGATTTGATGATGTCCTTGGACCGGTCGCGGATTGTCATGTATCCGTCCGGGTCCAACGTTGCGACATCTCCAGTCGCGAACCAGCCGTCCTGCAGCAGGTCTTCATCCTGCATCTGAAAATAGCTGTCCAACACCCAATGCCCGCGCACCAGCAGATCGCCCTGCGTGACGCCGTCATGGGGCAGATCATTGCCGTCATCATCGACGATTTTCAACTCGACCCCATAGGGTGGACGACCCTGGCTTTCGCGCAGCTTGTGTTGTTCCTCAGGCGGAAGGTCCAGATGTTTGGCCAGTGGGTTGTTCGTGCTTCCCAGGGGACTCATCTCGCTCATGCCCCAGGCGTGAACCGTATCGACGCCATAGGTCTCGCGGAAAGTTTCGATCATCGAGGGCGGGCACGCAGCACCGCCAATCACAGTGCGTTTCAAGCTGGCCAGTTTGCTACCTGACTTCTCGGCATGTGCCAGCAAGCCTTGCCAGATCGTCGGAACCCCCATTGCCAGCGTCACGCCATATGTATCGACCAGATTCACCAGTGCTTCGCCATGTAGACCCGGCCCGGGCAGCACCATGCGTGAACCCGACATGGCGCAGGCATAGGGCGACCCCCAGGCGTTGACATGGAACATTGGAACCACCGGCATCACGACATCCATAGCAGAAAAGCCTATGACATCTCGCGTGTTCGATCCGAAACTGTGCAGAACTGTGGAACGATGGGAATACAGAACGCCTTTGGGATTGCCCGTCGTGCCCGAGGTGTAACACAGGCTGGACGCTGTGTTTTCATCGAAACTGGGCCACTGAAAATCACCGTCGCCAGTTTCGAGCAGGTCATCATAGAACGCGACGCCAGGGATTTGAGCAATGGCGTCCTCATTTCGTGGCCCCATCAAAACGAAGTGGCGCACTTCGGACAGGTGTTCGTGCAGCGCGGCGACCAGAGGGATGAATGTCGCATCAAAGAACAGAACCCGGTCTTTGGCGTGGTTGATAATGTAAGTCAGCTGTTCCGGGAAAAGCCGGGGGTTCACCGTGTGGCACACAAAACCCGCGCCGGAGGTGGCATAGTAGATCTCCAGATGTCGCCGGTTGTTCCAGGCCAACGTGCCAATTCGATCCTGCGGCTCCAACCCCAGCTTGGTCAGCGCTGATCCCAGTTTTCGTGCGTTTTGCGCCACCTGCTCCCATGTGGTTTCGGTGACCGATCCATCGGTTTCGACCGAGTAGATCTCGGTCTGGCCATGATAGCGTTCGGCGTGATCAATCAGCGACGAAATCAGCAAAGGCTGCGTCATCATCTGTCCCAGCATGGACATCCTCCCATTATCAGCGTCGCCTCTATTGGGCAGTGCTGTCTGCTTGCCTGATGCCACTCGCCAGCGCGCGCAAAGCAAAGTGTTCAGGGCGTTCCCTAAGAACAGACCCTGCCAATCATTTAATTGTCTGACAATAAAAGAATGCAGCCTGCCTTCACGGCAGACTGCAAAAAACCGCGTTACTAGTCGCGGTGGCGCATTGCATAGGCAACCAAGGCAGCGGTCGAGCCGTCTTTGCCGGATGCGCTTTCTTCTCCGTCGACGATCGGGCCGAGAGATGTGGCAAGTTCCTTGCCCAACTCAACGCCCCACTGGTCGAACGAGTTGATGCCCAGCAGAACGCCTTCGACAAACACGCGATGTTCGTAAAGCGCGATGATCTGGCCCAGAACAAACGGCGTGAGCATTGGATACATCAACGTTGTCGAAGGACGGTTGCCCGGAAAAACGCGGTGACGGGCTTGCCGTTCCAGCTCGTCCCCTTCCAGCCCCTTCTCCGCCATCCGTTGCTGTGCTTCGCCCAGCGACCGTCCGCGCATCAGCGCTTCGGACTGCGCCAGGCAATTGGCCAGCAACAGTCGGTGATGGTGGGTCAATTCCGGTTCGTGCCCCTCGGCCGCGACCATAAACTCACAGGGGATCACGTCGGTGCCTTGGTGGATCAACTGATAAAATGCATGCTGCCCATTGGTGCCCGGCTCACCCCAGACGACGGGGCCCGAGGGAATGGTCAGAGTGTTGCCGTCCATGGCAACAGATTTGCCGTTCGATTCCATCTCGAGCTGTTGAAAATACGCTGGCAATCGCAGCAAGCGCTGATCATAAGGCAGCACGGCCCGGCTGGCATGGCCCAGAACTTGACGATGCCAAACGCCGACCAAAGCCAGCATAACGGGCATATTTTCGACCCAGTCGGCGGCGCGGAAGTGGACGTCCATCGCCTCTCCACCACGCAGGAACGCGTCGAAGGCGTTCGATCCGACGGCGATCATTACCGGCAGGCCCACCGGGCCCCAGACCGAATAGCGCCCGCCGACCCAATCGGCAAAACCGAACACACGCTCTTCAGGGATGCCAAAGGCTTGGGTTTTGTCCAACGCACTGGACACGGCGGCAAACTGCTTGCCCGGATCGCCGCCGCCATCTTCCATCCACGCTCGTGCCGTTCGGGCGTTGGTCATCGTCTCGATCGTCGTGAAGGTCTTGGAGGCAACAATCACCAGTGTCCGCGTTGGATCAAGCTGGCGCAGCGTATCGGCGATATGTGCGCCGTCCACATTCGAGACATAGTGCAGTCTTGGTCCATCATGATACGGGGACAGCGCATGCGTCGCCATCACTGGGCCCAAATCCGAACCACCGATCCCGATATTGACCACATCGGTAAAGGCGCCCCCTGCCCCGGTGACCGCGCCGCCACGCACCTCTTCAGCAAAGACGCGCATCCGTTGCAACGTGTCCAGAACGTCGGGCATGACGTCCAACCCATCAACTTCGACAGGACCACCGTCCAGATTGCGCAGCGCAGTGTGCAAAACCGCGCGACCTTCGGTTTCGTTGATCTTTTCCCCGTCAAACATCGCGGCGCGGCGCGAGGCCAGACCCGCCTCATCACACAACGCGATCAGAGCATTTCGGACCTCATCTGTGATCTGAGTTTTGGAGTAATCAAACAGCAGATCGCCGGTCGATGCAGAAAAACTCTGCGCGCGGTTCGGATCGGTTTCAAACAGGCTCAGGATGGCTTCGTCCTGAGCGTCGGATGCAAGGGTTTTGAGTGAATCCAATTGCATCTGCGTTACTCCGCCCAATGAACCGTCATGCCGGTCAGCGTGGCGGCGATCGGGGCCTCTTCCGGAGGCAGCGACATGGCCTTTTCCAACGCGTCACGTTTGGCGGCGCCATAGATGATCAGGTGTTTGGACAGCGCGCCGTCCAGCACCGGGCCGGTCAGCGTGATCCGCGCCTCGGGCTGGGTTTCGGTGCGCGCAATCGCAAGGATGGGCGCATGGCTGTCCAGCGCAGCTTCAAGCCCCTGCATCCCCGGAAACAGTGACGCGGTGTGCATATCCTCACCCATTCCCAGCACCAGAACCGACAAGGGCAGAACCGGCGCGATCAGGTTTTCGATTTCCGGCAGGACATCGTCGGGTTCCTTACCCTCAAGATACAGCGGCACATACTGGGCAACCGAAGCCCGGTTCGTCAGCAGGCGCTGCCGGATCAGCCGTTCGTTCGATCGATCACTGTCACCCGGAACGCAACGTTCGTCGGTGGGCAGTACCCGCACCCGGTCCCATTCCAAATCGGCCGCACAAAGACCGTCGAAGACCGGCCCCGGCGTCGTACCACCCGGCACGGCCAATGAGACCGTGTCGTGATGCAGCAAGGCGGCCTCCAACTCTCCGGCCAAGGCGTTTGCGACATCAATGGCCAACATGTCGCGATCCGCATATTCCTGAATCTTCATGGGTTTATTCCTTGCCAGCGGCGACCATCTCGTTTCATCAGCAGCTCGGCGTCGCCCGGGCCAGTGCTGCTGCTTTCATACGGTTTTGGAACGTCACCGCGCGCGTGCCAACCGGCAATGATCGGGTCGGTCCAGGCCCATGCAGCCTCAACCTCATCCCCACGCATGAACAGGGTCTGGTTGCCCCGGATCACGTCCATGACCAGCCGTTCATATGCATCCGGGGGATCTTGATTTCCTGACCCCAGCGCCTCGGCAAAACTCATGTCCAAGGGCACATCGATCAGACGCATACCGCCCGGCCCCGGCTCCTTGATCGTCACCTTCAGCGTTATGCCTTCGTTCGGCTGCAGCCGGATCGACAGGACATTCGCGTGGCGTCCGGCCTCTTCGCCGAAGATCGAATGCGGCGCGTCTTTGAACATCACATTGATCACTGAAGACCGTGCAACCAGACGTTTGCCCGTGCGCAGGTAGAACGGCGTGCCCGCCCAACGCCAATTGCTGATATGCGCCCGCAGCGCCACATAGCTTTCGGTGGTCGAACGTGGGTTGCCTACGGTTTCGCGGTATCCGTTCCCGCTGCCGCCTCCATCGAACTGCCCGCGCACGATATGATGTGGTTCGACCTGATCGAGGGCACGAATGACCTTTAGCTTTTCATCCCGCACTGCGTCCGGATCAAACTTTGCCGGCGGCTCCATCGCAATCAGGCACAGCAACTGCATCAGGTGATTTTGCATCATGTCGCGCATGGCACCGGCGCGCTCATAATACTCTTCCCGCCCGTCGATACCTACGGATTCGGCCACTGTGATCTGGATGTGATCGACATACTGGCTGTTCCACAGCGGTTCGAACAGCATATTGCCAAAGCGGACGGCCATCAGGTTCTGGACGGTTTCCTTACCCAGATAGTGGTCGATCCGGTAGATCTGGCTCTCCCGAAAATGCTCAGCCAAGGTCGCGTTTAACGCCCGCGCACTCTCCAGATCGTGGCCAAAGGGTTTTTCAACGACGATCCGCGTGCTTGGCGTTGCAAGATCATGCGCTTTGATCCTTTCGGCCAAAGGCCCGAACAGGCGCGGACCGACCGAGAAATAGAACGCGCGCACCCGATCTTGGTTCAGCTTGTCAGAAAGCTGATCCCAGCCCTCATTCGAATATCCGTCGAGGGTCACATAATCGACGCGGTCCAGAAACGCGCGCAATGCGCCCTCGTCCCGGCATTGCGCAGTCGCATGGGTTCGCAGCGATTCGGCGACCATTGCCTGAAACCCCGCGCGGTCGTGGACCGTGCGCGCCGCGCCTATGATTTGCACACCTTCGGCCCACTGCCCTGAGCAAAAGCGCCGAAACAGGGCCGGTAGAATCTTACGTTGCGCCAAATCACCGGTCCCGCCAAAAATGACGAGATCGAACGGATCAACAGGTATGACGCGAGAAACCATGGTTTTTCCTTATCTTGCCCCGCCGGGCATGTCCAATGTTAGCGCAATCGGTCAGCGTAAATCCCCCATTATCAAAACTCTGTCAGGTCGCACTTGCCTGACTTAACTAATCCGAGTCGAGCAGCTACATCAGAAGTAACTTCAAAGAACCGGATACCGGAATGAAAGACAACGCGCCTCAGACCGCCAATATCGGCAAATTTCAGAACAAATTGGTGACAGCAGATGGGCAGACCCGCGCTTCCGTAGCGTTGAAAAACCCCGAGACGTTGTGGTTCAATACCGGCACTCTTTGCAACATCGAATGCGTCAACTGCTACATCGCCAGCAGTCCAACCAACGACGCGCTGATCTATATCACCACCGAAGAGGTGCGCGACTACTTGGACCAGATCGAAGAACGCGACTGGCCGGTGCGTGAGATTGGGTTCACCGGGGGCGAGCCTTTTATGAACCCCGAAATGATCGACATGACTCGTGTCGCGTTGGAACGCGGCTATGAGGTTTTGATCCTTACTAATGCGATGCTGCCGATGATGCGCCGCAAGATGCGCGAGGGGTTGCTGGATCTGAAGCGCAACTATGGAAACAAGCTGACACTTCGCGTTTCCGTGGACCACTATCGCCCCGAACTGCATGACGAGGAACGCGGCAAAGGCAGCTTTGACAAGACGATAACTGGCATGGAGTGGTTGCGCGACAACGGGTTCAATATCGCTATCGCAGGGCGCACGGTCTGGGGTGACAGCGACGCCGACAGCCGCGCCGGGTATGAGGCGTTTTTCAAGCAGCACAGCTTTGACATCAACGCACAGAATCCTAGCCAGACCGTTTTGTTCCCCGAGATGGACGAAACCGTCGAAGTTCCTGAAATCACAACCGCTTGCTGGGGCATTCTGGATAAAGCACCCGAGGCTGTTATGTGTTCGAATGCCCGCATGGTGGTCAAACGCAAAGGCGCAGAACGGCCTGCCGTTCTGGCCTGTACCCTACTGCCGTACGAGCCTGAGTTTGAAATGGGCACCACACTGGCCGAGGCGGAGGCCGACGTGCACCTCAACCACCCACATTGCGCAAAATTTTGCGTTCTGGGTGGAGCCAGCTGCTCGGGCTGATCAGTTCAGCTCGGGCGATTTCCAGTATTTTGTGCCGGACGCCCCAGCCGAGACGCGCCAGCCCTTTTTGCTGAGCACGAAAAACGACCGCCCGTCTGTGAACCTGAGCGTCTCATCGGTGCGCTCTTCGCCATACATCGCGCCGGATTCCGCAGTCGCGTCGTAACCGTGCGTGATAAAACTGTCCAAATCCGTCTCCGTTTCAAACAGGATCACGAATTTGGTCTCGAACCCGCCGATGCCGATCGCCGCGCCCACGCCGCCGGTTCCCATATTCATATAGGTGTGCTGACCAGTGTCTTTGTTCACGGCAACACCGCGCCCGTACCCTGCGGACACCGGGAAAACTGTAACCTTGCGGGAATCGAAAACGGCATACCCTGCGCTGACATCATAAAGCGCCTGCGCTTCGGGATTTTCGGTTAGTAATTGCGCCAACACATCGACGGCCATGACATCCAGCTTGGCGCGAGTCTCTTCCGGCGTCGCCTCGTTGGACAGCAAATCAGAGGTGGACGTGATGGTTTCATCAACCGCGCTCGCCCCTTTTTCGAGTGTCTGCCCGACGGTTTCTGCCCCGCGTCCAACGGCGTCTGTCGTGTTTTCAACGCCCTTCTTGATTTTATCTAGGACACCTTCGGCCGACACCGGCCCGGCTAGGCAGATGGCAACTGCAATCAATAAAACTCTGGGCATTCCGTGTTTCCGCTTGTGGCCAATGACTTCGCCGCCACGATACCGGATGCACCGGAAATGTATATGGGTTTGGGCCTGATGCGCCCGGGCGTCAATTCACTCGGAATTCGCCTACCACGTTGCGCCATTCCCCGGGCGCGATCATTTTGCGATGAGTAAACCGCACCGAATGCAACGGTCCTTCAATCTCTCGCTGCCAGAATTCAATAAAATCGAATAGTTTGGGATGATCCGGCGCAAGGTCGTATTCCTGCCAGATAAATGTGTTGAGCACGTGAATATAGTCGGGCATGTGATAATAAAATTCGGCCGTTGTCAGCCCATACCCCTTGAGCATCAGTTCTGTTTCGCTTTGCTCCATGCAGACCTCCAAAATTGTTGCAAGGTCTCTTCAGCATAACACAGAAACCACCTAACCCTTGGTTAACAATATGTTACCCCAGTGTTACGGGTGTTTTTTGCACAGAATGCGCTGCTTGCTTGCACCTTATGTGCCGGGTCTGATAAGGTACATCCACAAGATATAGACCCAGCACAATAAACGGGCAGGTTACGTGAGCGATACGCCAGAAACCCCAGAAAACATGGATGAAACACCGCCCCAGCGTCCCGTATATGACGGCCCGACGGTATCCATCGAATCCGAGATGCGCACGTCCTATCTGGACTATGCCATGTCGGTCATCGTGTCCCGCGCGATCCCCGATCTGCGCGATGGCCTGAAACCGGTGCACCGGCGCATCCTCTATGCCATGCACGAGACGGGCAATACGCACGACAAGTCATACCGCAAATCGGCCCGTCCGGTTGGCGATGTCATGGGTAAATATCACCCGCATGGTGACAGCGCGATCTACGACGCGCTGGTGCGGATGGCGCAGGATTTCTCGATGTCGCTGCCGCTGCTGGATGGTCAGGGCAACTTTGGCTCGATGGACGGCGATAACCCGGCGGCCATGCGCTATACCGAAGTGCGGATGGACAAGCCCGCCGCATCTCTGCTGGCCGATATCGAAAAAGAGACGGTTGATTTTCAGGACAACTATGACGGCAAGGACCGCGAACCGACGGTTCTCCCCGCCCGTTTCCCGAACATGCTGGTCAACGGTGCCGGTGGTATCGCCGTCGGCATGGCGACCAACATCCCGCCGCATAACCTTGGCGAAGTCATCGACGCAACGCTGGCGTTGATCGATGAACCGGATCTGACATCCGAACAACTGATCGAATATATCCCCGGCCCTGACTTCCCAACCGGTGGTGTGATGTTGGGTCGTTCCGGCGCGCGCAAAGCCTATCTGGAAGGGCGCGGCAGCGTCATTATCCGCTCTAAGACCCGCGTCGAGGAAATCCGCAAGGACCGCTACGCCATCGTAGTGGACGAGATCCCCTATCAGGTGAACAAGGCCTCGATGATCGAAAAGATCGCCGAAGCCGTTCGCGAAAAACGCATCGAAGGCGTCAGCCACGTTCAGGACGAATCCGACCGCAATGGGGTGCGTGTCGTGGTCGAACTCAAACGCGACGCGACGCCCGAAGTTGTTTTGAACCAGCTTTTCCGTTTCTCGCCGATGCAGACCTCATTTGGTTGCAACATGCTGGCGCTAAACGGTGGCCGGCCCGAGCAGTTGACCCTGCGCCGGTTCCTGACCTCCTTCATTGACTTCCGTGAAGATGTCGTCGCCCGTCGCACCGCCTACGACCTGCGCAAGGCCCGCGAACGCAGCCACATCCTGTGTGGTCTGGCCGTGGCTGTGTCGAACGTAGATGAGGTGGTCGCCACAATCCGGTCATCCGCTGACGCGGCGCAAGCGCGTGAAAAGCTGATGACCCGCCGCTGGCCCGCGGCCGAGCTCGAAAGTTATCTGCGCCTGATCGACGATCCTCTTTCCAAGATGAATGACGACGGCACCTATAACCTGACCGAAGTTCAGGCCCGCGCCATCCTTGACCTGCGTCTGCAGCGACTGACTCAGATCGGTGTCAAAGAGGTCACGGACGAACTGGAAGAACTGGCAGGTAAGATCCAGGAATACCTCGATATTCTGTCCTCGCGCGAGCGCATCATGTCGATCATCGGAGATGAGCTGCGCAGCGTTCGTGAACAGTTTGCCGTGCCGCGTCGTACTGAAATCGTCGACTGGTCCGGTGACATGGAAGACGAAGACCTGATCGAGCGTGAGGATATGGTCGTGACCGTCACGTCGGGCGGCTACATCAAGCGTACTCCGCTGGCCGATTTCCGCGCGCAAAAGCGCGGCGGCAAGGGCCTGTCGGGGATGCAGACCAAGGAAGAGGATGTTGTCACCAACCTCTTCGTGGCCAACACGCACACGCAGCTGCTGTTCTTCACGACGGATGGCATGGTCTACAAGCTCAAGACTTGGCGTCTGCCGCAGTCGGGGCGCACTGGTAAGGGCAAGGCAATCGTCAACATTCTGCCGATCCCGACCGGTGTTTCCATCGCCGCGATCATGCCCGTGGATGTACCCGATGAAGAATGGGAAAACCTGCAAATCATCTTCGCCACCAGCGCGGGCGACGTGCGTCGTAACCGTTTGTCGGATTTCACCAATGTCCGGCGCAACGGCAAGATCGCAATGAAACTGCCCGAAGATGTTGAGCTGGTGAATGCCCGCATCTGCTCGGAAGATGAAGATGTGATGCTGGTTACCAATTCGGGCCGTGCGATCCGCTTCCGCACCACCGATGTGCGGGTATTCAATTCGCGCGAATCCACTGGTGTACGCGGTATCAGGCTGTCCAATGGCGACCGCGTGGTTTCGATGTCGGTGATCCGCCATTTCGAGGCGACCCCCGAAGATCGTGTGGCTTACCTCAAAATGCGCCGTGCGGTTGCAGGGCTTACCGAAGATGACGCTGGTGACGACGAGGAAGCCGCAGCAAGCAGCGATTTCAACCAGGAGAAGTATGCCGAGATGTCGGCCGCCGAAAACCTGATCCTGACGATCACGGCGGGCGGCGCAGGCAAGCTGAGCTCCAGCCACGACTATCCTGTACGCGGACGCGGCGGGATGGGTGTGGCCGCCATGGACAAGGCGATGCGTGGTGGCGAACTCGTCGCCTCGTTCCCGGTCGATATGGAAGATCAGATCATGCTGGCGACGTCCAAAGGCCAATCGATCCGGGTGCCGGTTGATGGAATTTCGTTCCGCTCCCGCTCGGCCGGTGGCGTGAAGGTCTTCAACACCGGCAAAGGCGAAGTGGTCGTCAGTGTTGCTTGGATCGCCGATCAGGGCGACGAGGACGAAGCGGAAGAGTAACCGACTGATCCATAAAATTATTCAGGCGCTACACTTTCGGGTGTGGCGCCTTTTTTAAATCAAACGGTCTTCGACTGCCCAAAGGCGATCCTGTCCCCAGACACTTTCCCCGGCGACGCGGAAACTTGGGACACCCCATAGCCCGATCTCTTGCAGACGGTCCTGATTGACCGCTACGCGATCTCTCCAACGATCTGAGCTAGCGTGCGGTTTCGCACTCTGCCAATCCAACCCCGTGTTTTCGATGATAGTCCGAAGCCCCCGATCGGTTGCTGCATTCAGACCCTCGGACCAAACGCCGCGCAGGAAGGCGGAACAGAACTCAGGCAATTTTTCCTGCGCTTCGGCATAATCCAGTAAGGCATAGCCACGCTCGACCCCTTTGCCCAAAGGATCACAGATGCGCCCAAACGGGATCCCCAACCGCCGCGCTTCGCGCACGCAATCATAAAGGATGTAGGAGGACTTGGGTGCAGGGACGGGTAAGCCTCGCATCAACATTGGCAGAACCGGCCTCAGAACCAGCCGTGCGTTGTAGTGGCGTGCCAAGTCGACGGCCCGGTCAAATGCCAGATACGAATAAGGGCTGCGGAAAGAAAAGAAGAACTCAATCTCCTGATCTTTAGACTTCTCTAGTTCCAATTGCACTGAAGGCAAAGACACTATCGGTGACGACCCGCTTCCCAGACCCGCGTGCAGCAACCGGTCTTCGAGATAATGAAGACGATCAACGCCCCAATACCATTCACCATCGTAGTGAAACGTTCCGCCGAGATAGTGACCCAAATCGGAAAGTTGTTGGTCACCATCCTCGATCAGCGCAGCCGGTAAGGGGTGATCTGAAGACGAAAAACCCTTTCCCGACCAAAGATCTTCGCTGATATCTCGGACACTGTTAACAAAGCTCTCATTCGTCAGTTCGGCTGCCATCTGTTTTTTCGCAACTGCAATGAAAGCCTCGTCAGGAACTGAGCCTTCAGGGGGGCTGAGACCAAGCTTACGGGCCAGTCTTGCCGCATCTTTGATGGCATTTTGCCGATGTGCTGCCGGGTCCGGTAAAGCCTCGGCCGGAGGGCCCGAAATCAGATGTGGGCGCAGCTCGACATCATAGGTGTCTCGAAACTGCTGCAAGACCTGTGCGGTGAGGTGACAGTATGGGTCGGAAACATCATGGAAATAATGGACAACGCGCGGGCGGTTCAACACGTGATGCTTTGCCTCCAGCACGCGCCTACGCGCCACCAGGCGCGTGTTGCTGGTCAGAATTGACGCTAGGTGTGGTTTGACATGTGTTGCAAAGAACAAGGTAGTTCCTTTGGTAAAACCGTTCGAACCACCCTACCCTCATTCAGGTCAAAACCAATGCACCTACACGGCAACTTGACGAAACGTTTTCTGACCTCAGAGCCCGTATAACCCGCCAAATTTCTGTTCCAGATACCCGAGTAACGGGTCAGGTCCGGGTTCCATACCGCTTGCACGCTGAATGGTCTCGCGTGGAGCGTAAAGCCCGCCATGTTGCTGCACATTCTCGTGCAGCCAATCGGTTGCGCCTGACGTGTCACCTGCTGCCAGTTGCGCATCCAGTTCCGGCACAGCGTTCCGCAACGCTTGGTAAAGGCATCCTGCATAGACATTGCCCAGCGAATAGGTTGGGAAATAACCAAACAGACCCACTGACCAGTGCACATCCTGCAGACATCCGTTCGAAGGTTTGTCGACCGCATATCCGAAATCCGCCTTGAAACGGTCGTTCCACGCGGCCTCAAGATCATCCACTTGGAGGTCACCGACCATCAGCGCGCGTTCCAGATCAAAGCGCAGCATGATGTGGAGGTTGTATTGCACCTCATCCGCCTCGGTGCGGATATAACCGTTGTGAACACCGTTGACCGTTGCATAGAACGTATCCGCGTCGGTGATGCCAAAATCGCCAAACGCGTCTTTCATTTGGCCAAACAACCAACCGGTAAAGGCATGGGATCGGCCCAGTTGGTTCTCGTAAATCCGGCTTTGGCTTTCATGCACACCCATCGACACACCCCGCCCCAAAGGCGTCAGGGCGTAGGCCGGATCAATCCCTTGTTCATAGGCGGCATGGCCGACCTCGTGAATCGTCGAATAGAAACAGTTGAACGGATCGGTTTCACTGGTCCTGGTGGTGATCCGAACATCCGATCCACTGCCCGAGCTGAACGGGTGAACAGCCTTGTCGATGCGGCCTGTATTCAGGTCATACCCGAAAGTGGTTGCCAGTTTTTCCGACAATTGCATCTGTTTCAGCTCATCGAACCTCCCCGTCAAAGCTTGAGGCGCAGATTTTTCCAGAACGGCGGCGCGCAGCGCCACCAGACGCGGGCGCATCTGGTCAAAGATTTCGGCAATCTGCGACCCGGTCGTGTAAGGCTCATAATCCTCGACCATCGCGTCATAAATATCGCCACCCTGTGCCAGCGCGGCACCCTCTTCACGCTTTAGCGCCACGACCTCATCCAGCATGGGCAGGAAGGCGGCGACATCTTCGTCTGCGCGGGCCTGCGCCCAGGTTCCCTGTGCTGCTGACGTCACGCGCGCAATGGCCGTTGCCAGATCGGCAGGAACCTTGACGGTCCGTTCATAGGATCTGCGGATTTCTCGCAACTGCGCCTGCCCCACCTGATCCTGAGGCTCGGCTTGCTCCAGCCATTCAGTCACACGGGGATCGGATCGGCGCGCGTGCAAAACAGCTTCAATCGCGGCCATTTCCTCGGCCCTCTGCGACGCGGCCCCCCGGGGCATCACCGTTTCCTGATCCCAGCCCAAACGCCCGGCAATTTCGCCGAGAGCCGAGGTTTCGCGCTGAAAAGCCATCAGATCGTCATAAGCACTCATCGGTATCAGGCTCCGCGCAAAGAGGTTGCTATTGGGTAAGCGGTCAGGAACCGCGCCCGCAGGATAAGGGTCCAGACGACGACGGCCATGAACTGGTGGAAGATGGCGATCTGCCACGGGGCTGCGTAGATCACGGTCGCGATCCCAATCACCACCTGCAGCGAAAGCGCTGCGAAGGCCGCGTTGAAGGCAAAGCGAGTTTGCGGATGTGCACTGGTGCTGCCGCGCCGCCAGACGACGATGCCGAAGATGAACAGCAGATAGCCCGCGCAACGGTGGATGAACTGAACCAGACCCGGGCTTTCGAAAAAGTTGCGCCACATCGGTTCCAGCATCGCCATGTCAGGCGGCAGAAGCTGACCACCGATCAGCGGCCAATCGGTATAAGATCGCCCGGCGTCGATCCCGGCGACAAGCGCACCAATGAGTGTTTGCAAAAAGGCGAAATGCATCAGCCCGGTGGATAGCGAGAACAATTTCGCCTCTTTCGCGCGGCGGGCCTGCATCAGGTCGCGCTCCTCGCGGCCCAGCTCAAAGATGTACCATGCAAGGAATCCGAGAATCACAAATGCCAGCCCCAGATGAATCGCCAGGCGATAACTGGCCACGGCGATCATCCCCTCGCCCTGTGTCACGCCCGAGGCGACCATCCACCAGCCGACTGCACCCTGAACACCGCCCAAAAGGCCCGGAATCAACAACTTACCGGTCCAGCCGGTTGGTATTTTCCGCGCTACAAGGAAGCCAAAGAAGCCAAGAGCCCAGACCAGCCCAATCACGCGCCCCAGCTGACGATGGCCCCATTCCCACCAGTAGATGGATTTGAAGTCTCCCAGCTCCATCCATTGGTTCTGAATGCGCCACTGGTCGATCTGCTTGTATTTGTCGAACTCGGCTTGCCAGTCCGCCTCATTCATCGGCGGGATGGCCCCGGTAATCGGCCGCCACTCGGTGATCGACAACCCGCTGTCGGTCAGGCGGGTCAGCCCGCCCACAACAATCATGACGACCACCAGCACAAACAGGATCATCAGCCAGGCGCGAATGGCCTTACGCGCACCCCCGCGGCCACGATCGATCATACCCGGTTGAACGGCTTGTTGTTTTTCAGTGTCTGAGACGTCTTCGAAGATGCTGCGCTTACCGCTCATGCTGTCCTCTTGTGCCTTGGATTTTGTCGCAAGCTAGGGTGAAGCGGAACATAGGTCCAGCCTCAGCCCTTGTCTTTCCAGCGGACCATCTGCCGCATGACCCCATGCAGCATCTGCACATCCGCCCGCGTCATGCGCATCCGCGACCACAGGTTGCGCAGGTTGGTCTTCATGCCTTCGGCCTTTTCGGGCGGATAAAAGAACCCCGCCTCTTCCAGCCGGTCTTCATAGTGTTCGACCAGTTTCTCGACCTCGATGCCCGTGGCCCAGTCGCCCTTGCCCAGATCGGTGGCCTCATGAACGACATCGCCGGTCTGGCGCATCCATTCATAGGCGGTCAGAAGCACGCATTGGCCAAGATTCAGCGAGGCGTATTCCGGGTTCACCGGAACCGAGATGATCGCGTTTGCCTTGGCGATGTCTTCGTTTTCGAGCCCTGCGCGTTCCGGTCCAAACAGAACACAGACCTTTTCACCAGCAGCAACCTTTTCGGCAGCCAGTTGCATTGCGCGTTCCGGGCTGTAGACCGGCTTTGTCAATCCACGCTGTCGCGCCGTGGTCGCAAAAACAAAAGTGCTGTCGGATAGCGCACCGGCCAGATCATCATATAACTGCGCCTCATCCAACAGACGCCCGGCGCCGCTGGACATCGCCACAGCCTTGGGGTTCGGCCACCCATCCCGAGGCGCCACGATCCGCATCCGATCCAGCCCGAAATTCCACATCGCCCGCGCGGCGGCACCGATGTTTTCACCCATCTGCGGGCGCACAAGCACGAATGAGGGCTGAGATTTATCGCTGGGCATGGCTGTCTCCGAAGGTTCCGCCTGCTCTAATCTGCACACACAGGCAGGGCAAGCCATCCGCGCCTTCATTTGGGCCGGAAACCAGCATAAAAGTTTGCTTCCCAGCCGCAATCCGCTAAACCGCGCAAAAGACTGAAAGCGAAGGACGCGCCAATGGACACCCCCGAGCAGCCGCAGATTTACCTGATTACGCCACCGACCATCGAACTGAGCACCTTTACGAACCGTTTGGCCAGCGTGTTGGACGGGGCAGAGATCGCCTGTATCCGATTGGCGCTGGCTGGTGGCGATGAAGACACGATCGCCCGCGCGGCTGACGCCTGCCGTGAGGTTGCCCATGCGCGCGATGTGGCGCTGGTGATCTCGAACCATGTTCTGCTGGCGCAGCGGTTGGGGCTGGACGGGGTGCATCTGGATGACGCCGCGCGCTCGGTCCGGTTTGCACGAAAGGAATTGGGCGCGGAAGCCATCGTTGGCAGCTTTTGCGGTGCGTCCAGCCATGACGGCATGTCGGCTGGCGAGGCCGGTGCGGACTATGTCGCCTTTGGACCGGTGGGCGCGTCAACGCTGGGTGATGGCACAATGGCCGAAATGGATCTGTTCCAGTGGTGGTCTGAGACGATCGAAGTCCCAGTTGTTGCCGAGGGTGGCCTGAACCCCGACCTGATCCGCGATCTGACCCCCTGCACCGATTTTTTCGGAATCGGGGACGAGATCTGGTCACAGGATGACCCTCTGGCCGCGCTGAAGGGTCTGACCGACGCGATGCGCTGATCGGTGCGAGCGTTAACGCTTGCACCTACGCCGGGGCTGCGGCATGACGACGACATGACACAAAACAGCGACATCCTTTGTATCGGATCGGTTCTTTGGGACGTGATTGGCCGGTCCGCCAGCGCCATGCGGCAAGGCTCGGACGTGCCGGGGCGGATCACCCGCCTACCGGGTGGCGTGGCCATGAACATTGCCATGACTCTGGTGCGTTTTGGCATGACCCCCACCCTGCTGACCGCCATCGGGCGCGATCCTGAGGGTGATGAGTTGGCAAACGCGTGTTCCCGACTGGGCATGGTGACGGACCACATTTACCGTTCTCAGGATTTGCCGACCGACCGTTACATGGCGGTCGAAGGGGCCAACGGCTTGATAGCAGCCATCGCTGATGCGCATTCGCTTGAGGCCGCGGGTGCCAAAATCCTGCGTCCATTGATGCACGGGCCTTTAGGGTACGAAAACGAGCCGTTCGAAGGCCCAATCGCGCTGGACGGCAATCTGACACTGAACTTGCTTGAGGAAATCGCCCAAAGCCCCGCCTTTGCCCGCGCCGATCTGCGTGTGGCACCGGCCTCGCCCGGTAAAGCCGAACGCTTGCTGCCGTTCCTGAAACATGCGCGTGCCACGCTGTATGTGAATCTCGAAGAAGCCGGCATCCTGTGCCAGCGCGAATTCAAGGATTCCGAAAGCGCCGCCAAAGGCCTGCTGGATCGCGGCGCGCTACGGGTGTTGGTCACCGACGGCGGAAGCTCGGCCACGGTTGGTAATGCGGATGAAATCCTGACCCAAACACCCCCGTCCGTTCTGGTTACCCGCGTAACCGGCGCAGGCGACACATTCATGGCGGCCCACATCGCCTCAGAATCCGACGGAGCATCCAGCGCCGAGGCTCTGACCCGCGCCCTGAACGCCGCCGCAACTTACGTATCCGGAGAAACCCCACTGTGATCGACATTCAATATTCCGCCGAGGTCCGCGCCGCCAAGGACGCAAGCCAGCCTATCGTGGCGCTGGAAAGCACCATCATCACCCACGGGATGCCTTACCCTCAGAACATCGAGGTCGCGGCACAGGTCGAACAGGATATCCGCGACGCGGGCGCAATTCCGGCAACCATGGCCGTGATCAAAGGCAAACTGCATGTGGGCCTTGAGGCTGATGAGCTGAAAGCTCTGGGTCAGGCGCAGGGCGTCGCCAAGCTGTCGCGCGCTGATATGGCAGCCTGCATGGCAACCGGCGGCACTGGCGCAACCACAGTCGCTGCGACGATGATTGCCGCCCACTATGCTGGGATCGAGGTGTTTGCTACCGGTGGCATCGGCGGCGTGCATCAGGGTGCCGAGACGACCTTTGATATCTCAGCCGATCTGCATGAGCTGGCGCAATCCCCGGTTACGGTTGTCGCTGCAGGCGCAAAGGCCATCCTCGATCTGGCAAAAACGCTCGAGGTTCTGGAAACACTGGGCGTTCCTGTCATCGCTTACGGGCAGGACGAATTCCCGGCCTTCTGGTCGGCCAAATCCCCTTACGTCGCGCCCCTGCGCATGGACAGCGCCGAGGACATCGCCACAGCCCACGCCACACGCCGCGCGCTTGGCTTGCCTGGTGGCCAGCTGGTTGCCAACCCAATCCCGACCGCCGATCAGATCCCGGCCGAAGAACTGGCTCCCATCATTGCATCGGCACAGGCCGACGCAGATACACACCGGATCAGCGGCAAGGGCGTCACTCCTTACCTGCTGCAACGGATTTACGAGCAGACCGAAGGGCGTTCGCTGACGGCCAATATTGCCCTGGTTCGTAATAACGCGCGACTGGCGGCCGGAATTGCTCGGGCGCTGTCCGACCGGGCCGATTGACATAAGCCTATTGTACCAAGGCACCCAACTGCTTAACTAATTTGGCAGAAACCCGCTCAGGACCGCAATGAACACGCCATTTGACGAAGAACCACAACGCCGCCCGGGCCTGTTTTCGCGACTGCGCGCGTCTTTCCTGACGGGCATCGTCGTGATTGCGCCGGTTTGGCTGACCATCTGGCTGATCTGGTCCGTGGTCGGCTGGATCGACAGTGCGGTACTGCCCATAATTCCACAACGGTTCCAGCCGCAGGAATACGTTGGCATCAACCTGCGCGGCGTCGGCGTTGTCATCTTCCTGATCTTCACTGTTCTGGTCGGATGGATCGCCAAAGGTATTCTGGGCCGGTCCCTGATACAAATTGCCGAAAGCCTTGTCAGCCGGATGCCCGTTGTCCGGTCTGTCTATTCCGGGATCAAGCAGATCTCGGAAACGGTGTTTGCCCAAACTGAACGGTCGTTCGAAAAAGCCTGCTTGATCCAATACCCACGCCGCGGCATCTGGGCGATCGGTTTCGTGTCCACCGCAGCAAAAGGCGAGGTCAGCGAGCGGGCGGAAACCGGGGGTGAACTTCTGGGCGTTTTTGTTCCGACCACGCCCAACCCCACCTCGGGCTTCCTTTTGTTCTTCCCGGCCGAGGACGTGATCCTGCTGGATATGACAATCGAGGACGCTGCGAAACTGGTGATTTCCGCAGGCCTTGTTTACCCCAACGAAAAAGACCCGACGCAGCCGCCGGAGTGATCAACCAAACATCTCGGGCAGGTCGACGGTACTGCGTGTGCCAAGATCAGCTTTGTGATCGCCAATGAACCGATGTGCCGCGGCGCGCCCGGCGTCCTTCAGTTTATGCAGTATCACAGGGTTGGGAACCGTCTTGGTTGCCACGGACAAATCGTTCATCAATTCGTCATCCGCGATCATGTGGACAAATACGCGGCTCATCTCTCCGGCCGTCAGCTTGCCGTCCGCCAACAGACGCTGAACAAAATTGATCGCCCGCAGCTCGCGAAACAGGGATGAGTTAAAGCTGATCTCGTTGATCCGATTCTGGATCTGCTGCGGAGTTTTCGGCACCTCATCACGCTCAAGCGGGTTGATGTTCACGACCACGACGTCTTCAGGCAAATCACTGTTAAACAAAGGATAAAGCGCCGGGTTTCCAGTGTAACCACCATCCCAATACGCCTCGGTCCGGCCCGAGCTGGGGTCAAATATCTCGACGGCCTGAAAAAGGCTCGGCAGACAGGCCGAGGCCAGGATGGCATCCGTGGAAATCTCATCCCCAGTGAACACCCGGATCTTGCCGCTGCGCACACAGGTCGCGCAAACAAACAATTGGGGTCCCTGATCAGTGCAAATCTCATCAAAGTTGAACCGATCCACAACCGGTTCCAGGGGATTTCGGTAGAAAGGACCATAGGCATAAGGCGACACCATCCGCGACCAGGCATCACCAATCGAGAATGGCAGTGAATACTCCATCGACTGGGCAATCTGCGCAGGCTCTAGCGCCTGCATCCAGTTAGCAAGGCGCATATCCCCCACCGCACCCATCCGTGCCCATAGCCCGTCCAGACAGGCCCGCGCGCCGTCGCGTCCGTTGTGCACCATCCCGGATTTGAACGCGGCGCCATTCAGCGCCCCGGCCGAGGTCCCAGTGATGGCTGCGACCTCGATATCCTCTTCGTCCAGCAACCTGTCCAGAACGCCCCAGGTAAAGGCACCGTGCGCGCCGCCACCCTGCAATGCCAGATTGATCCGTTTCACCATCCCGCCCCTTCATCTTTTCCAAAATACTCCGGGGGTATGGGGGCAGCGCCCCCGTGAAACCTCACAACGCTGTCCAACCGCCATCGACCGAGATCGTGGTCCCGGTGATCTGTGCTGCCGCATCCGAGCACAGGAAGATCGCGGTGCCACCCAATTGCTCGACCGTGGCGAATTCTTTCGAAGGTTGCCGTTCAAGCATCACGTTCTTGATCACGTCTTCACGGCTCATGTTGTATTCCTTCATGGTGCCCGGGATCTGTGCTTCGACCAATGGTGTCAGGACGTATCCCGGGCAGATCGCGTTGCATGTGATCGGCTCCTGCGCAGTCTCCAGCGCCACGGTTTTGGTCATACCAACCACGCCGTGTTTTGCCGCGACATAGGCCGCCTTGAACGGGGATGCCGTCAACCCGTGTGCCGAGGCGATATTCACAATACGTCCCCACCCGGCCTTGCGCATCATTGGCAGCGCGGCGGCCATCGTATGAAAAGTCGAGTTCATGTTGATCGCGATGATCGCATCCCACTTTTCGACCGGAAACTGATCAACCGGCGCGACATGCTGAATGCCCGCGTTGTTCACCAGAATATCACATGCCCCCGCCTTTTCGATCAGCGCGCGGCATTCTTCACCTTTAGACATGTCTGCCTTGATATAGCGTGCGCTGGTACCAGTCTCTTTCGAAATCTCGGCGGCCAGCGCATGATCTTCATCGCGGTCAGTAAAGGAATTCAGCACAACGTTGGCCCCGGCCTTCGCCAGCTCGCGCGCGACGCCCAATCCGATCCCTGAATTGGATCCGGTGATGATGGCTGTTTTTCCCGAAAGGCTCATGGCCGAACTCCCACAAAGTCAACTTTGGCGACACAGTGCCATGCTGCAACTGCAAAGAAAACGGGGAAACATTCGGGCGGCGCAACCTACGTCAGATCCGAACAAAAAAAACGCCCGCACGAAGCGGGCGTTAAGTTATTGAGGCAGGTTTCATACAGGCAAGAAACCTATCGAGCAGTGCGTCCTTTATAAGCAATTTCTTGTGTTCGTCCAAGCTAAAAGTTTGAAAACAAGAAAAATCATAGCTACGATGAATCCCAACAAAATAAGGCCAGAGCAGGATTGTTTCCAAAATGAGCCCCGATTTTCTACGCCCCGTTCGTCCATTGATCGCGGGAATCACTGCACTTTTGAGCACGTCAATTGCTTATGCAGAATCGACCCATGGCATAGCTATGTATGGTGACCCGGCCCTACCACCGGATTTTGTGTCCCTGCCCTACGCAAATCCGGACGCGCCAAAAGGCGGGAAAGTCGTGTTCGGAAATACGGGCGGCTATAACAGTTTGAACCCGTTCGTGCAAAAAGGCAGCTCGCCCTGGCAATTGCGATTTTGGACCCATGAGGGCCTGATGGGTCGATCCTGGGACGAACCTTTCACTCTTTACGGGCTGTTAGCCGAATCAGTTGAGACCGCGCCGGACCGGTCCTGGGTCGAATTCACCCTGCGTGAGAACGCCGAATTCTCGGATGGTACACCAGTCACAGTGGATGATGTCATCTGGTCGTATGAGACTTTGGGCACCGAAGGCCACCTGCGATATCGCGGGTTGTGGGGCAAGATCGACAGTATCGAACAGACCGGTCCCCGCACGGTGCGCATCACCTTCAACGAACCCGACCGCGAGCTTGCCCTGATCGCAGGCCTGCGCCCGATCCTGCAGAAAGCCCAGTGGGAAGGGAAAGATTTTGCCAATGCCGGGTTGCATGACATTCCGGTCGGAACCGGGCCCTACATCGTCGACAGCTATGAGGCCGGTAGATACGTGAACCTCAAGCGGAACCCGGACTATTGGGGCACTGATATCCCCTTCCGTAAAGGCACCATGAATTTGGACGAAATGCGGATCGAGTTCTACGGCGACGGCACTGTTCTGTTCGAGGCTTTCAAAGCCGGTGAACTGACTGCGGTACGTGAATTCAATGCCGACAAATGGGCCAATCAATACAATTTCCCGGCCGTCCAACGCGGCGATGTGGTCAAGACCGAGATCCCGCACGGCAAGCCTTCGGGCATGACCGGGTTTGTCATGAACACCCGCAAAGCGCCGTTTGCCGACTGGCGTGTCCGCGAGGCGCTGATGCTGGCGTTCAATTTCGAATTCATCAACGACACGATTACCGGCAACGCGCAGCCGCGTATCTCATCCTATTTCTCGGGCTCGGACCTGGCGATGCAGCCCGGCCCGGCAAGTGGTCGCGTCGAAGAGCTGCTATTGGAATTCAAGGACGACCTGCCCCCCGGAACGCTTGAAGGCTACACCTTGCCGGAAAGTGACGGATCGGCCCGCAACCGCTCAAACATCCGCGCTGCAACCAAACTGTTGGCTGAGGCGGGCTGGACCATCCAGGACGGCGTGCTGCGTAACGAAAACGGCGATGCCTTTACCCTGACCGTGTTGCTGCAACAGGGCGACACCGAAAGCGAAACGGCAATCGAGATCTACACGCGCGCGCTCGAGCGCCTTGGCATCGCTGTGAACACCGAACAGGTCGACAGCGCCCAGTTTACAAGCCGAACGTCGGCTCTGGATTTCGACATGACCTATTTCCGTCGTGCATTGTCCCTGTCACCCGGCAACGAGCAGCGCCTGTACTGGGGCAGCGAAAACGCGAATACTCCGGGCACGCGCAATTTGATGGGGGTGGCTTCACCCGCTGTGGACGGAATGATTGACGCCATGCTGGCCTCGGAAAGTCATGAGGATTTCGTCGCTGCAACGCGCGCGCTTGATCGTGTGTTGACCGCCGGGCGCTATGTCATTCCGATCTGGAACTTTGATGTGGGCCGGATCGCCCACGCCAAGGAACTCAAGCAGCCTGAAAGCTTGCCGATCTATGGCGATGGGCCGGAGTACATGCCGCAGGTTTGGTGGTACGAACAGTAACGGGTCACGCGCGGCACCTAAAGGACGTGGGCGGAAATCGGCGCACAGCCTATGGGCACCGCATATTGCGTGCCGAATTTTTGCCACGCCAACATGTTGAAATTGCCCCAACGTCAAGTGTACCCTTAAAAAACTCACACAAAAAGCTTTACTGAACGGGCTTTGGCGATATAGCTTGTACATATACTGCAGTGCGCTGCACGAATTGATTATTGCTTTGAAATTCAAAACGTAACTCTTCGTCCGGTGCGCAGCACATCGAATCTACGGACCGGCCTCCACTCACTCAAAAATCAGGTCCGTCTGCCCGTTGCGGATAGGCTGCAACGGGCACTTTCGACCCCGCCAAAAATCAATCCGCCACCCGACCCCGGGTGCGACATTTTGTCATGCCCGAACGCCCCCATCACATACGTACGCTGGTTCTTGGGACGAGCGGTTTGAAACCATGAATACGGAAAGCTGTCTAATGTTGAAATGGACCGATCTGACGCAAGACTGGAGTGCAATGTATACCCGCGCCAAACGGCGCTTTCCAAACCTGCGGGATCAGGACATGGTGCGGTTAAGCCAAGACCGCAAATGTTTCGAAGCGTATCTGGCTGAACGCCATCAACTGACCATGAACGAAGCCCACGAAGAGCTTGAGGACTTTTTGTTCACGGAAGGTTTGAACCGGGAATTCAGCCGGTCGTTAAGTAAGTGATGTCACCCACAGGATCATTGCATCTTCGTCGCTGACCGAGATTACATTGTGACCCATGCTCCCGTCGTAATAGGCGCTGTCGCCGCGGCGCATTTCGACTGGTTCATAAAACTCGGTATAAAGGCGCACAACACCCGTCAGGACATACAAGAACTCTTCTCCGTCGTGGCGGACCCAGCCGTCGAACTCATCCATTGACCGCGCGCGGACACGGGCCCGATAGGGCAACATCTGCTTTTTTGTCAGCGTTTCGGCCAGCAGTTCATGTTCATAGGTGGTTGTGGGATGGGCAGACCCTTCGCCCATGCGCGTCACGGCCATCCGACCGATCACCTGGTCCCGCTGTGGCGCCGTAAACAGCTGCGGCACCGAAATCTCAAGACCGGTCGCGAGCTTTTTCAGCGCGTCATAGGTGGGCGACATCTGACCGTTTTCGATCTTGCTGAGCGTTGAACG
Source organism: Ruegeria sp. CDSA033 (assembly GCF_059612305.1). NCBI lineage: Bacteria > Pseudomonadati > Pseudomonadota > Alphaproteobacteria > Rhodobacterales > Roseobacteraceae > Ruegeria > Ruegeria sp. CDSA033. The sequence continues at coordinate 110,080 of NZ_JBXWQI010000005.1, read as the reverse complement.
CGCCAGACCGGCCTGCGTGGCCGCCTGTTCAAGCGTCCATTTCCGCGCTTTCCGCAGCTCGCGCACACGCGCTCCGAGGTCCAATGGTTCAACTTCCGTATGTTCGCCCGAGTCCCGGGCAATGCGGATCAAAGATGTCTGGTCTTGGGTGCTCATGCGTCATTCTATAGGCGCAGCCTGTCGCGCTTGCAACGCAGCAGTGGTCGCGCTAGCCAGTTGCCATGCTTTCTATTTTTGATCAGGGGCCGCCGCCGGCCTGCCCGTCTCCGTTCAATCTGGCAGCGCATGTACTGCGCTGTGCAGACAGGCTTTCGGACAAGACCGCCCTGTCTGTGGTGGGCTCCACGGATGCCAGGAATTGGACGTATCGCGAGTTGCAGCAGGCCATTCTGGGCACTGGCACAGGGCTGTTGAATGCCGGTTTGAAGCCCGGCGATATCGCGTTGATGCGGCTTGGGAACACGGTCGATTTCCCGATTGCCTATCTCGGAGCGATTGCTGTCGGCATCATCCCGGTCCCAACATCATCGCAGCTGACCGAGCCGGAAACAGAGCGCATGATCAAGGACCTCAAGCCTGCCGCCATTCTGCGTGATCCACAGGTTGCGTGCGCCGCGCACCCGGTTCAGATTGACCTATTCGATTTGGCCGGAATGCGTGATCTGCCTGCTGCTGAGTATCAAATGGGTGACCCGGAACGGATGGCCTATGTCGTCTATACTTCGGGCACGTCGGGAAAACCGAGGGCTGTGGCCCATGCCCATCGTGCCATCTGGGCGCGTCAGATGATGGTGGATGGCTGGTACGGGCTGCGTGAAACCGATCGCCTGTGTCACGCGGGCGCGTTCAACTGGACCTATACCTTGGGCACCGGTCTGATGGATCCCTGGACCATTGGCGCAACGGCTCTTATCCCCGCGCCGGGCACCGATCTGGACGCTCTACCTGCCCTGCTGCGCCATCATCAGGCCACCATCTTTGCTGCAGCACCTGGCGTATTCCGTAAGGTGGTGAGCTCAACAGACGACCTCGACCTGCCGGAATTGCGGCATGGGTTATGCGCCGGAGAAAAACTGTCGCGGCATCTGCACGAACAGTGGGCGCAAGCGACCGGCACTGAACTCTACGAAGCTTATGGCATGTCCGAGTGCTCGACTTTCATTTCGTCCAGCCCGGCGCATCCAGCGCGGTCCGATGCATTGGGCCAGCCGCAGCCTGGCCGCCGTGTGGCCATTCTGGGACCTGATGGTCCCGTACCTCAGGGTCAGGAAGGCACCATTGCCGTACACAGGTCTGACCCCGGCCTGATGCTGACCTATCTCAATGCCCCCGACGAGGCCGAAGCCCGGATGCAGGACGACTGGTTCCTGACCGGCGATCAAGGGGCCATGGCCGTGGATGGCCAGATCACCTATCTGGGTCGCGATGATGATATGATGAATGCGGGCGGCTATAGGGTGTCACCGGTTGAGGTCGAGGCGGCGCTGTCCCGATACCCCGGCATCGCACAGGTCGGGGCTGCGGCAGTCGAGGTCAAACAAGACACATTTGTGATAGCAGCCTTCTATACAGGACCGGAAAAGCTGGACGACGACGCCCTGCGTACTTATGTCGAGGCAAATCTGGCGCGCTATAAGCAACCGCGCGCCTTTATCCATCTGCCTGAACTGCCCACCGGCGGGAACGGGAAACTTCTGCGCCGGGCGCTGCCGGCCTATTTCAAGGCGACCAACCCATGACCGAGACCGTCAAGCTTGATATCATGTCCGACCCGATCTGCCCGTGGTGCTATATCGGCAAAACCCATCTGGACAAGGCGCTAGCGGCGATCCCGGACCATCCGTTTGTGATCGAATGGCATCCGTTCCAGTTGAACCCCGACATGCCGAATGCCGGGATGGATCGCCGCGAATATCTCGAACGCAAGTTCGGGGGCAAGGACGGTGCGGTGCGGGCCTATGCTCCGGTTGTTGATCATGCCGAGAACGCAGGCCTTAAGATCGACTTCGAAGGTATGGAGCGCACGCCCAACACACTGGATGCCCACCGCCTGATCCATTGGGCCGGGATTGAAGGCAAACAGAATGCCGTGGTCGATGCCTTGTTCGATGCCTATTTCGTGCAGGCCCGCGACATCGGCGATCATGAGGTTCTGGCGGATATTGCTGACAATGCGGGAATGGACGCAGCAGTCGTTCTAAAACTGCTGAAATCCGACGCGGACCGCGAGGATATCAGCAACCGTGACAGCCATTCCAGGCAGATGGGCGTCAGCTCTGTCCCAACATTCATCGTCGCCAATCAACATGCCGTCCCTGGGGCGCAACCCCCTGAAATGTGGGAAAAAGTAATTGCTGAAATCATGTCTCAACTTGAGGCTTCCCCTGCAAATTAGCACAGACCTCTGTGCAATTTGACACCTAGCGCCAACTGATTTGCCGTGATAGCGCGAACAGATCAGGAGGGCGTTATGGCCAATCGCATGTCACGGGGTGAGTTCGTAGCACTGGTCGCAATGATGTTTGCGACGATCGCGTTTTCGATCGATTCCATGTTGCCTGCGCTGCCAAATATCGGAGCGCAACTTAGTCCCGACGACATCAACAAAGCCCAGCTGATCCTGACCTCGTTTGTGTTGGGCATGGGGATTGGCACGTTTTTCACCGGTCCGCTGTCGGACGCCTTTGGCCGCAAACCAGTGATCTACGTCGGATCGGCACTGTATATCATCGCAGCGGCGGCTGCCTGGGCCAGTTCATCACTCGAAATGCTATTGGTCGCCCGTATCTTCCAGGGAATCGGATGTGCGGCCCCGCGCGTGGTGGCCATGGCGATTATTCGCGACCTGTACTCGGGTCGCGAGATGGCCCGCATTGTGTCGATTGCAATGATGATCTTCACCCTGGTCCCAGCAATTGCGCCAATGCTGGGGGCCGGCGTGATCGCACTGACCGGATGGCGGGGTATCTTTGCCTCATTCATCCTGTTCTCACTGATCACCATCGTCTGGATGGGCCTGCGCCTTCCGGAACCCCTGTCGGTCGAGAACCGTCGCCCGCTTCGCCTGCCCCTTATACTGGATGCCGCGCGCCAGATGTTCACTCACCCAACTGTCCGACTGTCGATCTTGGTTCAGACACTGTGTCTGGGCATGTTGTTCACCATGCTGACGATGGTTCAACCGGTCTACGATGTCATCCACGACAGTGCCGACAGCTTTCCGTTCTGGTTCGGGTTCGTGGCGTTGATGGCGGGCTCAGCCAGCCTGTTAAACGCGGCCCTTGTTATCAAATTGGGCATGCGCCGGATCGTGACATGGGCGTTGGGCGCGCAAGTCCTCTTTACCACAGCTGTCATCGCGCTGAACGCGGCAGACCTATCGCCCACACTGTCCTTCGCAGTTTTCGTAAGCTGGCAAACGGCGGTCTTCTTTATGGCAGGCATGACCATGGGCAATCTGAACGCCATCGCGATGGAGCCTATGGGCCATATCGCGGGTATGGCGGCCTCAGTGATCGGGGCAATCTCGACCGTGTTTGCTGCCGCGATTGCAGCCCCCATCGGGCAGATGTTCAACGGGTCCATCACCCCGCTGGCTGTCGGCATCCTGGCCATGAGCGCCGCGGGCTTCGGCCTGATGCTGCATATGGGGCGGATCGAAAACAGGCTGCCAGCCTGATCTGTGCAGGAACGATGAATCAGGCTAACCTCTGCTCAATATGAGTGGAGTTTTTCAGTGAGCGACTATTACGATCTTGGCGCATATTCCTGTCCGATAACGACGGCTTCAACAGACGCACAGCTCTGGTTCGACCGAGGGCTGAATTGGACCTACGGCTATAACCACGACGAAGCGGTTGTGTGCTTTCAGCGCGCGCTTGAATTTGACCCTGGCTGCGCGATGGCCCACTGGGGCGTGGCTTATGCTGCAGGGCCAAACTACAACCTGCCTTGGAACCTGCTGGATGACCGTGGACGGCGAAAGGCGCTGGCGCTGGCCTATGATGCCACGCAGAAAGCCGTGGCTTTGGCCGAAGGGTGCAGCCCGACGGAACAGGCGCTGATCCGCGCCCTGCCCGCGCGGTATCCACAGCGCGATCCCGTCGACGACATGCATTGCTGGGACCACGATTTCGCCGGCGCGATGCGGGCGGCCTTTGGTGAATTGCCTGATCACCTTGATCTGCGAACCATCTACGTCGAGGCGCTGCTCAACTTGACCCCCTGGCAGATGTGGGACCTGAAAACCGGTAAACCCGCTGAGGGCGCCGCGACTCTGGAAGCGCAAAAAGCCCTGGAGGACGCGATGGCAGACGATCCGGCGGCGATGTCGCATCCGGGTCTGTTGCACCTCTATGTCCACCTGATGGAGATGTCGCCAACACCGGAAAAGGCGCTGAAGGCTGGCGACGTGTTGCGCACATTGGTCCCGGATGCGGGGCATTTGGTACATATGCCAACCCATATCGACGTACTGTGCGGGCACTATCAGAACGTCGTCCACTGGAATGAAAAGGCGACCGAGGCTGACTTGAAGTATTATGAGCGCGAAGGCGCGTTCAACATCTACACAGGCTATCGCCAGCACAACTATCACTTTGCCATCTACGGCGCGCTGTTCCTTGGTCAAATGGAACCCGCGCTGCGTGCCAATCAAGGAATCTGGGACACCACCCCCGAAGAGATGCTCCGAACGGAAAGCCCGCCCATGGCGGATTTCTTCGAAAGCTACATGTCGATGGAGCCTCATATCCTGATCCGGTTTGGTCGGTGGGAAGAGGCAAAAGCCCTACCGCTGCCCGACGACCAGGATCTCTACCGCACTGTCACCGCAACCACCCATTACGCACGTGCAATCGCCTATGCGGCCACAGGTGAGGTGCCCGAAGCAGAGGCCGAAGAGCGACTGTTCCTTGCCGCCAAGGATCGGGTTCCGGAAACCCGGCTGCTGCACAACAACCGCGTGATCGACTTGCTGGACATCGCCCGCGAAATGCTGCGCGGAGAGATTGAGTATCGCAAAGGCAACTATGACGCTGCTTTCGCCCATCTGAGGCGCTCGGTCGAATTGGACGACACGCTGCCCTACGACGAGCCATGGGGGTGGATGCAACCCGCGCGCCACGCGCTTGGTGCATTGTTGTACGAACAGGGCCACGTGCCCGAGGCCGAAGCAGTGTATCGCGAAGATCTAGGGCTTGGCGGCACTCTGAGCCGCGCCTCAATCCACCCCGACAATGTCTGGAGTTTGAAGGGCTTGCATGATTGTCTGAAAACACGCGGTGAGACAGTCGAGATCAATCTGATCAAACAACGTCTTGATCTGGCGCTTGCCCGCGCTGACCGGGCCGTCGGGGCCTCGTGTTTTTGCGCGCAGGCAGCGATGAAGGCCGCAGAATGATCCGCGCACTACTGCTGTCGCTGGTGATTTGCGGCCCGGCACTGGCTGACCGCCAGTCTTTTACGCCGGTCGATGAAGCAGACCGCGATCCTACCCTCGTGGCCTTTCGGGATAGTTTGTTGGCGAGCGTGGCCGCAAGGGATACCGAGGCCGTGATCGCAGCCGCTTGCTCGGACATCTACCTCAGCCATGGCGGAAATGGCGGGCCCGGGGAATTCCTTGAATACCTCGCCCCGGAAACCAGCGAAACTCAAGAAGATCAGATCCGCCAAGCCTATTGGAGCGATCTGGAAACCACCCTGTCCCAACCGGGCTATTTCGACGACGAGGGTGAGTTTTGGATGCCGCATCAATGGCAGATCACTTTGCCTGCCTCATTGGACCCTTACGTGGCCTACTTTGTGACCGGAGAGGACGTGACCCTTCGGCAAGCTGCCGAGCCGGGCTCCCCAGCGCTGAGCCTCATCAGCTACGAGATCGTCATCGTCCCGAACTATCGCGACGGTGCCGACTATCAACCGGTGATGCTGACCGACGGCACGCGGGGATTCATGCACGGCGACTTTCTCTGGCCCATGACAGGCCACCGTGCCGCGTTCGTAAAATCGGATGCGGACGAATGGCAGCTGTGCACCTTTGTCAGCGGAGACTAGGCTTTCGCCTTTTTCTTCTTCGCTGCCATGACCTTTTCCGCCAGGTCGCGGGCGATGGCGAATGCGCCTTTAATCTTGTCGCTGTCCTTCTTCCAATCGCGTCTGACGACGATCTTGTTGTCCTTAACCTTGGCCAAACCGCGCTGGTTCTGAATGAACTCTACCAAACCCTCCGGCGAGGCGAACTTGTCGTTGTGGAACTGGATTGTCGCGCCTTTCGGCCCGCCATCCAGCTTGGCGATCCCTGCCCGCTTGCACATCGCCTTGATGCGCACGACCAACATCAGGGTGTTCACCTCTTTCGGTAGCGTTCCGAACCGGTCAATCAGTTCTGCGGCAAAACCTTCCAGCTCGACTTTGGTCGAAAGCGATGACAGGCGACGATAAAGCCCAAGGCGCACATCCAGATCGGGCACGTAATCGTCGGGGATCAGAACCGGCACGCCCAGATTGATCTGTGGCGCCCATTGGTCGTCGGCTTCCGACAGCCCTTCCATCTCACCGGCTTTGATCTTGGCAATCGCCTCTTCCAGCATCGATTGATACAGCTCATAGCCGACATCCCGCATCTGGCCAGATTGTTCCTCACCCAACAAGTTGCCCGCACCACGAATGTCCAGATCCTGCGACGCCAGCGTGAACCCGGCACCGAGTGTATCCAGTGAGCCCAGAACCCGCAGGCGTTTTTCGGCTGTCGTCGTCAATTTCTGACGCGGCTTGGTGGTCAGGTACGCATAGGCGCGGGTTTTGGACCGCCCTACCCGACCACGAATCTGATAGAGCTGCGCCAGCCCGAACATATCCGCCCGGTGCACGACCATCGTGTTCGCGGTGGGAATATCAAGCCCGCTTTCGACAATCGTCGTCGCCAACAGCACGTCGTATTTACCGTCATAAAAGGCGTTCATGCGGTCGTCGAGTTCACCCGCCGCCATCTGCCCATGCGCCACCATATAAGTCAGCTCGGGCAGCTGTTCTTTCAGGAACTCCTCGATCTCTGGCAGGTCGGAGATACGGGGAACAACATAGAAGCTCTGCCCGCCACGATAGTGTTCGCGCAGCAGCGCCTCGCGGACAGTGACCGCGTCGAATTCGCTGACATAGGTACGAATGGCCAGACGGTCGATCGGCGGTGTGCCGATGATCGACAGATCGCGCACCCCGGTCAGTGACAGTTGCAGTGTTCGCGGGATCGGTGTGGCGGTCAGGGTCAGAACGTGAATGTCGCTGCGCAGCTGCTTAAGGCGTTCCTTGTGCCCGACGCCAAAATGCTGTTCTTCGTCGATGATCAACAGGCCCAGATTGTTGAACCGGATACCCTTGGCCAGTAAAGCATGGGTGCCGATCACGATGTCGACAGTCCCGCGCGCCATACCGTCACGGGTCTGCTGTGCATCTTTCGCGGACACAAAGCGTGATAGCTGCCGCACCTCCAACGGAAAGCCACGGAACCGTTCCTTGAAGCTGGCTGCATGCTGACGGGCCAGCAAGGTGGTCGGTGCGATCACGGCCACCTGAACACCGGACATCGCGGCGACAAAGGCCGCGCGCATGGCAACCTCGGTTTTGCCAAAGCCCACGTCACCACAAATCAACCGATCCATCGGCGCGCCGGAATGCATGTCCTCCATCACCTCGGAAATCGCGCGCAACTGATCATCGGTTTCCTGATATGGAAAGCGCGCGCTGAACTCCTCCCACGCGTGGGGCGGCGGATCCATGACCGGAGCTTTGCGCAAAGCGCGTTCGGCTGCGATACGGATCAGCTTGTCCGCCATCTCGCGAATGCGCTCTTTCAGCTTGGCTTTCTTTGCCTGCCACGCACCTCCACCCAAGCGGTCCAGCAGACCTTCGTCATGGCCGTACTTTGACAGCAGCTCGATGTTCTCGACCGGCAGATACAGCTTGGACTGTTCAGCATATTCCAGCAGCAGGCATTCATGCGCAGCACCGGCCGCCGTGACCACTTCCATCCCTATGTACCGCCCGATTCCGTGGTCGACATGCACCACCAGATCACCGGGGCTGAGCGATTGGGTTTCGGTCAGGAAATTCTCGGCCTTGCGGCGCTTCTTGGGCTGGCGGATGAGGCGGTCACCCAGCACGTCCTGCTCGGCGATCACGGTCAGACCGGGCGTTTCAAACCCGTGCTCAAGCGCCCAGACAGCCAGATGCAATCCGCGTTTGCCAATCCGGGTGCCATCGGTGACAGGGACGGCTTCGGCCAGGCCTTCATCCTCGATCAACCCCGTCAGGCGCTCTCGTGCCCCTTCGGAGTACGACGCAATCAAGACGGGCCCCTTGGCCATCTTGTCGGTGATATGGCTTGCCAAAGCACCAAAAAGGCTGATGTTTTCCTGCTGCCGCTCTGGTGCGAAATTGCGACCAATCCGCCCGCCTGCATCGATCACACCGGGACCGCTGGCCTGAGGCAGCGGGCTGAACTGCATCACCCGCCGGTCCCCGACCGCCTGCTCCCATGCGGCGTCGTCCAGATAGAGCAATCCGGGAGGTGTAGGCTTATACACCGTGTCCATGCGCGAGCGGTTTTCCAGCGCCAGACGCCGCGTTTCATACTGATCGGCAATTGTATCCCAGCGGGCAAGCCGCGTGGGTGTCACCTGATCATCCACTGTGATCGTCGCATCCGGCAGATAATCAAACAGGGTTTCCAGCTTTTCGTGGAAGAATGGCAGCCAGTGTTCGATGCCTTGGTGTTTGCGCCCTGCACTGATCGCCTCATACAGCGGATCATCGGTGCCCGCGGCGCCAAATTCGATACGATAGTTTTGGCGGAATCTAGTTATGGCGGCGTCATCCAGAATGACCTCGGAAACCGGGGCCAGTTCCACCACGTCCAGCTTTTCGGTTGTGCGTTGCGAAACCGGGTCAAACCGGCGCGCGCCGTCCAGCACGTCTCCGAACAGATCCAAACGCACGGGGCCGGATTCGCCCGGTGGGAAAATGTCGATGATTCCGCCGCGAACCGCATAATCACCCGGCTCCATCACCGTCGGACTTTGCGTGAACCCCATGCGCACAAGGAAGTTCCGCAGCGCCGTTTCGTCGACGCGATGGTTCACGCGGGCGGTAAAGGCAGCTTCGCGCAGCACATCCCGCGCAGGCACACGCTGGGTCGCGGCGTTCAGCGTGGTCAGCAGGACAAACCGATCCGGCATCTGATGCACCAGTGCCGCCAAAGTCGCTACACGCGCCGCTGCTATGTCGGCGTTGGGCGACACCCGGTCATATGGCAGACAATCCCACCCCGGAAACACAAAGACCGGCATGTCGGGGGCGAAGAAAGCCAGTGCGGCCCGCATCGCCTCCATCCGTTTGTCATCACGCGCGACGTGACAGACCGGCCCGCCAACGCGCGTGATCTCATTCAGAACAAGCTGTGCGTCAAACCCTTCGGGAGCGCCGCCAACCGTCACATGGTTCGGAGCTGTCATCGCCTTGCCTTTCTGATTTTCATCCCCCGAGAACGCCGATCGAGACGTTCTGGTACATACCCCAAAGTGACGTGATGACAATTGAGATCATGCCAATGATCTGGGTGTAAATCCTGCAGCGTACAAGGATCTTCGCCACGCTTTCGACTATCGGCTCGATGCCCTGCAACTTGCGTGCGGCGCGAATGTTGATCAGCATCACCAAACTCACGGGGAACAGTAACAAAAACACGGCCTGCGCAAATTCAATGCCATAGTAGAAACCCAGCATCGCTAGCCCGGTAAAAAAGAAACAGCATAAGGCAAGAATAACAAGGCCAGACATATCAACAATGTAAAGCAGCCTGTTGCCGTTGATCCGAACGATATCCAGCAGGTCCTGCTCGGACTGTCCGCCAACACGGCGGGCACGCACAAGCAGATCGTAGGGAACCCCCATCGCCCAGTGACTGGCCGACGACCAGAGCACTGCCAGCACAATCCAGTACCACAGATTCGAAAAGCTGCGCATGTCGATGAGTTCGAAAATCGAAGAGTGCAAATCCACGCGACAGCCCTTTGTTCATTGTCCTTGGGGCGTTCTTCGCGCAGGCGCGTCCAATGTTACCCTTGAGACCATCGGGAATTCATGCCACCCAATGCACGAATATTCAAGGAGAGCGCGACATGAAACCGACCATCGCCCCCTACCCCCTTACGCGATTTCGCCGGGCGCGCCAATCCGATGCCATTCGTGGGTTGGTGCGGGAAAACGCGCTGACGACAGACGATCTGATCTGGCCGGTTTTTGTGCGCGATGGCGAAGGCATTGAAGAACCCGTACCTTCGATGCCCGGCGTTGTGCGGCGCTCGGTCGATCTGATCGCCAATGCCGCAGTCGAGGCACAGGCTATGGGCATCCCGGCGATCTGCATCTTTCCTTATACTGATCCCAGCCTGAAAACCGAAGATTGCGCTGAGGCGTGGAACCCCGACAACTTGTCGAACCGGGCCATTCGGGCGATCAAATCTGCTGCCCCCAATATCGCCGTGATGACCGATGTGGCGCTGGACCCCTATAACATCAATGGCCATGACGGCTATGTTGTCGACGGCGAGATTGTGAACGATCAGACCGTCGAGGCGCTGGTCAAGATGACATTGGCGCAGGCCGAGGCCGGGGCCGACATCATTGGCCCTTCGGACATGATGGATGGCCGCATCGGCGCGATGCGCCGCGCGCTTGAGGCTGCGGGACACCACAACGTGATGATCCTCAGCTATGCCGCTAAATATGCGAGTGCATTCTACGGCCCCTTCCGCGATGCGGTGGGCGCGTCAGGTGCGCTGACCGGAGACAAGAAGACCTACCAGATGGACCCCGCCAATTCGAACGAGGCCCTGCGCCTGATCGAGCGTGACCTGACCGAAGGCGCAGACATGGTGATGATCAAGCCGGGCATGCCCTATCTGGATATCTGCCGCCGCGTGAAAGACACGTTTGGCGCGCCAACCTATGCCTACCAGGTGTCCGGTGAATACGCGATGATACAGGCAGCTGCGCAGAACGGCTGGATTGATGGTGAGATGGTCATGCTGGAAAGCCTGCTGGCCTTCAAACGCGCAGGCTGCGACGGAATCCTGACCTACTTTGCACCGCAGGTCGCGCGCATCCTTCAGGGCTAAAACCCCGGGCGGTCGCGACTTTTCGCCGATTGTGAACGCTGTTGGACCAGCTTTCCCGTGACACACGGACGCAATCGGCGTATTCTCGCACACAAGATCGGGAACACCCGACACTTCAGGCAGTTTATACAGAGAAAAAAACATGAGCAGTTCCAACTCTCCCCGACTAAACCGTCGTGGCTTTGCGCTTGGCATGGCCGGGCTCACACTGACCGCTGCATGCGGAAACGGTGTAGGCAATTCCAATGCGGCCCAGATCGACGCCCGTGTGAACGTGACGCTGAACGAAATGTTCAGCAAGTACCCCAATACCGTCGAGATCGCCGAAAAAGCCGACGGCATGCTGGTGATGCCACTGATCACCGAGGCCGGGTTCATCTTTGGTGGTGCCTATGGCCAGGGCGCGCTGCGCATCAACGGCGCAACGGTCGACTATTACTCGGCCCTATCCGGCAGTGCTGGTCTGCAGATCGGCGCGCAACAATATGCGCATGTCCTGTTCTTCATGACGCAGGACGCCCTAGATGACTTCCGCCGTTCCAGCGGTTGGACCGCGGGTGCGGATATCGGCTATGTCGTCGACGCCACCGGCGACTCGCTCTCAACCGACACGACCCAATTGCGTAGGCCCGTATTGGCCGCCGTTTTCGGACAGGCCGGTCTGAAATTCGGCGCGACCGTCGAAGGCACCAAGTACACGCGCATTATCCCCTGATACCGAATACCACCCCCCCTTTGCCACGGACCCCGCCACATGTTCAAAACCATGTGGCGGGGTTTTTCATCTCAACATGTTAACTCAACGTTCGCGCGGCGTTCCTCTTTCGGTTGCCCGGTCCTTCCAGTAGGGTTCAGCCAATAATTTCTTATGGGGATATGGGGCGTTCATGGGTCTTGTCTTTCGCTGGCTGGTTCGGATTGCTACGGGCCTGATCCTGTTGGCCGTTGCGGCTGTGGGTCTTGTCTACTTCCTGGCCAGCCAGTCCCTGCCGGATTATGACCAGACCGTCGAAGTCAGCGGGCTGCGTGCGCCGGTCGAGATCGTGCGTGACACCGCCAATGTTCCGCATATTCTGGCCGAAAGCGACCCGGACGTGTTCTTTGGCCTGGGCTATGCCCATGCGCAGGATCGCCTGTGGCAGATGACCGTGATGCGACGCACTGCACAGGGCCGTTTATCCGAAGTGTTTGGCAAGCGCACAGTCACCATCGACAAGCTCTTGCGCCGGTTTGACCTGTACAGTCTTGCCCACCGCTCGGTCGAGGTGCAGGACGATTACACCAAAGCTGCGCTGCGCGCTTATTCTGCAGGCGTCAATGCCCGGCTGGATGAGATCAATGAGAACGCATTGGGACGCGGCGCGCCCGAGATGTTTCTGTTCAACGCATCTGTTTCGCCGTGGCAGCCCGGCGACAGCATTGCGATCATCAAACTGATGAGCCTGCAACTGTCTGGCCATTTGAAAGATGAGGTCCTGCGCGCTCGCACATCCCTGATGCTGAACGATCCGCAGCGGCTGGCCGATATCCTGCCAGACGTACCAGGCGCGGGCATCGCGGCGCTGCCAGAATATGCGTCTTTGTTCCCAGAACTGCCGCGATATGCCGAAGGCACGCCAATGCCAGACACGCCGCTGTCACCATTCCCTAAACGCGGCTTGGCCGGGGCGTCTAACGCGTGGTCGGCCGCGCCCTCGCGTTCCGCGATCGGAGGCACCCTGCTGGCCAATGACCCCCATCTGGGCCTGACCGCACCCGGCATTTGGTACCTGGCGCGGCTTGAGCTTGCCAAAGGCGGTGTTATCGGCGCGACCATTCCGGGCGTTCCGGCGATCATGACGGGCCGCAGTGATAGGTTGGGCTGGGGTCTGACGTCGTCTTACCTGGACGATCAGGATGTTCACATCGAACAGCTGAACCCGGAAAACCCAGAAGAATACCTGTCGCCTGATGGTTTCAAACGGTTTCGCTCGCGCCCCTCGATCATCGAGATCAAAGACGAAGCCCCCATCACCCTGACTCTGCGCTGGACCGAGAACGGACCCGTCTTGCCCGGTAGCCATTACGATCTGGAAACGATCACCCCGCCCGGGCACGTTGCCTCATTGGCCTGGACCGCACTTAGCCCGCGCGACACGTCGATGACGGCTTCGATGGCATTAATGAATTCGGACAGTGTGCGCGAAGCCATCGACGTGGCCGAACTGTTCATTGCGCCGTCGCAAAACCTGTCGCTGGTCGACAAGGACACGATCGGCATGAAGCTGATCGGCGCAATGCCTGGCCGAGACATTCGCAACCAAAGCCGCGGCCGTATCCCAACGCCCGGTTGGTTGGCCGAGAACCTGTGGCAAGGCCGCTTGCCTTATGCAAACAACCCCGAGTTCGTGACACCAGCAGGCGGGATTCTGGGCAATACAAACAACAAGATCATCGACCGCCCTTTCCCCAATCATGTCTCGTATGAATGGGGCGATACGCAGCGCGTGCACCGTTGGGAACGCCTGATGCAATCGCGCGAGGTTCACACCCGCGACAGCTTTATCGAGGCGCAGCTTGATACCGTCAGCTTTACCGCCCGCTCGCTTCTGCCGCTGATCGGCGCCGATCTTTGGTTTACCGGAGCCTCTGCGCCCGAGGGCACACCGGAACGCCGTCGTCAGGTCGCGCTGGCCCTGCTGGCCGAGTGGAACGGTGAGATGAACGAGCACCTGCCTGAACCGCTGATCTATGCTGCATGGTTGCGTGCACTGCAGATCCGGCTGATCTCGGACGAGCTGGGGCCGCTGGCGGCCGAATACAAACATGTTGAACCGCTGTTTATCGAACGGGTGTACCGCGATATCGACGGCGCCTCGGTCTGGTGCGACGTGCGCCAGAGCGCGCCGGTAGAAACATGCACTGACATGGCGCGGTTGGCGCTGGATGATGCGCTGATCTGGATCAGCGAGAAATACGGTGGTTCGCTGGAATCGCTGCGCTGGGGAGATGCCCATCAGGCCACGCATGACCACCCGGTTCTGGGCACGGTTCCCGTTCTGCGGTTCTTCGTCAACATCCGCCAATCCACCAGCGGCGGCGACAACACCCTGCTGCGCGGGCGGACATCGGGCGAAGGGCCCAACCCTTTCCAAAACGTCCACGGTGCGGGATATCGCGGTGTCTATGATTTTGCCGATCCCAACAGTTCGGTCTTTATCACGGCAACGGGTCAGTCGGGGCACTTTCTGTCGCGCTACTACGACGATCAGGCCCAGCTTTGGCGGCGGGGTGAGTACATCCCGATGTCACTGGACATGGATCTGGCCCGCGCGGCAGCAGTCGGCGTAACCAACCTGACCCCGCGCTGATTTCACTGCTTCGGCAGGACCTTGCCCCTTTTGCAAGCTGCCGTGGACGCGCGCAGGTGTTTTCGCCTACGATCTGCAAGCCGACAATTCGGGACCTTGGGGGTACAGATGGCCAGTTTTCGGGATATGATGAACAATCTCGCACGCGATTACGCAATCGCATGGAGCTCGGGCGACCCAGATGCGGTTGCCAGCTTTTTTGCACCCGACGGGCAAATCACGGTCAACCGGGGTGAACCAACTGTCGGCCGTGCCGCCGTTGCAGACATGGCGCGCGGATTCCACACCGACTTCCCGGATCTGGAAGTGCGCTGCGACATGCTGCGTTGGGCCGGGTCACACGCCATTTTTGTCTGGACGCTGGAAGGCCATCACTCAGAATCCGGCCACCACATCGTCACGCGTGGTTGGGAAGAATGGGAGCTGACCGATGACAACAAAGTCCAATCTTCGCTTTTCTGGTTCGATGCTGACGACTATCAGCGCCAGATTGACGGGCAGTAGCGGACCCCCCGCCTAAACCCGCGTGATCCGGTAGTCGCGCGAAATGCCTTCGGTCACCTTGAACCAACTTGAGGCTTTCGTTCGCGTCTGATGGGCGTCAAAGGCCGCTTGGTTCTCAAAGATTTCGCGCACGTTGAACCGACCCGGAAAATCTGCGTCTTCTGTAAGGTCGAATGAGATGCACCCCGGCTCGGCCCGCGTCAGGGCGATGTGGTCCGGCAAAGCCTCCCGCACCTGCGTGATCCGATCAGCAGGCACGGAAATATGACCACGCAGAACCACCTTAGATTCTCCCATCGTGACCTCGCTTATCGATCAAAGCGCGGCGAACTGCGCCGCCTGCTTGTCGGTCCACAATACGGTGATCTGAAATCCGTCATCCGTCTGCTCTTCGGATTGAACGACATCCTGACGGAACAGCCACGCACGCTTGTTGCCTTCGGCAAATGCCAGCGTCAGTACCGTTTCGTGCCGAACCCCCTGCAAATTAACCGCGATCTCGGCCAACAAAGGTTCGATGCCTTCGCCCGTAACGGCGGAAATGGCAAAAATCGACGGGTCGCGGTCGGCCCGGGCAAACGTGGCCTCGCGCTCATCTTCGTTCAACAGGTCGATCTTGTTCCAGACCTCAAGCCGGGGGCGTTCGTCATCAACACCCAACGAGGTCAAAATGGTTTCGACATCCCGGGCTTGTGCCTCGGTGTCTTCATGGCTGATGTCGCGCACATGCACGACGATATCTGCGCCCAGAACCTCTTCGAGTGTGGCGCGGAAGGCCGCGACCAGTTCGGTTGGCAAGTTCGAAATGAACCCCACCGTGTCCGACAGAATCACCTCGGGACCATCGGGCAGTTCAACCCGCCGCATGGTCGGATCCAGCGTGGCAAACAGCATGTCCTTTGCCATTACTTCGGCCCCGGTCAGGCGATTGAACAAAGTTGATTTACCGGCGTTCGTATAGCCCACCAACGCAACAATCGGATACGGCACCTTGGCCCGTGCCGCGCGGTGCAAAGTTCGGGTCTTGATTACCTTCTGCAATTGACGGCGCAGGCGCACAAGCTGATCGTCGATCGCCCTTCGGTCAGCCTCGATCTGGGTTTCACCGGGACCACCGACAAACCCCAATCCGCCCCGCTGACGTTCAAGGTGGGTCCAGGCGCGAACCAGACGCGTTCGCTGATAGCTGAGCGCGGCCATCTCGACCTGCAGCACACCTTCACGGGTACGAGCGCGGTCGCTGAAAATCTCCAAAATCAACCCGGTTCGGTCGAGGATCTTGACCTTCCACGCTTTTTCCAGATTGCGCTGCTGAACTGGAGTCACGGGACCATCGATCAGAACCAGCTCGACCTCGGCGTCATGAAACCGTTCGCCCAGCTCCTCGATCTTGCCGGTCCCGAACAACAGCCCCGGTTGGGCACGTGGCAGACGCACAATATCGGACCCGATCACATCCAGATCGGGCAAAGCGGCAGCCAGCGCCACCGCCTCTTCCAGCGCCGGTCCAGGGACACGGCGCTGTTCATCTGATTTGATTTCCGGATGCAGCACCCAAGCCCGGGTGCGCGTCCTGTCATGTTCCATCAAGAGGCGTCTTCGCCCTCATACAGGTTGATCGGCTGCGACGGCATGATCGTTGAAATTGCGTGTTTGTAGACCAGCTGCGACTGTCCGTCGCGGCGCAACAATACGCAGAAATTGTCGAACCAGGTGATGACACCCTGCAATTTCACACCGTTGATCAGGAAAATTGTGACCGGGACCTTTGCTTTCCGTACATTATTCAGGAACGCGTCCTGCAGATTCTGTCTGTCCGAAGCCATATTATTATAATCTCGCCATTGTTCTTGCTACGCGCTGCGGACCAACGCGCTCCCTCTGGCAGAGTATGGAGTGTCGTTAACCGATATTCCAGATGAAAAATAAGGTGTCGGCAAAGGTGAGGATTCTTAGTCTCGCCAGAGGGTTGGCGTAATCAGCGCAATGATCGCCAATGTTTCCAGTCGCCCGATCACCATCGCCGCACACATGGTCAGCTTTGCGCCCCAGGGCAAATCGACCAGACGGATGGGAACATCAGTGGCCAGTTCGATCAGCGGCCCGGTGGTGCTGAGCGCGGCAACGCTGAGGACCATCGCCTGTTCAAACCCCGAGCCCATCGCGGCCAGCAACAGATTGAACAGTGCTGCGGTCAAGGCGAACATCATCAGGAAGATCCAGGCGATAAAGGCCCCGTCGCTTTGAATGCGTCGGTTTCCGCCGCCAATGCCACTAACGGATGAGGGATAGATCAACCGATCAATCTCGCGCGCGCCATTGAGGTACAGGGCAAAGACCCGCAACAGTTTGACCCCGCCCGCCGTTGTGGCCACCCCTCCTCCGATCAGGGCAAGACCCATCAGGATCAGCCCGGGGGTGCCAAGGCCGGACAATTGCTGCGCATCGTTCCAGTTGGCGCTTTCGAATCCGGCTGTGGTCAGGAAAGACAACGCCGTAAAGATCATACCCCAGATCACGCTGAGTGCTTGAAGCGGTTCCAATTGATTGCCGATTTCCAGAACACCGGCCCAAACGCGCGCAAACAACAATGCCGCGACGACACCCACAATCATCAGGCCAATCCGGAATTCGGGGTCTTGGTCCAGCCGGGAATAGCCTGTTGTTGCCGTATCGGTCGAAAACGTCAGCCGCGACAAGGCGAAGAACAGGAACAGAAACAGGATCGCCTCGCCCGTTATTCCAGCCTGCGCCCCCTCCAGCCCGCCAACCGGAGATATCCCCGACGTGGCCATGGTTGACATGGCGTGACACACGGCAGTCAAACCGTTTTCTCCGGCGATCAGCAGCAGGATCCATATGGTTGCGGTCAGACCGGTATAGACTGGTGTCAAGGTCCGGGTCACACGGATCAGACGGCCGCGGGGGTCGACCTCTTCGCTTTGTGCGACGCCCGACACCGGGCGACCGGGCTGGCCGCGCGCCGTAATCTCGAACCCACCCAGCGACAAGGGCGCCAGAATTGCCGCCGCAGCAATCCACATTAGCAAGCCACCCATCCAGCCGACCAAAGCACGCCACAGGTGCAGCGGTGCGGTCAGGCGATCCGGGTCCGGAAACAGATCTGCACCGGTGGTGGTCACAGCACTGACCATATCAAAATACGCATTCAAAAAGGTGGTGGTGCCCAAGGCATCATGCAGCGGAATTGCCAGAAACAGCGGCAAAACGGTAAAACAGCCCAGCAACACGGCCAGTTGCCCCAGCGTCCCACGTCGCGGCACGCGGTTTGATGCTGCCACAGCAATCGTGGACACCACGAACATTCCCAGAAGACCGGAATAGAAAAACGATCGCGACGTGTCGTGATCATCCAAGGCCAGCGCGTAAATCGCCGGAACCCACATCGACAGCGCGGCGATTCCCCAGATCAACAGAAACAGCGGCAACCGCTGTATCAAAGTGATCTGTTGTCTCAGAGCGCGCACCATCAGAAGAAATCGATTGAAACCTGCATAAGGCGCTCGACCTCGGGCACGTCCTTGGCCATCGCAAAGATCGCCACCACGTCCTTTTCATCGATCCGCAGGCTGCCTGTCGGGCGCAAAAGCTCATCGCCTTTTCGTACGGCACCTACCAGAACACCTTCGGGAAAATCGATATCCCGCAGCTTCTGCCCGGCCATGGGTGAGGTCGACAGCACCTCGGCCTCGATCACTTCTGCCTCGGCATCCCCGATAGAATAGACCTGCCGCACCCGCCCGTGGCGAATATGGCGCAGGATCGAGCTGACAGTGGTTGCACGCGGGTTTATGTAGGCGTCGATTCCCAGTGGCCCCATCAGGGCCACCATGCTTGGATCATTGATCAAGGCAATCGCCAAGGCACAACCTTCGGCCTTGGCCCGTACCGCAGCCAGCATGTTGGCGCGGTCGTCATCGGTGACCGCCAGCATTGCGTCGGCGCGTTCGATCCCGGCCTCGCGCAACAAGGCGGCATCCAGCCCGTCGCCATTCAGGACAATCGTCCGTTCCAATGTTTCGGCGGCTATTTCAGCGCTTTGGCGATCACGCTCGATCACCTTGGCACGCACACGGCTTTCACGTTCTTCCAGCGTTCGGGCAACTTCCAGACCGACATTTCCGCCGCCCACAATTACCACGCGATCCTGCTTTTTGTGGGTCTTGCCGAAAACCTCCATCGTGCGGTCCACGTCTTTGACATTGGTAAAGACATAGCATTCGTCGCCGACAAACAGCTGATCTTCGGATTCAGGCGCAAACAGCGTGCCATCGCGCCGAACACCGACAACGATTGAGCTGAGCGTCGAAAACAGGTCCGTGAGCTGCCGCAGAGGTGTGTTCACGACGGGGCAATCTTCGTCGATACGGATGCCCAGAAGTTGCGCCTGCCCATCCATGAACATCTCAGTATCAAAGGCGGACGGGGCCGAAAGGCGGCGCATGGCGGCTGCCGCCACTTCGCGTTCGGGGCTGATCACGACATCGATGGGCAAGTGGTCACGACGGAACAAATCTGAATGGATCGCCTGCAAATACGATTTCGCCCGCAACCGCGCGATCTTGCGCTGGATGGAAAAGATCGAATGCGCCATCTGACAGGTGACCATATTCACCTCGTCCGAATGGGTCGCTGCGATGATCATATCGGCATCACGCGCGCCTGCCCGTTCCAGCACGTCAGGATAGCTGGCAAATCCGGCAATCCCCTGAACATCCAGCGTTTCCGTCGCCCGGCGCACCAGATCGGGATTGTTGTCCACCACCGTTACGTCATTCAGTTCGCCCGACAAGTGACGTGCGATCTGCCAGCCGACCTGGCCGGCACCGCATATGATGACCTTCATGTTTCTGGCCCTTCTGCCTGAAATCCTTGAATGACAGATGCCCCTATAGCGGTCAATTGAATTGTCATTCAGACAAAGCTGGGGCAAGATAACCCTATGAAATCAGTGCTTCACTTACTAATTCCGCTGACTGTCCTGTCCGCTTGCAGCGGCCCACTTTCACTGTATTACCGCGAAGGTGAAAGCGTGTCGCGCGCGCAGTCCGAGACCACGCAATGTCAGGTCAAGGCAGTGAATGACGTTCCTGTAGCCAATCAGGTGCGGCAAAGCCCGCCCACATACTGGCCGGGACGTACTTATTGCGACAACCGGGGGCACTGCTATCGCTCGCCTGGTTGGTGGGAACCCGGGCGCGTTTATACTGTCGACGTGAATGCCGGTCTACGCAATCAGGTCGAGGCCCAATGCATGGCCAAAAAAGGCTTTCGTCCGATCAGCCTGCCACCCTGCAAACAGAGCGTAAAGTCTCAGGTTCCACCTGCGCGCACAACGAAACTGCCGCCGCTGGGAACCCAATCCTGCTATGTGAAGTTCGACGACGGTTCATTTCAGATCATCACCCCGGGTCAGGCAGGGTAATATCCCGGCGGATTACTCCGCCGGCTCCGGTTCGTCGATTTGCGCCACCCGCGCCCCGGATTTGTTCGAAGTCACAACACCAAGCGATTTGAGCTTACGGTGCAGCGCGCTGCGCTCCATGCCAACAAAGCTGGCGGTTCGGCTGATATTGCCACCGAAACGGTTGATCTGGGTCAGCAGATATTCGCGTTCGAACGCCTCGCGCGCTTCGCGCAGCGGCAGGGTTGCCAGTGCACCAGACAAAACCACGCGGCCCGAGTCATCGGTTTTCTCTTCTTCGGTTGGCAGTTCGCGGGCTTCAATCGGGCCCGTTCCATCGCCCAGGATCAGGACACGCTCGATCAGGTTCTTCAGCTGACGCACATTGCCGGGCCAGGTCATGGTCTGCAACAATGCCACCGCCTCTTCCGAGATCTCGCGAATTGGCAAGCCTTGGGATTCGTTGCACATTTCAATGAAATGCTGTGCCAGAACCGGAATATCCTCGCGCCGGTCCTCCATCGAAGGCACGGCGATCGGCACGACGTTCAGGCGGTGATACAGCTCTTCACGGAACCGGTCGGCTTCGATTTCGGCATCAAGATCGCGATTTGTCGACGAGATGACCCTCAGATCCACTCGCACCTTGTCAGACCCGCCTACCCGCTGGAATTGCTGGTCGACCAGAACCCGCAGAATCTTGGATTGCGTCCCTAAGGGCATGTCGGCCACTTCGTCAAAGTAGATCACGCCTCCGTGGGCCTCTTCCAGCAAGCCGGATTCGATCCCGCGTTCCGTTGACTCGCGCCCGAATAGCACCTCTTCGACGCGTTCAGGCTCAATCCCTGCGCAGTTAACGGTGACGAATGGCGCGTTTGCGCGGTTGGAATGGGCGTGGATGTAACGCGCGGCAATCTCTTTGCCCGACCCGGCTGGCCCGCTCAACATCACACGGCCGTTCGACTTGGTGACCTTGTCCAACTGGCTCTGCATCGCCCGGAACGAGGCCGATTTGCCGATCATGTCCGAGTTGGTGACCTCACGCCGCTTGAGCGAGGCATTCTCGCGGCGCAAGCGCGAGGTCTCCATGGCGCGGCGGATCACGACCATCAACTGATCAATGTTAAAGGGCTTTTCGATAAAATCGTAAGCGCCCTGCTTGATGGCTGCCACAGCAATCTCGATGTTGCCGTGACCGGAAATGATCACCACCGGCACATCAGGGTTGTCGCGTTTAACCGACTTCAGGATATCGATCCCGTCCATGCGGCTGTCTTTCAGCCAGATATCAAGGATCAACAGTCCCGGTGGCTCGGAATTGATCGACGACATACACTCATCCGAGTTTGCCGCCAGCCGGGTGGAATAGCCTTCGTCCTCCAGAATGTCGGACACCAGTTCGCGAATATCGCGTTCGTCATCTACGATCAGAATGTCGCTCATCTTTGGCCTGCTTTCAGTTTGTTAGTATGAATTGCCTGCTTTTGTGGCGCTGCAGTCTGGGAAATTTTGCCCCCCGGCAAACGGATCATGGCCATCGCACCGAAATGGTCCTGCCCGTCGAAAACGGGCGCGTCTTCCAAGGTCAGCGCTCCGCCATGTTCTTCTATGATTTTCTTGACGATGGGCAGGCCCAGGCCCGTGCCCTCGTCGCGTGTAGTGACATAAGGTTCAAACAACCGCGCCCGATCTTCGGGCAGCCCTATGCCATTGTCCGCTATTGTAATGACCGTCCCCGCATCAACGTTGGAAATGTCCACTTTGATCTGTGGCTTCAAATTTTCTGGCGGACCTTTTTTCTTAAGTGTTTCAATGGCCTCACCCGCGTTCTTTATCAAGTTTGTCAACGCTTGGTTCAACATCGTCGCGTCGACATCCGCAAGGATGGGGTTGTCCGGCAGGGTCGCGTCAATCTGCACATCCGGCTGCCCGGCTTGCTGCAACAACACGGCTTCGCGTACCAAGCCGACGACGTCTTCCTCGCGCCGAACCGGTTCAGGCATCCGCGCGAATTTCGAAAACTCGTCCACAATCCGTCGCAGATCGTTGGTCTGTCGCACAATCACATCGGTCATGGATTCAAGGCTGTCACAATCCTCTTCATTCAGTTTGCGCGAGAATTTGCGCTTGATCCGTTCCGCGCTGAGCTGGATGGGCGTCAGCGGGTTCTTGATCTCATGGGCAATACGGCGGGCCACATCGCCCCAGGCCGCCATGCGCTGTGCACTGACCAGATCGGTCACGTCATCAAAGGCCACCACGTAGCCTTCCAAACCGCCATCTTCGCCGCGCCGGATCGCCATTCGCACCAGCAAGTTTTCCAACCGCCCCTTGCGCGTGACCTTAACCTCACCCTGCACGGCCTCTTGACCGCTGCCTTTCAGATTTTCGAATAAGGGAAGGAATTCGGGGACCGCGATGCCGATGGCCAATTGTTCTTCACCCCGCGACCAATCCAGAAGACGCTCGGCTGAACGGTTCACGAATGTGACACATCCATCCGAATCGACGCCGACCACACCAGACGTCACCGAGCTCAGTACAGAATCGAACAGGCGGCGGCGGCGTTCAATTTGACGCGTGTTTTCCAACAACGTTTCGCGCTGCCCTTTAAGTTGCCGCGTCATCTGATTGAAATAACGACCTAACATGGCGATTTCGTCATCGCTGGCCTCTTCGATGACCTGAACGCTCAGATCCCCAGCGCCGACCCTTTGTGCGGCTGTTGTCAGACGGCCAACCGGGCGCGACAGGCGTTCAGCGAACCACATCCCCAACGACATCGCGGCAAGGATCAAGATGACCGCAAAGCCCAGGTACAGGAGCCCGAACTCGAAAAGAACCCGGCCCCTTTCACTTTCAAGCTGTTGGTAGAACTGAACCGTTTCCTTGGTGTCATCCAGCAATTTCAGCAGTTCGCCATCCACCTCGCGGCTAACATACAGATACCGGTCCAGATAGGCCTGCAACGGCGCCAGCGCGCGGAACTCGTTGTTTTGCCAATCGGCAATGATCAGAAGGCCGCTGTCGGTCGCTTCAACCATCTGCTCCGGTGTCGGTGGTTCATAGTTGAACAAGTAGGACCGGTCGCCACGGGATTTGATTTCTCCACTGCCATCAATGACATAGGCCTCGCGCAAGCCCCGCTGAATCTGCGATTGTCCCTGTGCCAGAACCTCGCGCAGTTCTGCGTCCGAGATGTAGAAGTCCAGCGTTCGCGCATTGTCGAGGAATCGGGAAAGAACGATGGCGTCCTGTGTCAGGCCGCTGCGGTGTTCAAGCTCATAGGCCTCGGCCGCCGACAGGGATGATCCGACAACCTGACGGACCCGATCCGAAAACCATCCCTCAAGCCCGATATTTACCGTCAGGCCGGCAAAGATCGCGACGGTCACTGTCGGCACCAGGGCCAGCAAGGTGAACGCACCGATCAGCCGCAGGTGCAGACGAGACCCGGCAGATTTTGCCCGGCGCGCCGCGATCAGACTGAACACCTGTCCCAACACCAACGCCGCGACGACCAGCACATAGACCAGATCGGCCAGCAGAATCAGCCGCAGCGTTGGCGCTGCCGAACCCAAATCAAACGGACCGATGACCAGATATGTGGCCAACGCCAGAAGCGGCCCCAAAAGGACCAGCCCCAAGGTGCTAAAATTGCGCAGTTTTCGGGATTTCCGCCACCGATCAATCGATAGGATCAGCCCGCTCTGTGCTCGGGTTGCCACCGTCTGCCCTCATCCTGATGTGCCGCTTACGCGGCGTACCGCCATATCTCGTGGTCGTTGCCGGGCTTGTACCCGGATGCCACGCTTTGTGTGGCGATATTACATCAGTTTGCGTCGGCGTGTCACCTGAATATCGAGATCCGTGATTTTTTTGCGCAGCGTATTCCTGTTGATCCCCAGCAAATCCGCACATTTCGCCTGATTTCCGCCGGTTGCGTCCAGTGCCTGCTCGATCAAGGGGCCCTCAACCTCGCGCAGGATGCGCTGATACAGGCCCGGAGGTGGCAACAAATTGCCGTGCAGATCGAAATAGCGACGCAAATGACGAGCCACAGAGGCCGAGAGTTTCTCCCTTTCGCCGTCACCAAGAATCGGTTCCGCTTCGGGCTGACTGCCCAAAACCATCTCAACTTCGGCTTTCGATATTTCTTCGGCCCGGCTGGTCAGACTCAGACGTCGGATCGCGTTTTCCAGCTGTCGCACATTACCGGGCCAGGAATACCGCCGAACCAGCTCTACCGCCTCGGGGCTGAGCCAGCGCTTTGTGCCATGTTCCCGTTCCTCGCGGGCAAGGAAGTGATCAACCAGCAGGGTGATATCATCCACCCGCTCGCGCAGCGCAGGAACGTGGATCGTCGCGCCGCACAGTCGATAATACAGATCCTGACGCACCCGCCCGCTTTCCATGGCTTCGGTCAGATCCGATTGGCTGGTCGCCATGAAACGCGGAAGATGATCGCCGGGCGTGTCCATCATCCGGACAATACGTGCTTGAACCTCATCTTCGATATCAGCGATCTCGTCGATCAACAGGGTGCCGCCACGCACCCTGGCCATAATGCGCGCAGGTCCTTCGAGGTCACGCAAATCACCGGCGGTCGCAGTGACAAAGGGCAACGTGCGCCGGTCTGAAAAATCATGAATAGCGCGTGCGATCAATGACTTGCCGGTGCCACTTTCACCGGAAACCATAACCGAAAGATCAGTATTCATCACACGTGCCACAAGGCGATACAGCGCCTGCATCCCCGGAGTGCGCCCAACCAGAGGCAGCTCCTCAGGACGGTCTTCGGCAGGTACGACCGCATCCGCCTGCACACGCTGCTTTTGCTCCAAGGCCCGTGCGGTCCGCTTCATCAGGTCCGGCAAGTCAAAAGGCTTGGGAAGATAGTCATATGCGTCCGCCTCGGCCGCTTGAATGGCGGTCATGATCGTGTTCTGCGCCGAGATCACGATAACTGGCAAACCCGGACGGTCCTGCGCGATTTTTGGCAACATCTCGAGCCCGTTGCCATCCGGCATAACCACGTCCGAGATTACAACGTCTCCTTTGCCCTCGCCGACCCAGCGCATCAGAGTGGTCAGCGAGGATGTCGCATGCACCTTGCACCCGGCCCGCGTCAGGGCCTGAGTCAGTACGGTTCGGATTGTGCGATCGTCATCTGCGACCAGTACTGTGCCATCCATCAGGTGCTCTCCTTACTATCTCTGCCCGGTTGTCCATCTCAGGTCGCGTCGCGCGGCGCGCGCCTGATGGACAGGCGGAATACGGTGTGTCCCGGAACAGACTCGGCCAAAATCCAGCCGTTGTGGTCCGAGATGATTTTACTGACCAGCGCCAGCCCAAGACCGGTGCCGTTTTCCCTGCCCGACACAAACGGATCGAAAATGTCGCTGCGGATCTTGTCCGGCAGCCCTGGGCCGTCGTCGATGATTTCGATCTGCAGGGGCAAAGAATGCCCCGAACCGTCGCTGCGGCGCAGGCGGAAGGAATGTTCGAAATACGTCCGCAGGCGGATTGTACCGCCCTTGGGAGACGCCTCGGATGCATTTTTGAGCAGGTTCAGCACCACCTGTAGAAGTTGATCCGGGTCACCATAGGCCAGCGGCAACGAGGGGTCGTAGTCTTCGATGATCGTCATATGCGCGCCAAAGCCCAACAGCGCCGAGCGCCGCGCACGGTCCAGAACGTCATGGATATTGACCGGTTTGAAAACTGGCTGGGTCAGGTTCCCAAATTGCTCGACCTGCTCTAAAAGCTTCACGATCCGACGGCTTTCAGCAACGATAAGATCCGTAAGTTCCAGGTTTTGCTGGCTGATATTCATACTCAGAAGCTGCGCGGCCCCGGTGATCCCCGCCAACGGGTTCTTGATTTCATGCGCCAGCATTTCGGCCATGCCAATCGCCGATTGCGCCGCAGACTTTACTGTGTTGCCCCGCGTCATCCGCCCCGCCAGTTCGCGTGGGGACATGGTCATGATCATCGACCCCGGATGCCCAAGCAGCGGCGCAATC
The DNA here is from genome assembly GCF_059612305.1 of Ruegeria sp. CDSA033. NCBI lineage: Bacteria > Pseudomonadati > Pseudomonadota > Alphaproteobacteria > Rhodobacterales > Roseobacteraceae > Ruegeria > Ruegeria sp. CDSA033. The sequence goes on along the minus strand of NZ_JBXWQI010000005.1, from coordinate 83,601 downwards.
TGCAAAGCGCATTGCAGCGGCGCCCGATTACCTGACCCCACATCGACATCATTCACGAAAAGCGGTGTGCCCTGTTGGCGCGCACGCAAAAACGCTTCTTCCAGTGGGGCATCTACGGCGATCTGGTCCCAGACCGGGTGACCGATAACTGCATTACGGGAGGCGTTCAGGAACCCCTCTCCGGCGGAATTCACATCGGTGATCCGGTCATCGGCATCAATAATGAAAGCCGGAACCGGCAGTGAAGCCCAGATGTTTTGGTCCGAGGTCATGCTGCTGCCTCTGCGTCGCCGTGCAGGGCATCGCCCAACAGGCGCAGCACCTCGGTGGTATCCCGCGAGGTCAGAACCGCACGGCGCATGGTGGCCGGGGTCGCGGCCTCATCCATGTACCAGCCCAGATGTTTGCGCGCCACGCGCAGACCCAGATCGCTGCCGTAAAAGTCCAGCATCGCCTCATAATGACCGCGCACCATGTCGATCAGGTCGTCATTGACGGGGATGACAGGCGCTTGTGCGCCATACAAATCGTGGCACATCTGGGCCAGCAGCCATGGCTTACCCTGCGCCCCGCGCCCGACCATCACACCGTCGGCGCCTGATTGATCCAAAGCCGTGCGCGCCGTGTCAGAATTCACGATATCCCCGTTCGCGATGACGGGGATCGACACCGACTCTTTCACCGCCCGGATCGCTTGCCAGTCCGCGCGTCCCTTGTAGAATTGGCACCGCGTGCGCCCGTGGATTGTGACCAGTTGGATGCCCGCACCTTGCGCCCGGCGCGCCACGTCCGGCGCGTTCAGCAGGTTGTCATCCCAACCCAGACGGGTTTTCAGAGTAACCGGAATGTCGACAGCTTCGACCACGGCCTCAATCAGCATCAGCGCGTGATCCGGCGTCTTAAGCAGCGCCGAACCGGAATAGCCGTTCGTCACTTTCTTTGCCGGGCAGCCCATATTGATGTCGATCACCCGCGCGCCACGATCGGCCACCTGACGCGCAGCCTCGGCCATCCAATGCGCCTCGCGCCCGGCCAGTTGAACAGCGGTGTTTTCAACGTCAGCAGACAGCTCGGCCCGTTCCCGCACGCCCGGTTTGGCCTGCACCATTTCCTGACTGGCGACCATTTCGCTGACGACCATGCCCGCGCCAAAGCGCATCACCAGATCGCGGAACGGTCGATCGGTGATCCCGGCCATCGGAGCCAGCATGACCGGCGGATTTAAGGTTTTGTCGGCGAGGTGCAGGGTCAACGTGCTTAATCCTTGGGCAGTTGTGACTTAGATATCGAATTCCGCGCATATGAACAACAAAACGGCAGGAAACAAGCTTGCAAAATCACCACTTGCCTATTTTTTAAGCAACTTGACGCGGGTGATTGCCTCTACATTCACCGCAGCTTAAACACTGCGCTCAAATCATCGGAGAATTCGCCCAATGACCACCGCCGCCATCATAGTCGCCGCAGGACGCGGGTTGCGCGCCGGAGGCGGCATTCCCAAGCAATGGCGACCATTGGCTGGACGCAGAGTTGCGGATTGGACCATCGACCGGTTTCGCCATCAGGTCGATCATATTGTTCTGGTGCTGTCCGAGGATGATCAGACCGCTTGGGACGAGTTTTTAGGCTCTGATCTGCTGCTGGCAAAAGGTGGCAGCGATCGTGCCGGGTCGGTACGGAACGGGCTGGATGCATTAGATGGGCTGGGGATCGAACATGTCCTGATTCACGACGTCGCCCGCCCCTGCGTGAGCAGCCAGACTATTGCGGACGTCCTGACCGCCCTGACCAAGCATGAGGCTGCAGCACCCGGTCTGGCCGTTACAGATGCGCTCTGGACCGGTGACGAAGCCGCTGTGACCGGAACGCAGGACCGGACGGGTCTTTTTGCGGCGCAGACCCCACAGGGTTTTCGCTATGACGCGATTGTCGCGGCGCACGCGACCCATTCTGGCGGCGCGGCGGACGATGTCGAGGTCGCCCGCGCCGCTGGCATAAACGTGGTGATCGTGCCAGGCGATGCCGATAACATCAAAATCACCAGGCCCGAGGATTTTGCCCGGGCGGAACGCATATTGGGAACGGACATGGATGTAAGACTGGGCAACGGCTATGACGTGCATCGCTTTGGCGACGGGGATCACGTGATCCTGTGCGGCGTCAAAATTCCGCATGACCGGGGGCTACAGGGCCACTCGGATGCGGATGTCGGCATGCATGCGGTTACTGATGCAATCTATGGTGCGCTGACCCAGGGCGATATCGGCCAGCACTTTCCACCCTCGGATCCGCAATGGAAAGGCGCGGCGAGCGAGATCTTCCTGCGGCACGCGGTCGAGTTGTCGGTCCAGATGGGTTACAGCATCTCCAATGTCGATTGCACGCTGGTCTGCGAATACCCAAAGATCGGTCCGCACGCACCCGCGATGCGTGAAGAAATGGCGCGCATTATGGGGCTGCGCGTCGATCAGATCTCGGTCAAGGCGACAACGTCCGAACGCCTTGGTTTTACCGGGCGAAGCGAAGGCATCGCCTCATTGGCGACAGCTTGCCTGGTGAAGCCATGAACGCCGCGCGCCTGATCGGGACCGTTTGCGGCGTCGGATATCTGCGCCCTGCACCCGGAACATGGGGATCTTTGGCCGCCTTGCCCCTGGCCTGGGTTCTGCATACGCTGGGCGGTTTTCCCTTACTGGTCATCGCCACTGTTGCCGTTTTTGTCGGCGGCCTGTGGGCCACTAAAGTAATGACTGCTGGGCAGGAAGATCACGACCCGTCTGAAATCGTCATCGACGAGGTTGCCGGGCAGTTCATCGCGCTTTGGGCCATTTCCTACCCATCTTGGGCACATGGAATGGATATCACAGCCCTTTGGCCCGGCTGGATCGCAGGTTTCCTTCTGTTTCGTCTGTTCGACATCACCAAACCCGGCCCTGTCGGTTGGGCTGATCGCAAAGGTGATGCGATGGGTGTGATGCTGGATGATGTGATCGCCGGCGTCTTTGCCGGGATCGGCGTTCTGGTTCTCGCCGGCATCTCACACGGTGTTCTGGGCCTATGAGTGTCGCCGCCTTGCTTGACCGCGCCAAGTCGCAAGGCGTGATGATCGCGACAGCCGAAAGCTGCACCGGCGGCATGGTCGCTGCTGCGCTGACGGATATCCCAGGCAGCTCGGCCGTGGTGGATCGCGGGTTTGTCACCTACACCAATGACGCCAAGCAGCAGATGCTGGGTGTACAGGCCGAAACGCTAGACGCCCATGGTGCGGTGTCCGAAGAAGTGGCACTGCAGATGGCCGATGGCGCGTTGAGAAATTCAAAAGCGCAACTTGCAGTGTCCATCACCGGCATCGCAGGCCCTGGCGGATCCGAATTCAAACCCGAAGGCCGCGTGTGCTTTGCGCTGGCTGCGAACGGGCAGAAGACGACAACCGAAACCGTGGAATTTGGCGCGTTGGGGCGTGACAAGGTCCGGCTGGCCGCCCGTGATCATGCCTTGGACCTGCTGTCACGCGGCCTTTCGTCAATTGCTTAATAATCTAGCACCCCACTCATTTTGGCGCTCATTTAATCACCGGTTCACAAAAGGCCCTTAAAACAGGCGTCAAAAACGGCCTCCGCCTCTTTTTTCCCCGCCCTCTCTCCGCTTCAACGCCAGCCACGCAAGCTGAAGACGCCACAGAGGAGACCGGCTGATGAACGGAGCCGATACCGCCTGGATCATAGTTGCAACTGCACTGGTCCTATTCATGACATTGCCGGGCCTCGCCCTGTTCTATGGTGGCCTCGTGCGCGCCCGCAACGTGCTGAGCGTTTTCATGCACTGCTTCAGCATTGCCTGTTTGATGAGCATCCTGTGGCTGGTCGCCGGATATTCGATCGCATTTGGCGACGGCGGGTCAGGTCTGTGGGGCGGTCTTGGCAAAGCCTTCCTGAACGGAGTTGACGTCGACAGCCTGTCGGGCACCCTACCCGAGGTTCTGTTCTTTGCCTTCCAGATGACCTTTGCAATCATCACCCCCGCCCTCATCATCGGCGCATATGTCGAACGTGTGGGTTACGGGTTTGTCATGATCTTCTCGGGCCTGTGGATGCTGTTGTGTTACGCACCCGTCGTCTACTGGATCTGGGGCGGCGGCATTCTGACCGATGGCGGCATTCTGGGCGAGATCGGCGTGCGTGATTTCGCTGGTGGCATCGTGGTGCACGAAACCGCAGGTCTGGCCGCGCTGATCATCGCCGTGGTCCTTGGCCCGCGCCGCAACCGCACAACCCCGCCGCACAACCCCGGCTACGTCATGATCGGTGCCGCGATGCTGTGGGTCGGCTGGTTTGGCTTTAACGGCGGTTCGCAATTGGCGGCGGATGGCGGTGCCGCCATGGCGATAACAGTCACGCATATCTCGGCTGCAACCGCATCGCTGACATGGGCGCTGTATGAACGCATCAAATATGGCAAAGCCTCGATGGTGGGCCTGGTTACAGGTACCATTGCGGGTTTGGCCTCGATCACCCCAGCCTCGGGATATGTCGATCCGGTTCAGGCGCTGATCATCGGTGCCGTTGCAGGCGTGTTGTGTCAGGAGGCCGTGAACATCATCCGTAACAAGCTGAACATCGACGACACTCTGGACGTGTTCGCGGTACACGGCGTAGGCGGCATCTTTGGCACTATCATGATCGCAGTGCTCGGCCTGGGTGCCTGGACCGCGCAGTTGGGCGGGCTGGTCATCGTGGGTGTCTTTACGGCAGTTGTCACATTTGTGTTGATCAAGGTGGTTGCGCTGATCACCCCGCTTCGCGTAGATGCAGAAACTGAGACAAACGGGCTCGATCTTTCGGTACACGGCGAGCGTGCCTATGACATGAGCAGCTAAGCCCACCTTGGCTGCCTCTTGCCCGCAAGGGCCAAAGCGGGCCTCTTCGTGAGGTCCGCTTTTCTTTTGCGCACACCCCTCTCGACTCTGGGACAGGGGACAGGCTATCAGCCCGCAATGCCATTCAGTCCAGAGGTACCGTTATGATCCCCAGTTCCTTCCCCGATAGCACTGAAATCGCCCGCCTGACCGCGCGGATGCTGCTGGAGATCAAAGCCGTCCATTTCAATTCGCGCGAACCGTTCACGCTGGCCAGCGGCTTGCCCAGCCCGACCTATATCGACTGCCGCAAACTGATCTCGTATCCGCGCATCCGGTCGACCCTGATGGATTTCCTGACCGTCACCGTGATGCGGGATGCCGGGTTTGAGGCGTTCGACAATATCGCTGGCGGTGAGACCGCGGGCATCCCATTCGCCGCTATGGTCGCCGAACGTATGGCGCTGCCGATGACCTATGTGCGCAAAAAGCCCAAGGGTTATGGCCGCAACGCCCGTATCGAAGGCGCGATGAGCGAGGGAGAGCGCGTTCTGCTGGTCGAGGATCTGACCACCGATGGCGGCTCCAAGCTGTCCTTCGTGGATGCGATCCGCGAAACAGGTGCCACTTGCGGGCACACGGCGGTCATCTTCTACTATGGCATCTTCCCCGAGACCGAAAAAACGTTGGGCGACCATGGCATCCAACTGCATCACCTGTGCACATGGTGGGATGTTCTCGCCGAGGCAAAAGCGCAGAAAGCTTTTGATCAGGAAACACTTGAGGGTGTCGAAGCCTTCCTGAAAGACCCGCGTGGCTGGCAGGAAGCAAATAAATCCACGTAAACCTCTTGTGGACAGATTGGGGATAAGCCCGGAAGAATCGGTCGACCGGCCACGATATCTGGTGACTTTTTCCCCAATTCCTACATAATAAGCTACGCATACACAGGCATCCAAACTGTCTGGAAAGTTATCCCAAGGCTTTATCCATAGTTAGCCACAGGTATTTCCAGATAGCCGACACGCCAAAATAGCGTGTAGAAAGCGCCGCAGGGCAGCGGGGACAAAATGAACGAAATAAGCAGCATCGAGCAGGCAGCAGCTCGGATTCAGAACGCCGAAACCATGCCGCATTCCATTGAGGCCGAACAGCAGCTTCTGGGTGCGATCCTGACCAATAACGATCTTTACGATCGGGTCGCCTCGATCATCGGGGCCGAGCATTTCTATGACCCGGTTCACTCTCGGATTTATGAGGTCGCCTCGACCCGGATCGCCAAGAATGCGCTGGCCTCGCCCGTGACGTTGAAATCCTTCATGGCCGAGGATGAGGGCCTGCAGGAACTGGGTGGCCCGGCCTATCTGGTCAAACTGGCGGGTGCATCGATCAGTGCCTTTGCGGTGCACGACTATGCCCAGATGATTTATGATCTGGCAATCCGGCGCGAGCTGATCCGCCTGGGCCGCGATATCTCGGACAAGGCGGCGCGGGTCGACATCAGCAGCGAACCAAAAGAACAAATCGTCGAAGCCGAGCAACAGCTTTATCAGTTATCCGAGCAGGGCCAGACCGAACAGGGATTCCAATCCTTCCTCAAGGCGGTCACAGAAGCCGTCAACGTCACTAACGAAGCGTACCAGCGCGGTGGTGGCATGGCGGGGATTTCCACCGGTCTGGCCGACTTGGACAAACAACTGGGTGGCTTGCACCCGTCTGACCTGATCATTCTTGCCGGTCGTCCGTCGATGGGAAAAACCTCTCTGGCGACCAACGTGGCATTCAATGTCGCCAAGGCGTACAAACGTGGGCTGAAACCAGACGGCTCAGAGGGCGCGATTGACGGCGGTGTCGTTGGCTTTTTCTCATTGGAAATGAGTGCTGAACAGTTGGCCGGTCGTGTTCTGGCTGAAGCCTCCGAGATTTCCTCGCACAAGATCCGCCAGGGTGACATGACCGAGTCCGAGTTCCGTCGCTTTGTCGACGCGGCCAAGGAACTGGAAGCCTGCCCACTTTTCATCGATGACACGCCTGCGCTGCCGATTTCGCAGTTGGCGGCTCGGGCGCGCCGTTTGAAGCGGACACATGGTCTGGACCTTCTGGTCATCGACTACCTTCAACTGTGCCGGGGAATGGCCGAAAACCGCGTCAACGAAATTGCCGAGATTTCAATGGGCATGAAGGCCATCGCCAAGGAATTGCAAATTCCGGTGATCGCCCTGTCCCAGCTTTCGCGTCAGGTAGAAAACCGCGACGACAAGCGCCCGCAATTGTCCGACCTGCGGGAATCAGGCTCGATCGAACAGGACGCCGACGTGGTGATGTTCGTGTTCCGCGAGGAATATTACAAAGAACGCGAAAAGCCCGGCGATCACGAACTTGAAAAGATGGAAGAGTGGAAGCAGGCAATGGAACGTCTGCACGGCAAGGCCGAGGTCATTGTCGGTAAGCAGCGCCACGGTCCCATCGGAACGGTTGACCTTTCGTTCGAGGCGCAGTTCACCCGTTTTGGAAATCTGGTCAAACCCTGGCAACAGGACGGGCAGATTGATGGCTATTAACCCTCACCACAGCTCGGGTTTGTTGAATGCACTGACACAGCGGGATGGCCCCTTGAACGGAGCCATCTCAGCCCCTGTCAACGATTGCCCCAACCACCCATGCGGATGGCTTAACGGCAGAGGAGCTTCGGCGACTTTTTCTGAAATCGGAAAAAACCCGGTTTTGCCGTAGTAGTTCGGATCGCCGTAAGTCACCACAAAATCCACTTTGTCACGGCGCAGCTCGTCCAACCCAAACGCGATCAGTCGCTGCCCTATCCCCGCTTTCTGGCGATCCGTACGCACGGCAACCGGCGACATCAGGAACACCTGTCGCGGGTCTTGGTCAAAGCGCAGCCGCGAAAACAGGATGCAACCTTGCACTTGGCGACCATCATCGGCAATGGCAGCGTGCAGGTCATCTCTGTCCGTCGTCTCCAATAGATCGCTGACCAGCGCACTGATCACTGCTCCCTCTTCTTTACCCTCAGATGCCGTGAATACGTCGCGAAACAGTTCAGGCAGTTCGGTCGCATACGCATTGTAGTCCCAGGTCATTTTCAGCATGGAATTCCTCTCACTTCATCGTCCGGCTCTGAGTAAACGATTTACTTATACAACGTTCGTTGAATACGTGGCGGATACAATGTCGAGGCAGCTGTAATACTCCTAAAAGTCAGGAAAACCGCCATTGTCCCTGCCGTAGCGGCTAGAAGCCGCCCAGCACTCGCAAAATCTCCTTAAAAATTGCTGTTTACCCCCTTGACCTGCCGCAATCCAATGTCATGAACACTCCATGGGTACCGCACACTTAACGATCAATCTTCATGCGCTTGCCAGCAATTGGCGGGCACTGGATGCCAAAACAAGAGTCGAAACCGGAGCAGTTGTAAAAGCTGACGCTTATGGGCTTGGAGCTGGGCCGGTGTCTGCGACCCTGGCTGAAGAAGGGGTTCGCAAATTTTTTGTCGCTGCCGCCGAAGAAGGCTCCGCTGTGCGCGAGGCGGTAGGCCCCAAGCCGCAGATTTTTGTGTTCTCTGGTTTCATGGAAGGGGACAATGGTCTACATTATGCAGATAATCTGATCCCTTTGATCAATTCGCCGGAACAGTATAAGAGGCTCCGGCAGGCAATGCCGGATCGCCCCTTCGGAGTCCAATTGGACAGTGGCATGAACCGCCTTGGGCTTGAGCCCGCTGACTGGGCTGAACTGCGGCCCGAGATGGAGGCCAATAACCCGGTGGTAGTTATGTCACATCTGGCCTGCGCGGATGAGCCTGATAACCCGATGAACCAACAGCAGTTGAAATCCTTCCGCGAGATGACAGATGGCGTGACTGCCCCCCGTTCTCTGGCTGCTACGGGTGGTACGATGTTGGGGTCCGAGTTCCACTTTGACTTCTGCCGCCCCGGCATCGGCCTGTACGGCGGGATGCCCTTTGCCGACGCGAAACCCGTTGTCGCGATCGACCTGCCTGTTATCCAAGTCCGCCCTGTCGACGTCGGTGAAACGGTCGGATACGGCAACAGCTGGATCGCGCGTCGTCCCTCTCGCATTGCAACCGTTGCCGCCGGTTACGCTGATGGTTTGCACCGCGCCATCGGTGGTGGGATCGACGTGTTTTTTGGCAACCAGCCCTGCCCGGTTGTCGGACGCATCTCGATGGACCTGATCACGGTTGACGTCACCGATCTGCCCGAAGATCCCGAACGCCTGCGCATCCTGAACGGACATCAAACAGTCGACGATCTGGCCGAAGCCGCCGGCACCATCGGATATGAAATCCTGACGTCGCTGGGCGCGCGTTTTTCCCGGGGATACGTCGAATGAACCCTTTGGCCGCGCTGGGTGGGTTGGGCCGTGCTGTCCTGTCCATGCTTGCCAACTTTGGCAAGGTGGGAATTTTCGCGCTGGACGCGATCTCACACATCTTTCGGCCACCCTATTACCCGCGCGAGTTTGCCGTTGCCCTGATGAATGTCGGCTGGCTGTCGCTGCCGGTTGTTGGCCTGACCGCAATCTTCACTGGTGGTGCGCTGGCCTTGCAAATCTATGCGGGCGGCGCGCGTTTCAACGCCGAGGCCGTGGTACCCCAGATCGTCGCCATCGGCATGGTGCGTGAACTCGGCCCTGTTCTGGTTGGCCTGATGATCGCCGCGCGCGTAACCTCATCCATTGCAGCAGAAATCGCGACCATGAAAGTGACCGAGCAGATCGACGCGCTGGTCACCCTGTCGACCCACCCGATGAAATACCTGACGGCGCCGCGTGTTCTGGCCGCCTTGATTACGGTGCCCCTGCTGGTCGGTATCGGAGATATCATCGGCATTGCAGGCGGTTATGTGGTCGCGACCCAGAATCTGGGCTTCAACGCGGCAACGTACCTGCAAAACACGGTCAATTTCCTTGAAACCAAAGACATCGTGTCATCGCTGGTCAAAGGCGCAGCCTTCGGCCTGATCGCAGCCATCATGGGCTGTTACTACGGCATGAACTCAGGCCGCGGTGCGCAAGGCGTTGGCCGAGCAACCAAGTCCTCGGTCGAATCCGCCGCGATCATGATCCTCGCTGCCAACTTCATTCTCACAGGGGTGTTCTTCTCGGTATGATCAGGATGGAGAACGTAGCAAAAGCCTTTGGCGACAATCAGGTTCTGCAGAGCATGAGCCTTGAGATCCCCAAAGGCACCTCGATGGTCATCATCGGTGGTTCGGGCACCGGCAAGTCCGTGGCGCTGAAGTGCATTCTGGGCCTGATCAAGCCCGACAGCGGCATGATCTACGTGAACGGCAAAGACGCGGCCAAGGGCGATCGTGATAAGTTTCTGGCCCGCTTCGGAATGCTGTTTCAGGGCGCGGCGCTGTTCGATTCCCTGCCCGTCTGGCAGAACGTTTCCTTCCGCCTGCTGCGCGGTCCGCTGAAGCGCCCCGCCGAATACGCGCGTGAGATCGCCATCGAGAAACTGCGCCGCGTGGGCCTGAAATCCGACGTGGCCGACCGCTTTCCGTCCGAACTGTCGGGTGGCATGCAGAAACGCGTAGGCCTTGCCCGCGCCATCGCGGCCGAGCCCGAGATCATTTTCTTTGACGAGCCCACCACCGGCCTGGATCCGATCATGTCCGGCGTCATCAACGATCTGATCCGCGAAATCGTGACCGAGATGGGCGCCACCGCGATGACCATCACTCACGACATGAGCTCGGTCCGCGCGATTGCCGACAACGTGGCCATGCTGCACGGAGGGGTCATCCAATGGACCGGCCCGGTCAGCCAGATGGATGCCTCGGGCGATCCTTATGTCGAGCAGTTTATCAGCGGGAGTGCGGAAGGGCCGATTGAGGCGGTGCGGTGATGCCTCCCTTACAGTTGTTTTTATTGTCGCTACCCGGCGTGTATTTCAATTCTGTGCTGTTGGTTTGGTTTTTTGTACAATTCTCTAAACACGGCCTGATATTCTCAATTGCTCGGTCTTTTTCGGTTTTAAAACCGCTTTTGAGATGCATGCTGTACGGCATAGTCCCGGGAGTGATCGTTTCAAACATCATTGCTTTTTTTGGCACAAACTCCATCTTGCTAACGAGCATCCCGAGCATGGTAGGTGTGGCCATTTCTGCATGGCTATTAAACAAAGAAGTACTTGGAAACGTTCACAACAAGAAAACAGGTAGCATTGCGATCGTCGTTGTTTTTCTTGCCATGGCAGCATTGGTGCTATGGGCAATCCTACAAACTGAACCAATACAGTAGATATGCCTCTCCGCCTCGCCACCCTTTCCCTCCTGATCCTCTACCCCATCGCGTGGTTCGCCCCGCTGATGCGCGCAGGGTTCCTGCCGATCTTCGGCCTCAGCGAGATCAGCGTCATCACCGGCCTGCAGTCGCTGTGGAAATCAGACGTCTTTCTGGCGCTGATCGTCACCATCTTCGCCCTGTTTGCGCCCTATATCAAAACAATCGGCACCGCCCTGATCCAATGGGACATGCTGGACCCGCGCGTCCAACCCGCGCTCAACATCCTCGGGAAACTGGCCATGGCCGACATTTTCCTCATCGCGCTTTACATCACGCTGGCCAAGGGAATCTCCTACGCGACCGTTGAAACCGCGTGGGGTCTTTATCTTTTCACGGCCTGCATTCTGGCCTCGCTCGCATTGGGCCACATTACCGAAATGACACGTGGTTCACGAAGTCCTCAGACGTAATTGATTGAAAACGCTTATCTGAGTATCATCTTTATATTTCGAGCAGAAAATTTTTGTAGTTTCGGTCCTGAGCGGATCATTCTGTGTGTGTTAGATGTTCCCCGCTTTGGGCCGGTGTGTTCCGGTTTCAAAAGGAGTTCGTCTAAGATGACCGCCCTCCATAACATCACATTGCAATTTCAGAATGCCTTTTTAAGACTGACTTTTTTCCTCATTTGCACCGCGGCATTGTTCCTGGTCGGTGCCTGTCTTTTATCCGCCTTGGGGGTTCTGCCCTGGCTGTCCATGCAGGCCGGTTTCGGCAACGATCCGGCTATGGACGCGGGCATGTATATCCAGATCGGCCTGACCGTGCTGATTCTCATGCTGGCGTTCTATCTGCCCGCTAATGCCCGGATGATGGCGCTTGAAACGTCACATCGTAAGTTCTCATTGAACATGTATGACGTGGCTCAGGCCTACCACTTGGCTCATTCAGCGGATCGCGGTGAAACGTTTCTGCTGTCCTCGGAATTCGACGCAGTTAAGGAAAGGATGGCCTTCCTGCGCCACCACCCCGACCTGCAATCACTCGAACCCGAAATCCTGGAGCTGGCCGCACAAATGAGCCATATCAGCCAAGAGCTGGCAGAAACCTATGGCGATGCCCGAGTGAGCCGTGCCCGCACGTTCCTGCAGCAACGTCAGGAAGAGATCGAAACGTTCCAGAAACGGATCGAAGAAGCGCAGGTCATCCAGCATGAGCTGCGCCAATGGACCCACGATATCGAGATGGAAGAATCCATTGCCAAATCGCAGCTGGCACGTTTGCGGGACGAACTGTTTGAACTGCTGCCCGAATTGTCGGCACAGCTGCAATCGCCCGCCGACGACCGCGACCCGAAGAAATCGAGCGTCATAGCAATGTCGCCGCCCCGCGCCGCGGAATAGGCGCGACAGCGCCCGCCGGGGACGATGGCCCATCGGGCCTGAGGACGCGGCGCGCCACCGGCAGAGATGAAAGTCCTGCAAGGGCTTGAAGAACTGCCTGCGCTCGGGCACCAAGGCCGAATGGCAAAGACAACTTTCTCCTGCTCGGCCTGTGGCGCAACGCATTCCCGGTGGTCCGGGCGGTGCGACGGCTGCGGTGAATGGAACACAATCACGCAAGACGTGCCTCTTTCGGCTGGCCCTGCAAAGAAATCCCTCGGCGGCAAACGTGGCCAGTCCATTACACTCACGGACCTGTCGACCGAGGAAACACCGCCGCCGCGCACCTTGTGCGGCGTAGAAGAACTGGACCGCGTTTTGGGTGGCGGTCTGGTCCCGGCCTCGGCCCTGCTGGTTGGGGGCGATCCAGGTATCGGCAAGTCGACGTTGCTGTTACAGGCCGCAGCGCGGTTTGCACGTGCTGGCGTCAAGACGATTTACGTGTCTGGCGAAGAAGCCAGTGCTCAGGTGCGCATGCGCGCGCGCCGTCTGGGTCTAGAAGACGCACCGGTTCAACTAGCCGCCGAAACCAACCTGCGGAACATTCTGACGACGCTTGAGGCTGAGAAACCCGGTCTGGCCATCATCGACTCGATTCAGACCATGTGGGCCGACAATGTGGACAGCGCACCGGGCTCGGTGTCACAAGTCCGGGCCGCAGCACATGAATTGACCACGTTTGCGAAACGACACGGTGTTTCAATCATCATGGTCGGCCACGTCACCAAGGAAGGCCAAATTGCAGGTCCTCGCGTCGTCGAACATATGGTCGACACCGTTCTTTACTTCGAAGGCGAGCGCGGCCATCAGTTCCGCATCCTACGTGCGGTCAAGAACCGCTTTGGCCCTGCGGATGAGATTGGCGTGTTCGAAATGACAGGCAAAGGCCTGGCACAGGTAACCAACCCATCGGCCTTGTTTCTGTCCGAGCGCGGAACACCCAGCCCTGGGTCAGCCGTATTTGCCGGGATCGAAGGCACACGCCCCGTTTTGGTTGAATTACAAGCGCTTGTAGCTCCGTCCCCGCATTCACAACCGCGCCGGACCGTTGTCGGTTGGGACAGTGGCAGGTTGGCGATGATCCTCGCCGTGCTCGAAGCACGCTGTGGCATCCCTTTTGCAGGTCTCGATGTGTACCTCAACGTCGCCGGCGGATTGAAAATCGGTGAACCCGCCGCAGATCTGGCCGTTGCCGCAGCCCTGCTGAGTGCCCGAGAAGACACAGCCCTGCCCGCAGATACCGTTGTTTTCGGAGAAATCTCGTTATCTGGGGCACTTAGACCGGCCCCACAGACCGAAAACAGGTTGAAAGAAGCCCAAAAACTTGGTTTCACATCGGCAATCGCTCCGGCGGGCGGCAAAACCGGTACTGTGGCAGGTCTGACACTCACCCGACCCTCTGATTTGGTTGGGTTTGTTGGCGAAACCTTCGGAGCAGGTTAAAGTCGCCCCCTGAGGGGCAGAAAAAAACAGGCGAGGGCCATGGAAGGTTTTACAATAATTGACGGGGTCGTTGCCCTGATCGTCGTCGTTTCAGGCATTCTTGCCTATTCGCGCGGCTTCTTACGTGAGGTTCTGGCCATCGCAGGCTGGGTCGCAGCCGCAGTGCTGGCCTTTATCTTTGCGCCCCAAGCGGTGCCACTGGTCAAAGAGATCCCGGTTGTCGGTGATTTCCTGCGCGACAGCTGCGAATTGTCCGTCATCACGGGCTTTGCTGCGGTGTTCGCAGTTGCACTTATTATTGTCAGCATCTTTACGCCCTTGTTTTCGTCGATCGTCCAGCGATCTGCCTTGGGTGGTCTGGATCAGGCACTTGGCTTTTTCTTCGGCATCGCCCGCGGCATCCTGTTGGTTGCCATCGCGTTCTTTGTCTATGACACGGTGATGACGGGTCAGTCCTATACGATCGTGGACGAAAGCCGCTCGGCCAAGGTTTTCGAGCAGTTCAGCGACAAGATCGAAGAACAGAACCCCGAAGCGGCTCTTGGCTGGGTCACCCGCCAATATGAAGAACTGGTCGCCAGCTGCGCAGAAGGTTCCGCACCGGCCGAAGATCTGACGGCCCCCACGACTACGGAATAAATAGACTCGGAATAAAACCAAAGCCCGGCTAATGCCGGGCTTTTTTCGATGGTGCAGGATGAAGACGCTCCGCGAAGAACGTCTGGTTCGAGCCCAAACTAACCGATGCTGCATGCAGCACCAATGTCCGCTTCAATCTGAGTGGATTTAGCAGCACACCCAAAGGGTGATTGTCTTGCAAGGCAATATTACTTAGGCATGAAAACAAGTACATTTTGGTGGTTTTTTATGTTCGTAAAATATTCGGCTTCGATCTCAGTCTTAATTTGTGTCGTTGGACTCATTCTCACGTTGGTTTTGTTCTTCGATCCCATTCGTGCGAATTGGATGGGCGCTGAAAACTCCAGCACTACAACTACCGCAAATACAGTTATCGAGGTCGGAGCCCAGCCAGTTGCCGGAAAAGTTGACCCGCATCTAATCGCATATGTACGTTATCGGACGAGTGGCAAAGGAACTCAGGAGTTTTCATACCAGTTACGGATGCTTGAAGACTTCAAACTTGTGGGTGAAAATCCCCAGAGCCTCTGGCTCGAAACAATGCGCCCTGACTTACCCCAACACCCCGATGTTTCGCCCATCATAGGAAATTCGTGTTTAGAACCGCACCGTGGCGAAGCACTGACCAACGATAAAGACCTCGCGCTCGCTTATTCAAATTATGTGGTCTGCCGTGTTGTCGCCGAGAAACCTGATGGGTTTGATGGCGTCTATGACCAAGATGCGTCTCCAAAAGCAGTTATTGGGTTCCTCTGGGGTACACCTAATCATCAACCAGTTTCGTTGTCGCGAGAACGCTGTACTGCTGAAGCACGCGTTTGGGCAACCACGATTGCGCAACCCGATGACAGGTTCATTTTATGTGTCATGGTTGTGGATGCCGTTGAAGGTGTCGTTGAGAGTTATGCCTACGAACTGTCATCCGATTACGTTTTTGCCTTGCCACAAAATGGGTCCGAGATGACATCGCGGTGGCGGCGCAATCCGACCAAGCGGCGAGCTTCGGCCACCCTGCAAACGTATCTTCAGATTCAGGATTGGATCAAAAATGATAGTGGCCGAGAACATGCATTAAAGGAATCTGGTCCAAGCATCTTGACTGCGGTCTCAGAAACGCGACCGTCGCAAGATTTTAGCTTTGTCGAAGGCACCATCTCAGATCAGATGATCACACTGACGATTGAAGTTCGAAGACCAAACGAGTTTCGGACTTGGACAGGCAACATGGCGGCTCGCAAAGCAGCAAGCTGGCTTCGTAAACCATTGTGTAATTCGGAACATGGCGCGGCTCTAGTGGCGTACCAGCAGAATGTAACGAGCTTCCGCGTGACTTTTGTAAAACCGGACCAGTCTCTGCTAAGGGAAACATGGCTACCGCCAATACCCTGTATCTGAGGCTCGATGTCATTACCAGACCTTGAGGTGTTTTAAGCGGACGGCAACTTCGTCCGCATAACGGTCCTTGAATCAGGAATTTCAGTCGTTTCACCTACGGTCACACAAACCCTTCGCCTGCACAAACCGTGCATCTGATCGTCTTCAAACCGAAACAGCCGTTGCAGCGATTGAAAATCGGTTTCCCATGAATGTCGCGGCTTTTGATGACTTCACCCGACCCATTGCAGATCTGACAGGGTGCCCGCCCCATGCCCCTGCATCGGTGACACCGGCGCTTTACCGGTTCTTCTTTCTTGTTTCCTTGTTTGTGCTGCCACATGGCGGGTATCCGATCGAACCTTTATCATTGTCGAAAACTCACTATGTCGACCATGACAGCACAAGCCTGCGGCCCCTGCCACCTTTTCATGTTGTTTTTGGCAAAATCCGCATGCGTCAAATCGCGAATGTGATCCTTTGATGACACAGGCGCGCTTAGGCATTATGTGAGTGGCGAACTGACATGGAATCGGAGCTGCCGATCTTGCTGTATCTGTTTTCTTACGCGCTTGCCCTTGCGACGCTGGCGTGTTTGCGCCGCCAATCGGCCGGGCGACAATGCGTACAGATACCGCTGTCCAGACGGCCCGACCCGCACACCTAATCAACATAAACACGTCATGGAAATTGGAGCCCGTATATGTGTGGCATTTTAGGGATCGCAAGCAGGACACATGATGTCTTTGCGGAAATCTATGACGGGCTGCTGATGTTGCAGCACCGGGGTCAGGATGCCTCGGGGATTGTGACCTATACCGGCGAATTCTTCCGTGAGAAGAAAGCCAACGGGTTGGTCAAAGACGTCTTTAACGCCAGTGACGCCGAGACCCTGCTGGGACAGGTCGGTATGGGGCATGTGCGCTATCCTACAGCCGGATCGCTTAGCGCGGCTGAGGCACAGCCGTTCTTCGTCAACGCGCCCTATGGCATCTATCTGGTCCATAACGGCAACATCACCAACACCGCAGAGCAGCGCGAGAAAGTCACCGCCAAGTACAGCCGCCACCTGCGCACCACGTCGGATTCCGAGATTATGCTGAATGTTCTGGCGGACAAAGTGGCCGACGCGATTAAGGTCAACGGCAACGCCGAACCCATCCGCAACATCTTTGCCGGTGTGAAGATGACGATGGAACGCGTTCAGGGTGCCTATTCAGTGATCTGTCTGGTGGCCGGCGTTGGTATGCTGGCGTTCCGCGATCCCTACGGCATTCGCCCTCTGTCGGTTGCCAAGCGCGATGTGGATGGGGACGGCGACGACTATGCCTTTGCGTCCGAGGATGTCGCCTTCGGTATCAACGGATTTGAAAAGCTGCGCGATGTGAAACCGGGTGAGGCCATCCTGATTGACCTCGACGGTAACATGCACACGTTCCAGGCGGTTGAAGGTCAGCTTACCCCCTGTATCTTTGAATACGTCTACCTGGCCCGTCCGGATTCGCTGTTGGATGGTGTTTCGGTCTACAAAACCCAGATGCGTATGGGCCAGACGCTGGCGCGCCAGATTGAGGCTGCAGGCCTTGAGATCGACCGCATCATTCCTGTGCCGGACAGCGCGCGCCCTGTGGCGCTTGAGGTCGCGAAAGCCACGGGCATTCCTTACCGTGAGGGTCTGGTCAAGAACCGCTATGTAGGCCGCACATTCATCATGCCCGGTCAGGAAGAGCGTCAGAAATCCGTACGCCGCAAGCTGAACGCCGTTCCGTTGGAGTTCAAAGGCCACAATGTATTGCTGATCGACGATTCCATCGTGCGCGGCAACACGATCAAAAAAATCGTTCAGATGTGCCGCGAAGCCGGGGCCAAGAAGGTGTTCATCGCCAGCGCCTCGCCACCGGTGAAATTCCCCAACGTTTATGGCATCGACATGCCCACCAAGCATGAGTTGATCGCAAACGGTAAGAACATTGAGGATATTCGGCAGGAGCTGGGCGCAGACGCCCTGTTTTATCAGGATCTCGATGACCTGATTTGGTCCGCCAAGGAAGGTAACCCGGATATCGAATCCTTCGATTGCTCGTGCTTTGACGGAAATTACATTACCGGAAGCGTCAGCGAAGACTATCTGGACAACCTCGAAAACAGCAGCCGGGTCAGCAAGAAAAAACAGGACATGCAGGTGCCCGGCGGGTCCTGGAATGCGGCCAAACTGGCGTCCGGCTAAGAATACGCCCGCGAATCAGATTGCAGTGATGGCCCGTTTCGCAATTGCGATGCGGGCTTTTTCACGTATGGGCCACGCCTGATCGGTTGGTTTTCGCGCACAACTTTTCGATGAAGAAACCGCAATTGCAGGAACTTCAGCGGCGCAGTTATTCAGCCGCGCTATCGCGCAATCCCTGCCTCTTTAGTTCCTGTCCTTCGTTTGATAGCGCATTTGCCGAACCACTCATAAAACAAGGGGTCAGGCCGACGTGGCCAGACCGGAAATCATGTCAAACGCCAACGTCAAAAACGCGGCCACACAGACGGGCGCGCTAAAGAAGAACTCAGTCTCTGTGCTGGGCGTCTTTGGTCCGAAAGCTGACATGCGTGCGTTGGTGCGCCTGTCGTCAGGCCGGGTCAAAGAGGTCAAGCCCGGTAGCCGGGTGTCGTCGGGTACTGTGATTGCCATTGATGACGAAGGCGTCATGCTGCGACAAAGCGGCCAGACCAAGCGGATCGTAATCCCCGGAAGTTAATCTGTCTTGACGCCCTGCGCGCATGGGTTCAAACCGCCTTTATGACCGATCAGACAAAAATTGCCCTCATCACCGGGGCTTCGCGCGGTTTGGGTGCTGCCCTGGCCGAAGCTTTGGCACCCGAGTATCACATCGTCGCCGTCGCCCGCACCACTGGTGGGTTGGAAGAGCTGGATGACCGTATCAAAGCCAAAGGTGGTGCGGCCACGCTTGCACCGATGGATATCGCGGATCCGAACGCCATGGCGACCCTGTGCCGGGGGATTCATGACCGATGGGGCAAAGTTGATCTGTGGATGCACACTGCAGTCCACACCTCGGCCCTGACGCCTGCGCATTTCGTGGACCCCAAGGAATGGGCGAAGGCGGTCAACATCAACGCCACAGCCACGTCGGTTCTGATCCCGTATATCGCGCCCCTGTTGGGCGACAGCGGCCATGCGGTGTTTTTTGACGATCCCAAAGCGGGTGAGAAGTTCTATGGCATCTATGGAGCAACCAAAGCCGCGCAATTGGCGCTTGCCCGCAGCTGGGCGGTGGAGACAGAACGCACGGGTCCGCGCGTGTCGATCGTGGAGCCCGCGCCGATGCCCACGGCTGTGCGCGCTCGGTTCCACCCCGGCGAAGACCGCGATGTGTTGACCAGCCCTGCGGATGAGGCGGCCCGAATTCTGACGCTATTGTAGGTATAGCCCTTTTAGCCATGCCTCCGGTGGGGATATTTTGGCCAGATGTAGCGGGTGGTCTACGCGATATGTACGCCCTTGCGCCCAGCCAGATCGACAAAGAACTGCCATGCCACGCGACCCGAGCGTCCGCCCCGGGTGGCTTGCCATTCTATGGCCTCGGCGCGCAGGATCTCGGCGTCTACGGATACACCATGAGCCGCGCAATAGCGGTCGATCATCGCAAGATATTCATCTTGATCGCAGGGATGAAAACCCAGCCACAGGCCGAACCGATCGGAGAGCGAGACTTTTTCCTCGACCGCCTCTGACGGGTTGATTGCGCTGGAGCGTTCGTTTTCAATCATGTCCCGCGGCATCAGGTGACGGCGGTTCGACGTCGCGTAGAAAACAACGTTTTCAGGACGGCCCTCGATGCCTCCGTCCAGCACCGCCTTGAGTGATTTGTAGTGCTGGTCATCGTGGCTGAACGACAGATCATCACAGAATAGGATGAACCGGTGTGGGGCTGCGCGCAGATGGTTGAGAAGACGCGCGACCGAGCCCATGTCTTCACGCTGAAGTTCGACCAGTTTGAGGTCCGGAAAATCCTCCTGCAACGTACCGTGGACGGCTTTGACGAGGCTGGATTTACCCATGCCCCGTGCACCCCACAACAGCGCGTTGTTGGCCTTGTATCCGGCCGCAAAGCGGCGCGTGTTGTCCAGCAGCGTATCACGTGAACGATTAATGCCCACTAACAGGTCCAGATCGACACGGTTGACCTGTTTGACCGGCTCCAGCCGGTCCGGCTCAACTTGCCAGACAAAAGCTGGGGCAGCTTCGAAGTCGGGCGCGGCCAATGGGGCCGGTGCCATGCGTTCCAAGGCGTCAGCGATACGGTTCAGGGCTTGGTCGTTCATGGGCGCCTCCGGTCAGTTTTGCTGGTTTCAAACCATGTTCCGCCGGGCGCAACAAGAGCCGCGTACAAAAAAGGCGCGCCCTGACGGACGCGCCTGATTGTTACCGATCATCAAGATTACTTGCCTTCTTCTTCCTGAATGATCTCTTCATCCGCTTCTTCTTCGTCGTCATAGTATCCATCGGCGCGCAGTTGTTCCTCGCGCTTCTTCTCAACACGTGCGACCAGGAAGATCGAAACCTCGTACAGCCCATAGACGACCACGAACAGGATGACCTGCGTGATCACGTCAGGCGGTGTCACCAGCGCGGCCAGAACCAGAATGGCAACCACAGCGTATTTACGCACGCCCCCCAGACCTTCGGCAGTTACCAACCCGGCTTTGCCCATCAGGGTCAATAGAACCGGCAGCTGGAAACACAGCCCAAAGGCCACGATGAACTTGATCGTCAGGTTCAGGTATTCCTGTGCCGAGCCCTGGAAGACCACGCTCAGCGGCGCTGTGGCGGTGCCGTCAACCACTGCCTCGCCTTCCGCTCCGAACTGCTGGAAGCCCAGGAAAAAGTCGTAAGCTAGTGGCGTGACTACGTAAAATGCAAAGCTTGCCCCCAGCAGGAACATGAACGGCGACGCCAGCATGAACGGCAGGAACGCATTCTTTTCTGTCCGGTACAGGCCTGGTGCCACGAACCGCCACATCTGCATCCCGATATAGGGGAATGCCAGTATGAAGCCGCCCAGCAACGAAACCTTGATAGCGACGAAGAAACCTTCCTGCGGTGAGATGAAGATCAGCCCACAATCCTGTCCGCGATCAGCTAGAACCTGACACAAGGGATTCGTCAGGAAGTTAAACAGCGGCGTAGCGACCGTGAAACAGATTATCATCCCGATCAGGAACGCCACGACGCAGTGAATCAACCGCGTGCGCAGTTCTGCCAGATGCTCGATCAATGGGGCCGAGCTGTCTTCGATCTCGTCGGTATTGCTCATGTCTTGCTTTCAGTATTCAGCGCGGCTTCGGCCTCTTCAGCCTTGGCTAGCGCATCCGCAGCTTCTTTGGCCTTACGCTCGGCAGCGGCACGCGCGGTCGAGGCCTGGATCTTCTTGGCCTGCTCGGCACGTTCAGCAGCCAGCTTGCCGGTTTCGCTGTCGGGGTCGAACTTGGTCGGGTCCATGCTCTTGGCCATTTCCTGTGCAGCTTCTTTGACGCCGTCCATGGCAGTGTTCACAGGATTGGTAGCCGCATTCAGACCCTTCTTGATCTCGTTCACTCCCGCCTGATCCGCTGCCTCGTTCATGGCGCTGCTGAACTCGCGCGCCATGCCACGGGCCTTGCCAACCCAGCGGCCGACATTGCGGAACAATACCGGCAGATCCTTTGGCCCCACAACGATCAGGGCAACAACGCCGATGACCAGAAGCTCGGTCCAGCCCAGATCAAACATCTGCGCTTAGACCTTGTCTTTGTCTGTCTCGGGCGTGACGTCTTTGGCCACTTCGGACGCGTCCTGCTCCAGCTCGTCCGCACCTTCTTTGACGCCCTTCTTGAACGAGGTGATGCCTTTGCCCACTTCGCCCATGAGTGAGCTGATTTTGCCGCGGCCAAACAGCACCAGCACCACAACGGCAATCAGCAGAAGACCGGGAAGTCCGATATTGTTAAGCATGTCTCTTCTCCTTTGAAGTCGGCGCACGCGCGCCGGGAATGTGATCTGGCACCGTGTTTACGCGCGGGCGGTCCAGCGCAAAAGCGTGTCGGCCCGGTTCTGTGCCCAAAAATGAACGGATCACGCGATTTTTGAGGACTCGCAATTCTCAACTGACAGGTTTATGTCAGTTGAGAGCACGTAGAAAGGCCCTGTCTCATCAAAACAGGAGCATGACGTGACACAAATCGCAGAAACCGTAACCTTCAAACTCGCAGCCGATGTAACAAAGGAGGATTTCGTGAACATCATGAAAGGCACCGAATCCTTTGTTCGCAACGCAGATGGCTTTGTCTTTCGGCGCCTCAGCGCAGGTGATGACGGGCTTTGGACCGACACCGTCATCTGGGCCGACATGGATTGCGCTCAATCCGCCGCCGTTGCCTTCCCCAAGCAGGATTTTGCCCCCGCGGTGATGGCTGCAATCGCGCCGGACACGGTGACTATGCGCCATGATGCAATCTATTGGACCATCGGAGCGTCATGACACACAGGACATCCCATGCGCCGCTCTGACCGGCTGTTCGATATCATCCAGATCCTGCGCGACGGTAAACTGCACCGTGCGCAGGACATCGCGGACCGACTTGAGGTGTCGGTTCGCACCATCTATCGCGACATGGATACGCTGGTTGCCTCGGGCGTCCCCGTCGAGGGCGAACGCGGCGTGGGCTACATGGTGCGTGAGCAGATCACCCTACCCCCTCTGAACCTGACCCCTGCCGAACTTGAGGCGTTGAACCTCGGTATGGCCATCGTAGCCGAAGCCGCAGACCCCGACCTCAAGGCCGCAGCCACGTCGCTGGCCGACAAGATCGATGCCGTGTTGCCCACGCAAGTAGTGGCCGAGGCTGATAGTTGGAAATTTGCGGTCTATCCCTTTGCCGATGCAGCGCGTGGGCTGGCGCATATGGCCCCGATCCGCGCTGCCATCAAATCCCGCCAGAAACTCCGTCTGTCTTACCGTCGGATCGACGGCGTTCTGACTGACCGGGTCATACGCCCGCTGCACATGGAATACTGGGGGCGCGTCTGGACGCTGACGGCGTGGTGCGAGTTACGTCAGGGGTTCCGTGTTTTTCGCATAGACCTGATCGAAGCAATCTTGCCCCTGCCCGAGGTCTTCGCAGACGAGCCCGGCAAGAGCCTAAGCGATTATGATCCGCACGCGTGACGGGCTTCATCTTTTCTCAAATACTCTGGCAGAAGGTACGGCCCGCTCAGGGCCATAACCCTCACCGCAGATAGGGTTCCGGATCGACAGATTCGAACCCTTTACGCACCTCGAAATGGACGTAGGCATTGTCGCCGCCGCGCAAGGAGGCGATCTTTTGGCCGCGCTTGACGCGAGCACCCTTTTTCACAGTGATGTTCTCGACATTCGCGTAGACGGTCAACAGATCGCTGTTGTGCTTTACCACAATGATCGGCACCTGATCTGCGTCGGCCGTGATTGCGGCGACGGTGCCCGCAGCGGCAGCGTTAACCGGGCTACCCGGCGAGGCCGCAATGTCGATGCCTTCGTTCGAGCCCTTTTTATAGGTGCGGATGATCGTTCCTGTGACCGGCAGGCCAAGCGCAGAATTGCTTTGCGTTGTGGGTGCTTCGGCGGTCACGTCTGGCGCGGGCTCTGCCGGCTTGATATCTTCATCGGGCAGCGGTTGCGTCGCACTGGGCGGGGTCGGCGTGGGCGAGCCCTGCCCGGGTTGGGTGATCGTGGTCGCAGGAACGGTTGCAACGGCAGCTTCCTGACGGGGTGCTGCCTGGTTCTTGATGGGAATCAGTAGAAACTGTCCTTCGCGGACGGTAAAGTCAGACCCCAGCCCGTTCCACTCGGCCAAGGCATCTACCGGCACGTTATACAAGCGGGCGATCGTATACGCGGTTTCGCCGCGCTTGACCTTGTGGCGAATGGGCTCGGGTCCCACCGGCGCAGGGGCTGGTGCAGGCGCGGCGGCTGGTTGTGCCGGTTCCAGCGTCGATGTGCGCACCGACCCATCCGCCGGAGCTGCGTCAATCGCGGTGCCTGCGATTGTCGCGATATCAACAGAGCTGGCCGCGCTGACGGTACGGGGCAAGGCGACCACCTCGCCATCACGCAGCTGGTCCGCAGCTTGCAATCCGTTAAAACGCGCGACTTCCGCTGCCGGTAATCCGACCCGGGCAGCGATATCGCCAACCGTGTCGCCCCGGCGCGCAACGGCCACTTGATAATTGGGATAGGTGATCACGCCACGCGCATCCGGAGCAGGCCGGTTCGCGGTGGCCGCCTGCGCCGCATCGGCCGTGGAAAAACCACCGACATTGCCGCGCAGATCATAATCTATGGGGCCCTCGCATCCCGCGAG
This sequence comes from Ruegeria sp. CDSA033, assembly GCF_059612305.1. Classification (NCBI taxonomy): domain Bacteria; kingdom Pseudomonadati; phylum Pseudomonadota; class Alphaproteobacteria; order Rhodobacterales; family Roseobacteraceae; genus Ruegeria; species Ruegeria sp. CDSA033. The sequence continues at coordinate 59,190 of NZ_JBXWQI010000005.1, read as the reverse complement.
GAACGCCAAAGACGCAACACCTGCTGCGACTGCTGATTTGGAAACTGCTCTCATTTTACTGTCCTCACCGCCTGCCCCTGTTGTCCGGGGTTCCAGCGCTTATCGCGAAATATTTCTTTACGCTCCGTCTTTGCCAAGCCCTTCTAGCAGGGGCACGAACCGAACGGGCAACAATTCATCATAGTCCAGGCCGGTTTCGGTGCGTCTGACCCGGATCAGGGTCTGAACCGCATCCGACTGTCCCACCGGCAAGACCATGATACCGCCGATTTTGAGCTGCGCCAAGAGCGGCCCGGGCGGGTCCTCGGCGGCGGCTGTCACAATGATACGATCAAACGGGGCTTGTTCCGACAAACCGAACGACCCATCCGACAGCATCGCCGTCACATTGGTCATCCCCAATTCTCGAAATAGCTCGCCAGTTTCGCGCACCAGACGTTTATGACGTTCGACCGTATAGACCCGGCGCGCCAGCTTGGACAGAACCGCCGCCTGATAGCCCGAGCCTGTACCAACCTCCAGCACAGTATCACGGGGGCGCACATCCAAAGCCTGTGTCATCAGCCCCACCACTGAAGGCTGGCTGATCGTCTGGCCACAGGCAATCGGCAGCGGTGTATCCTCATAGGCACGCTCGGCGAACAGACCTTTGACGAAACGTCCCCGATCGACCTGTTCCATCGCGGCCAGAACGCGCGCATCCGTTACCCCGCGCGACCGCAGAGCAAAGAGGAACTGCATGGTTGTTTCTGGATCAAGCCCGCTCATTCGACCGACTTCAGTTGTTCCAGAACGTCATGGGCCGTCAGGTCCGCACGCATCGGTGTGACCGAAATGTAGCCCCCAAGGTTAACTGCCGCATCGGTTCCGGGTGCTGTCGGATTGTGCTGATAACCGCCCTTGATCCACAGGAACCGCCGACCCGAGGGCGAGCTGTGCGGTTCAACCGAGAAATTGGTATCCCGGCGAAAACCCTGCGGCGCGATGCGCGTCCCCAGAACCTCATCCGCCGGCACAGGTGGGAAATTCACGTTGTAAAACAGGCGGTAATCGCCCTGCTCTTCAGGCGTTGCTTTCAGAATTCGCCGCACGAGGTCGGCCCCGTAACGCGTTGCAGCCTCAAAAGGATCATCCAGACCCAGGTTGCGCGGTCCGAAATACTGCGACAAGGCAATCGCAGGAATACCCTGCAGGGCAGCTTCCATCGCCCCACCCACCGTGCCGGAATACAGCGTGTTCTCGGCCGAATTGTTGCCCCGGTTCACACCGGACAACACCAGATCGGGCGGCGTGTCTTTCATGACGTCGTGCAGTCCGGCCAACACACAGTCAGCGGGCGAGCCTTCGGCGGCATAGCGGCGTTCGCCCAGCTTGGCGACCATCATTGGGTGGGTATAGCTGATGCAGTGGCCGACACCCGATTGTTCGAACGCAGGTGCTACGACCCAAACCTCGCCATCCGGGCCTGCCAGATCGGCGGCAATCGCCTCAAGTGCGATCAGCCCCGGGGCATTGATCCCGTCATCATTGGTCAGAAGTATACGCATAAGCCCCATCCACCCGGCGTTTTGCCCTTGATAGACCCGCCCCCGCGTCGCGGCAAGCAAAGCGCGCGTCCAATCTGATGCTTTCGCGCACCACTTGGCGCTAAACTGTGGCTTTCCAGCCTAAACCGGGAAAACGAAACACCTGTCGCGACGAATGGTCAGCCACATGACCCGTCCCGGACTGGGAACAAAGACATTGGGCACCGTCGCCCTCAGGATCGAGCCGTCATGGTCCATCCGAAATTCAACAAGGCTTTCGTTGCCCAAAAACCGTGCCCGCTCGACCACGCCCCGCGCCGCAACGCCGTCGGTCGGTGTCGGCAGCGGGCCCTTGCCGTTACGGTCAAAGTCCAGCCGCACGTGCTGTGGGCGGAATACGATCTCGACATCTGTATTGTCCGGAACGCCGGGTGCCAGAAATTGCCCGAATGGCGTTTCGGCCAAGGCTCCATTCACTTTGGATGGTAAAACATTGATATCACTAAAAAACGCCACCGCCGCCTTGTCCGCCGGGCGGGTAAAGACGTTGTAGGGCGCGCCTTGTTGCACGACTTTACCGCGCCGCATCAGGGCGATTTCATCCGCCATGCGCATCGCTTCTTCCGGCTCATGCGTGACTAGAACAACTGCGGCGTCCTCTTCCTTGAGGATCGCAAGCGTTTCATCCCGAATGCCGTCCCGCAACCGGTTGTCGAGGCCCGAGAAAGGCTCATCCATCAACATGATCCGCGGACGCGGGGCCAATGCGCGGGCCAGTGCCACACGTTGCTGCTCGCCACCTGACAAATGATGCGGGTAGTCGTCGACGAAACGCATCAGGTCGACCTTGCGCAGCAGTGCTTCGACGCGGGCGCGTTTTTCGTCCCTATGCCCCTTCAGGCCAAAGGCCACATTGTCGGCAACGCTGAGATGCGGAAACAGGGCAAAGTCCTGAAACATCAGCCCTATTTCACGCCGTTCGGGCGGCACACGAAACACCGTGTCACAGATCAACTTGCCATCGACATAGATTTCACCGGATTCCTGCATCTCGACCCCGGCGATCATGCGCAGGGTTGTCGACTTGCCGCAGCCTGACGGGCCAAGCAGACAGGTCACCTGCCCCGCCCGCACCGTCAGCGAGACGTCATCCACAACGACCCGCCCCTCATACCGGGCGATCAGATTTCGGATTTCCAACCGAGGAGGAGTAGCGTTTTCTGTCACCGATGGGCCCCGTTGCCTTTCCCGATCAATTCCATCGGGCTTAGGCGGGGATAACAACCCCGCCCCTCAGGTGCAAGAGATCAGCAACAGCCGCCTGATGGGGCCTCGCCCGTGGCTTCAAACGGGCTTTCACCACCGCAGCCTTCGAATATCCCGTAATGGGTCGAGAAATCGCCAATGAAGTCGAAATGCCGGGCAAAACGGGTGTCTTTCAACATCATCCAAGTGTTGCCGCAGACAGGAAAGACCTTGCCTGCCTCGATCGCGTGGTGATCATCCAGTTCGAACAGATGCGGGGCGTTCGGGATGGTGCCCTTGTAGATCACGGCCTGGCCATAATCCTCACACGCAGGTTCCAACTCGGGCAGCTTGAACAGACGGTAGGTGGCGGACAGGAATTTAAGAGGCGCAACACGCTCTTCGAGCACCGCGTTTTCAATAGTCAGCGGACGATGCGTGACACGGCGCGGATCGCCAAAGCCCGCTTTGCGCGACATCGACAGAAAATCGTTCCAATACAACGCGCCGGACAGGCATTCACCGTACAAAACCTCATCCTCGGCCATCTCTTTAGGCACTCGGCGGTCGGCGTAGACGTCCGAGAAATACATCTCGCCCCCGTCTTTCAGCAACCGATGCGCACCACGCAAAACAGCCTCTTTATCGGTGGCCAGATTGATCACGCAGTTCGAGACGATAATGTCAAAAGAACCGGGTTCCAGGTCAAGCTCGTCCAGCTTTTCGATATAGCCATGGTGGAATTCCACATTGCTGTCAGAATGCCCAAAGGCTTGCGCGTGATAGTCCTGATGCGCCCGCGCGACGTCCAGCTGTTCCGGTGTCATATCCACACCCACAACGCGCCCCTTTTCACCTACCATTGCGGACAAGGCATAAACATCACGTCCCGCACCGCAGCCGAGATCCAGAATGCTCATCCCCTCAAGGTCGTGCGGAGCGATCAGACCGCAGCCATAGTAGCGCGTCAGAACTTCGTCATGAATTTTTGACAGGATCTTTTTGACATGATCCGGCATGTCATCAGGCGTACAACACGCGTTTGTCTGCAAGTCCGAGCTGCCCTGCAAGACTTCGCCATAGTAATTCTGCACTGCCTCATGCTTCATCGCGGTTATCCTTCTGTCTGATGGCTGCATAGCAGCTAATGCAGCGCGGGGCTTGGCGCAATCCGAGCCTTTAGAATCTGACGAAAGCGTGAGGGGTTGTAGGGGTTATGCCAACAGTTCGAAATCAACACCCGCGCGCAGTTTGCCGTTAACCTGTATCTCAAGCCGATGCGCACCGGGGATAAGTTTGAACGTGGTCGCGTCACCTTTAAGCTTGTGCTTTTTGGTCAGGGTAAGAGCACCATCTGCCAAAGCGGACTGTTTCAGCTTGTGTACCTTGGTTGAGGTTTTGCCCCCAGGTCTTTGAAAATGAACAATGTAATCAACCAAAACTGGTTGGTCGCCGTTACCACTCAGCATTACATCGAATTCCAGCGCACCGCCGATCTGGGCATCACCCTTGATGGTGACATCGGCCGAAACCTTCGCGTCCGGGTCAAAACCCAGAGCCTTCATGGCGCGCGGATGGCCTGCTTTCACAAGCCCGCGCAAAGTGTGCGAGGTCATCCAGCCCATCTCGGCCTGATCCTGCCGCCCGTTCCTGCCCCAATCCTGCAACCGGTCCAAAACCAGATCCGGGTCTTTCTTGGTGATGTCATTCAGGTGGTTGGCCACTGAACGGGTGACATATCGCGTCCCATCGGCATGCAGCCGATCCAATAGAGGCAGCGGATCGGTCAGGTCCAGCCCCACCGCCTGCCCCCAAGGCAGACGCGGCCTTGTGCCTTCGCTTACAAGTCGGCGCACGTGATAGCTGTCATGCACGCACCACTCCTGCATCCGCGCCAGCACCTGTTCCTGATGGGTGTTGAGGAACGGACGTATGGCCCATTCCATTGAAAACCTCTGAGTCAATTCCTCAAGCACATCCAATGACTGCTCCGGATGATCCATCCCCACGGCAACAACCCAGTCACCCAGCGGTGCAAAGATGAAATCACCAAAATCATCATCCGTTTTGCCGGGATCCAAAGGCGGCGGCAAGGCGCGCAGCAGCGTAGGTGCGATCTGAGGCAAGTCGCCCGGCACCGCCTGTTGCAGACATTCGGCGATCCAGGCCATCCTCTCTTTCAGCTCCAGATCCAGCAGACGTGACATGACCTGCGCCTCAAACGACTCGGCATCAAAGGTCGGGTCCGCGCCCGCGAAAAATCCCGCCAAATAGCGGATCTTTTCGACATTAAACAGTTGATCTTTAAGCGAGAAGTTTTGTGCCATGATCACATCGTCAGATTGGTGGCGCCACCGTCCAGCAGTATGTTTTGCCCGACTATGAAACCAGCGTTCTGCGAACACAGGAACGCACAGGCTGCACCAAATTCTTCACGCGTTCCATACCGGCGCGCCGGGATGGTTGCCGCGCGTTCAGCGCGCGCCTCGTCCATCGAAATTCCTTTTTGCGCGGCGACACCACCATCCAACGAATCCGCCCGGTCAGTGGCATGAATGCCCGGCAGCAAGTTGTTGATCGTCACACCTTTTGGTGCGACCTGACGCGCAGTTCCGGCAACATAGCCTGTCAATCCGGTGCGGGCCGCGTTCGACAGACCCAGTGCGGGGATCGGTGCGCGCACAGATTGCGAGGTGATATTCACCACCCGGCCCCAGCCTTTGTCCATCATCCCAGGCAACAAAGCCTTCATGAACGCAATTGGCGTCAGCATGTTGGAGTCCAGCGCTTTGATGAAATCATTGCGATCCCAGTCCGACCACAAACCCGGGGGCGGGCCTCCAGCATTTGTCACAAGGATATCAACATTCTGCGCGGCTTCGATTACCTGCTCTTGCCCGTCAACCGAGGTCACATCGCAGGCGACGGTTTGCACGTCCACCCCATGTTCAGATCGCAGGCGCGTGGCCTCGGCTTCCAAAGCCTCAGACCCGCGCGCGTTCATCACCAGATCAACGCCGGCCGCTGCAAGCGCCTCGGCACAGCCCAGACCCAGACCTTTGCTGCTGGCACAAACCAGCGCGCGCTTTCCTCTAATTCCCAGATCCATCTGATCCTCCCTGTCTTTGCCGCACATCTAGCACCAGCCTTTCAGGGAAGACCAGAAACCAAAACACGTTAGTAAAAGAACTCTTCGCGCACGATCTTGCCATCCGCGACGTGGTAAATGGCGACTTCGCGCATATCAAAGCTGTCACCGCTTTCCTCAACAGTACCCTTCACTTCGAAAATTACGGAAAAGCGGTCCTCACCATGCACAAATGGGTCACTTACCGAAGCTTCGGTTACATCATGTGCGCCTTCCCACCATTCGTGTTTGCCGCGGATTGCGTCGCGCCCGGCGACTTCGCGCCCCATACCCGAGTAATCCACAGCTTCGACAGAAACAGCATTGTCTGCATAGAGCTTATCCAAATTCGCTTTGGCCCGGCCCTCGCGGCAACCAGCGACCAGTTCGTTTGCGATTTCTTTTAAATTCATCACACCTCTCCATTATTTGTTCACTATATGTTCTTTTTGCCATCACTAGGCGATTCTGAACACCCCCTTTGTCTTGCCTCGGCAGAATTCCCCGCATATACGCGCGTTCATGCTTGATATCGCCTCGAACCAACCCGTTTTGCCGCCCGAGATCGCCCGGCGCCGGACATTCGCCATCATCTCGCACCCGGATGCGGGCAAAACGACGCTGACTGAAAAGTTCCTGTTGTACGGGGGCGCTATTCAGATGGCCGGTCAGGTGCGCGCCAAGGGCGAAGCGCGGCGCACCCGTTCGGACTTTATGCAGATGGAGAAGGATCGCGGTATCTCGGTTTCCGCATCGGCAATGTCATTTGACTATGACACCTTCAGGTTCAATCTGGTGGATACGCCCGGTCACTCAGACTTTTCCGAGGATACCTATCGCACGCTGACAGCCGTGGACGCCGCTGTGATGGTGATCGACGGCGCGAAAGGCGTGGAAAGCCAGACGCAGAAACTGTTCGAGGTTTGTCGCCTGCGTGATCTGCCGATCCTGACCTTCTGTAACAAGATGGACCGCGAAAGTCGCGATACGTTCGAGATCATCGACGAAATTCAGGAAATGCTGGCCATCGACGTCACTCCTGCTGCGTGGCCAATTGGTGTGGGCCGCGATTTCATCGGCTGCTATGACATGCTGCGCGATCGGTTGGAATTGATGGACCGCGCCGACCGTAACAAGGTAGCGGAAAGCATCGAAATTAATGGGCTGGACGACCCGAAACTGGCCGAACACGTGCCCGAGCACCTGTTGGAAAAGTTCCTGGAAGAGGTTGAGATGGCGCGCGAGCTGCTGCCCGCCATGGACCCGCAGGCGGTGCTTGAGGGGCATATGACCCCGATCTGGTTCGGCTCAGCCATCAACTCGTTCGGCGTGAAGGAACTGATGGAAGGCATTGGTGCCTATGGCCCGCAGCCGCAAATCCAGTCTGCCGAACCGCGTCAGATCGCACCCGACGAAAAGAAGGTCGCCGGTTTTGTCTTCAAAGTGCAGGCAAATATGGACCCCAAGCACCGCGACCGCGTGGCTTTTGTTCGTATGGCGTCGGGCCATTTCAAGCGCGGTATGAAACTGACCCATGTGCGGTCGAAAAAACCGATGGCGATTTCGAACCCTGTGCTGTTTCTGGCGTCCGACCGTGAATTGGCCGAAGAGGCCTGGGCCGGTGATATCATCGGCATCCCTAACCACGGCCAATTGCGCATCGGTGACACGCTGACCGAAGGCGAAGCGATCCGAGTGACCGGCATCCCCTCTTTCGCGCCGGAACTGCTGCAAACCGTGCGCCCCGGCGATCCGATGAAGGCCAAGCATCTGGAAAAAGCCCTGATGCAATTCGCCGAAGAAGGCGCGGCCAAGGTGTTCAAACCTTCGATCGGATCGGGCTTTATCGTGGGCGTCGTCGGCGCGTTGCAATTCGAAGTGCTCGCCAGCCGGATTGAGATGGAATACGGCCTGCCCGTACGGTTTGAGGCGTCGCAATTCACCTCGGCCCGCTGGGTCAGCGGCGACAAGGTCGAAGTCGAAAAATTCGTCGAAGCCAACAAGCAGCACATCGCCCATGATCATGACGGCGATATCGTTTATCTGACCCGCCTGCAGTGGGACATCGACCGGGTCGTCCGCGACTATCCCGAGCTGAGCCTGACGGCCACGAAGGAGATGATGGCGTGATGGCACGGGCCGAAAGTACGAATGAATGATAATCTGACGTATTCGGGTGGCCTGCCCGCCCTGCAAGACAGGTTCGAAAGGCGGCGAGCGCCTTTCGACTTCTCGGACGAGGTACTGCCGGCAGAAGATGTCGATCTGACCCATTTGACGCGTCAGATTGTTCCTCAAAGCGCAACGCAGTCGCAACCCGGTGAAGCCGACACATCCTGGGCGCGCAAACGCCGACAAATCGCGCAGGAATTCGTCGGAAAATCTGAACTGGCCTTTCTGAACGCGCAGCTCATCTCGAATCCGCGGAAGAGATCCTGGCCGAACCACGCCCCCACTCTGTTTTGTCGGTTGTGGGCTGAGCATTCGGATCATCTCTTCACGGCTTTGAATCGCGATCCCGGCACAGTGTTCCGGCGCCTGGCCAAGATGCGCAGGACTCGTGCAGCGCGTAGGAAAGCGCGCGAATGACGACCTGGGGTATCGTTTCCATGGTCCGCGGGCCGACGGAGAACATTTTGAGGTTCGCCGCTCATCACCTCGATCTGGGTGCGGACTATCTGTATATCTATCTGGACGAACCCAATCGTGAGGCCCACCGGGCTCTGAGGAAACACCCGAAGATAAGTGCGCGAATCTGCGACGATGCCTTTTGGGAAAAACGCAAACGTGACCGCCCGGACCGCCATCAGGTTCGCCAGACGCTTCATGCCACATTCGCCTATCGCAACACCGATTTGGACTGGCTGGCCCATATCGATGTGGATGAGTTTCTGTGGTCCTCAAAACCGATCCCAGATCAGTTGCAATCCGTCCCCGCCGACATCCCGGCCGTCCGCGTCCGGCCGATGGAAGAAATGGCAGGCGGCGAAGATCTGTTTAAGGCGCATATCCCCAGCGGCCCGGACCGCTCGGCCATGGTGCAGTCGATCTATCCCAACTATGGTGGCTTTGTTCTTGGCGGGTTTCTTAGCCACGTTCAGGGCAAATTATTTGTCCGTACAGGTTTGGAAAAGCTGAACTTTCGCATCCACAACTTGTTTCAAAACAAAAAGCTTCTGCCATGCAAATTTGAACTTCCGGGGTTAGAGCTATGTCATCGCCACGCCCCGGATTGGAACCACTGGGCGGCGCATTATCAGTTCCGGATGGCGCGTGGGTCCTATCAACCCGGCATGTCCCCTAATGTTCCGCGCGAACTGGGCGGTCTGAACAAGAATGAGCTGTTCAACTGGATCGAGACAGAACAGGGCCAGGACGGCTTGCGCGCGTTCTATGACGAAATTAGCGGTGCCGATCTTGGCGTACGCGCACGTCTCGAAGAATATGGGTTGATCCGGCACAGACCGCTGGATCTGGACGCGAAGGTTGCGAAACACTTTCCTGGAAGTTGCTGAATTGTTGCAGAAAACCAGCAGTGGGCGCTGGCGACGTCAGGTTAAGGGCTCTTCATTTGACCCTGCCCCATGATTTTGTTATGTCCGCGCAAAGCCGAAATGCGCCTGACAGCGTATGGCCATCCGGGCCCGGCATTCCTTTGACGCGCGGGCTAGGTCTAGTGTCCGCATGAACCGGACATACATGACAAAATTCAACGAACTGAACCTGAACCCGAAGGTCCTCAAAGCCATTGAGGAAGCCGGATACGAAACGCCCACGCCAATTCAGGAAGGCGCGATACCCGCGGCCCTGGAAGGGCGCGATGTTCTGGGCATTGCTCAGACAGGGACCGGCAAGACTGCAAGTTTCACACTGCCGATGATCACCTTGCTGGCCCGTGGGCGCGCCCGTGCACGTATGCCGCGCTCGCTGGTGCTGTGCCCGACCCGGGAACTGGCCGCGCAGGTGGCCGAGAATTTCGACACCTACGCCAAGCACCTGAAACTGACCAAAGCGCTGCTGATCGGCGGCGTCAGCTTCAAAGAACAGGACGCGTTGATCGACCGGGGCGTTGACGTCCTGATCGCCACGCCGGGTCGCCTGCTGGACCATTTCGAACGCGGCAAGCTTCTTTTGACCGGTGTTCAGATCATGGTTGTCGACGAAGCTGACCGGATGCTGGACATGGGGTTCATCCCCGATATCGAACGCATCTTCTCGCTGACGCCGTTCACGCGCCAGACCTTGTTCTTCTCGGCCACTATGGCCCCCGAGATTGAGCGGATCACCGACACCTTCCTGTCTGCACCCACGCGGGTCGAGGTTGCGCGTCAAGCCACCGCTTCGGAAACTATTGAACAGGGCGTTGTCATGTTCAAAGGCGGTCGTCGGGATCGTGAGGCCAGCCAGAAACGCAATGTCCTGCGGGCGCTGATCGACGCTGAAGGCGAGAAGTGCACCAACGCCATCATCTTCTGCAACCGCAAGACCGATGTGGATATCTGCGCCAAGTCTCTCAAGAAATACGGCTATGACGCCGCCGCTATCCACGGCGATCTGGATCAATCCCAGCGCACGAAAACACTCGACGGCTTCCGGGACGGGTCTTTGCGCCTACTCGTGGCCTCGGACGTGGCCGCGCGCGGATTGGATGTGCCATCCGTCAGCCATGTGATCAATTTCGACGTCCCCGGCCACCCCGAGGATTACGTCCACCGCATTGGCCGCACCGGTCGCGCCGGGCGTGAGGGCAAGGCGATCACGATCTGCTCTTCCCGCGATGAAAAGGCGCTGGCGGCGGTGGAGAAGTTGATTCAGAAGGAAATTCCCCGCCTGAACAACCCGATTGAGGCGGATGATTCCAAAGCCGATACCCCAAAAACCGAGAATCAGCCCAAAGCGGCGGACACCAAAAAGTCCGATCGGCGCAAAAGCGAGCCACGCACGGAAAGAGAGCCTCGTAAGGATAGAGAACCGCGCAAGGATAGAGAGCCCCGTAAGGACAAAGAGTCCAAAGGTCGCGGCCGCAGAGACGACAGGGGCCCTGCAGTTGTCGGCATGGGCGATCACCTGCCCAGCTTCATCGCCCTCAGCTTTGACGAGCGCCGCGCAGGCTAAATCGTAAGCACCAGTGCCAGTATCGAGGCACCAAGCAACGTCATCCCGGCGATCTCGCGCCGGGTGATTATTTCGCGGAAAAACAAGATCGAGGCGAACAGGCTGAAGATCAGCTCGACCTGCCCCAGAGCTTTGACATAGGCCGCGTTTTGCAGCGTGAAGGCAAAAAACCAGCAGAACGAACCGCATAGACTGGTTAGCCCGACAAAAACGCCCGTTCGGCGTGTGTCCCAAACTGCGTGCAGCTCAGCCCGGTCGCGCCACAGCAACCACAGCCCCATGCTGAGGAATTGGAACGAAACCACCACTGCCAAAGTGACCAGCGCCCGGAACCAGGCGTCTAAATCCCCCAGCTCCAACGAGGCACCGCGATAGCTGACGGATGAGAAAGCAAACAGCACGCCCGAACCCAGCCCAAGGCGCGATGCACGGTTGGTGAGGTGTGCCCACCAAGCCCCTTCCCCACCAGGGCTTTTCGATAACAGCAAGACAGCCACCAGTCCCAGAACAATCGCAAACAACGCACCCGAGGACACCTGATCGCCCAGGACCAGAAATCCGACGATGGCGGTTTGGATAACTTCGGTCTTCTTGAATGTAATACCGACGGCAAAATTGCGTTGTTTGAACAGGGCCACCACGCAGATGGTCGCCAAAATCTGCGTTGTCCCGCCGATCACTGCAAACAACCAGAAACGCCCAGTCAGGGCCGGTAGGCTGAATCCGGTCAATTGCATTGCCACGATCAGCGCAAGGACTGCCAACGGCATGGAATAGGCAAACCGCGCAAAAGTCGCGCCGGCTGCCGAAAGTTTCACGGTGCTCAGCGACTTTTGCAGCATGAACCGCACGGTCTGAAATGCCGCGGCGGCGATGGTGATGGGAATCCACAAACTCATGGATTCCCTTGTGTCGTCAAATCAACCCTTTGGCCAGAGCGGATGCTCGACCGGGTCCTTGGTACGCCAGAAATAGGACCGGAAAATCTGCCCGTAAGACCGATAGACATAAGCCTCGTTGCTGGCCAGATAGCGGTCTTTCCCTGCACGATAAAGCGCAGGCAACCGGTACCACGGAGCGCCGGGATTCATGTGATGAACGACGTGCAGATTGTTGTTCAGAAACAAAAAAGCCAACAACCCGCGATCTTCGACGATGACCGTTCGGGCACTGGAGTTTTCGTGCGCTCGGTGTTCAAGAAACGTCCGGATCTTGACCAGGCCCAAACCAATGTAAGCAGACAGAACAAAGGCCCATACAGGCATTGGAGACCCATTAACCACCCACAAAACCGCGGCCACCCCAATCAGGTGCAGCCCCCATGCCAACAGTACGGCTCTGTCTCCGCGTTTGGCGCCACGCAACTCATCCCGGAAGAAGATATACTGACCAATCGCCGGGCCTACCACCATACGCCCGAGCAGCGTGTTGTTCGCTCTCAACAGTCGCTTTTGCCAGCTTTTGAGCGTATTCCAAACCTTCGGGTCCAGATAGTTCGACTCGGGGTCGTCATAGGGGTCGGTCAGGGTCGAATCCCTGTGGTGCGCCAGATGTAGGTCGCGGAACCGGTTGTACGGAATGAACAAGGTTAGCGGCAGCGCCATCAGCGCCTCGTTCACCCAGCGCGTACGGAACGGGTGCCCGTGCAGCGCCTCATGGGTCAGTGATGAATGCAACGCTGCGACCAAGCCCATGGCGGGGATGGCCAGCCAGGCGGGAAGTGTGAATATCACCGCCAGCCACGCCGCATAGCACGCAATGATCAGGGCAAAGGTGCCCCACTCGGGACCTGGCCGCTCAGACATTTCGGCCCCATGTGATGCCTGCCCAGACGCGCTCGTAGATCACGTACATCGTCAGGCCGATGCCCGTGTTCACAATCGCCAACGTCCCGCCAACTGCAGCCGAGCCTGTCGCGATCAGACCCACCAGCGTCATCATGACCAGGCCCATCGCATTCCACACCACAGCCTTCACGACCGATCTTCGTCGCGTTTCCATTCCGTCACCCATATTATTGTTATGTTTTAAGAATTACGGATCGTGGCCGAGTTGAAAATTCTGAATATGATTAACAAAACTCATCACTCATGATATAAATCATCATATGACGGATAAATTAGACAAACGAGATCGCGCTGCGCAGTTTCGCCAACGCCTTGCCCGCGCGATGGAAGAACGTGACATCAGCCAAAGCGCGCTGGCCCGGGATATCGGTGTGGACCGATCAACCGTATCCCAACTTTTGACTGGCGAAGGTGCGCGCCTGCCGAACGCGCATGTCGTTGGCAGCTGCGCCACAGCGCTTGGTGTTTCGGCTGACTGGCTGCTGAGCTTATCGGATCGGCCCGAAAGCGCTGCAGAGCTTCTGGCGCTTTCTCTGAGTATGACCAAGGCGCCACGCGCGCTGGTCGATGAGCGCATTTTTGAATGGCACAAAGAGGCGGCTGGCTACAAGGTTCGCTATGTACCTGCCACCCTGCCCGACATGCTGAAAACCCGCGCCGTGCTAGAGTGGGAATACGCCCCGCATCTGGGGCGAACAGCGGATCAGGCCATCGGCGCATCAGAAGACCGCCTGACATGGATGCGCAGCGCGCAATCAGACTATGAAATCGCCATGCCACTGTATGAGATCGACAGCTTTGCCCGCGCGACCGGCTATTACGAAGGCCTGTGCCCGAAAATCCGTCTGGAACAGATCGACCATCTGTTAGAGCTGAGCGACCAGCTTTATCCCCGCATGCGCATCTATCTGTTTGACGCCAAACGCCTCTACTCTGCGCCCGTCACGATTTTTGGCCCGCTGCTGTGTGTGTTCTACGCGGGCAGCCACTATATGGCCTTTCGGGACCGCGACAGGATCGAAGTTTTCTCCCGTCATTTCGATACGTTGGTGCGCGAAGCGGATGTGACGGCGCGGGATTTCCCCGAACACCTCAGGCAGCTGCGATCAACGATTTCCGCCTGATTGCGGTCCCATAGATGCGTAAGCGACCAAGGTGTGATATCGTCACTTGGCGCGAACTTTCGAGCGATCCGATCACTACGGAGGACAATAAGAATGGACGCATTAAAAACTGCTCAATACGCACGGGCGCTTTATTCCGCCCACGGAGATCAGGCCGAGGCGGAAGCCGCGCAGAAGATGCGCGAATGCAAAGACGCCGGAAACATGCAGCAAGCCCGCGACTGGCAGGCGGTTCGCCAGAGCATCCGCCAGATTCGCGGACCCAATCAGGGTTAAATTTTCGGGTCGGGGTTGACGGTGTGCCCATCGACGGCAATCACCTGCCCCGACACCAGCCGCGCCGCATCCGATGCAAGGAACACGGCCATATTGGCGATGTCGTGACCTTCGACAAAGCGACCCATTGAAGTGCCCGAGGCGTAACCCTCATAGACCTGGTCCCGCGTCATGCCCTTGGCGTCGGCTTCTCGCTGCAGCACGCCTTCCATCCGTGGGCCTTCTACTGAGCCAGGGCAGATGACATTGCATCGCACGCCATGCGCGCCAAGCTCCATCGCCAGAGTCTTGGCCAGACCGATCATCCCCCACTTCGCAGCAGCATAAGGCGCGCGATTTGGGTATCCGTATTGGCCAGCCGTCGAAGACGTAATGACCACCGCGCCACTGCCCTGACGTTTCAGAATTGGAGCGGCGTGTTTGGCGCACAGAAAGGCACCCTCCAGATTTACTGCAAGGCACATGCGCCAATCGTCCAATGCAACGTCTTCAACCGAAGCGGTTGGTCCCGCGATTCCTGCGTTTGCGCACAGGGTGTCCAAACCACCCCATTCCGCCTCGATGTCTTGGAACAAGGTGGCTACGGTATCCTCATCCGCGACGTTCGCCTCGGACCGCTGCCAATGGGCCGGACAATCTGACAGCGCCTTCGGGTTGACGTCAGCCACCCAGACCTGCGCACCAGCTGCGTCAAAGGCTTCGGCCATAGCGCGGCCAACGCCCGACGCGCCAGCCGTGATCAGAACGCGCCCACTCATGCCGGTTTGCGGATCGCAGCACCCGCACCTTCAGGATAAGGCAATCCAGCCTGAGCTTCGGCGATCCGGGCCATAGCGTCTTCGATCTCTGCCGAAGGTGCGCTCGGGCGACGGGTTTCCAGACTGACATGCAGCAGGAAGCTTTCGCCCGTGGCCAACAGCTTGTCGCCTTCGAACATTGAATGGAACACGTGCAGTTTCTTGCCCTGCCCCAACAGCATCTGCGTGCGCACTTCGATCTTTGCACCCGCGTGGACTTCGTCGATATAGCGGATGTGGTTTTCGGCCGTAAAGTAACTGCCGCCCGAGGAGATGTAATCCGCATCACACCCAATGATCTCCATAAACCGGTCGGTCGCCGCGGCGAAGGCCTCAAGGTAACGCGCCTCGTTCATGTGACCGTTATAGTCGGTCCAGTCCAACGGCACCGCGCGCGACAAGGTCAGAATTGGCTGGCTCAGATCGGCCTGATCCATCGTCGGAAGTGCGCCCGGTTTCAGCGCCACGTCATGCTGGTTCAGAACAGCACCGGCCCCATAATTCTGCGCCTTGAGCGCCCGCATCATGCCAACAAGGTTGTTGTCGCGAATACGCTCCAATTCGCGGATCGAGTGCATGCCCGATTGTGCGTCAGACTGATCCGCGATCATGTCGACCAGCTCATCAGTGAACTCGGGCACATCCATCAACTTGGTCCAGGGCCATTGCAACGCCGGGCCGAACTGCGCCATGAAGTGCCGCATCCCCGCCTCACCGCCCGCCACACGGTAGGTCTCGAACAGACCCATCTGTGCCCAGCGAATGCCAAAACCCATGCGAATTGCTTCGTCGATCTCTTCAGTCGTGGCGATACCGTCCTTGACCAACCACAGCGCCTCGCGCCAGACGGCTTCAAGGAACCGGTCAGCAATATGCGCGTCGATCTCTTTTTTGACATGCAGAGGGAAGAAACCCACCGATTTCAACAGATCCTTCGCGCGGTCGACCATTTCAGGCCGGTTCTTGTCGGTCGGTACCAATTCGATCAGCGGCAGCAGGTAAACCGGATTAAACGGGTGTGTCACCACGATTTGTTCAGGACGCAACGCGCCTTCCTGCAGCTCGGACGGTTTGAACCCGCTGGTTGACGACCCGATGATCGCCTCCGGATCGCAGGCATCCTGCAAGCTTTTGTATACCTTCAGCTTCAGTTCCAGCCGTTCGGGCACGCTTTCCTGAATCCAGGTGACGCCTTGCACGGCGTCAGTCAGATCATCGTGAAAGGTAAGCGCGCCCTCAGACGGCAAAAGCACATCACTCAACCCCGGCAGAGATCGGCGCGCGTTGTCCAGGACCTCACCAATCTTGCGCTCGGCCTCCGGGTCCGGATCAAACACACGGACGTTCCAGCCGTTAAGCAAGAACCGCGCGGCCCACCCGCCGCCGATGACACCACCACCGATGATAGCTGCTGTTTTTGTCATATCTTTTCCTAGTCGATACAGATCACCAGCTCGCGTCCCGTCTCATCCAGATGAGGAATGCACCCGAACTGCGGCGTGACCGCGCTGCATTGTTTGGTCTCGGACAGGCAAAAGCCTTGACAGTCCGAACCTTTTTCACAGGTCTTGCCCGCATCTGCCAGCGGCAGAACGCACACATATTGCTGGGCTTTGCCTGCAACCTCGTACACACCACCTTTGGCTTCGCAAGCCTGCCTCCCATTGTTCACAGTAGCCGCCTCCGCCTTTTCATCCGCCGGAAGGCAAGCCGCCATAAGCCCCGCTCCAACGACAGCCAGACACAGCAACATCACTTTCATGAGTCTCATTCCCTCAGTTGATGCCCCGGTGTCATGGCAAGGCGAACTTCCTACAAGGAGAAAATTCAGCCCTTAGGTGCTCGTTTCACCAGCCCCAGCTTCTCACGCACTTCCTGCGCGCCGATCACCCGCGCGCCCATGTTCGAAACGATGGTGTTCGCCCGCTCAACCAGCTGCCAGTTTTCCGCAAGAACGCCTTTGTCGAGGAACAGGTTGTCCTCAAGCCCAACGCGCACATTGCCGCCCGCCAGAACCGAAGCCGACGCATATGCCATCTGGTTCCGTCCCAGCGCAAATGCGCTGAATGTCCAGTCATCAGGCACGTTATTCACCATGGCCATGAAGGTATTCAGATCATCCGGCGCACCCCACGGCACGCCCATGCACAGCTGAACCAGTGCAGGGCTGTCCAGAACGCCGTCCTTCACCAGCTGCTTGGCGTACCACAGATGACCAGTGTCGAATGCTTCGATCTCAGGCTTCACGCCCAGATGCGTCATCATCCGGCCCATCGCCTGCAGCATGCCTGGCGTGTTGGTCATGACATAGTCAGCTTCGGCAAAATTCATGGTGCCGCAATCCAGCGTACAGATTTCGGGAAGACACTCGGCCACATGCTCCACCCGAGCGGCCGCGCCGATCATATCGGTGCCGTCCTCGTTCAACGGCAGCGGAGATTCCGTCGGGCCAAAGATCATGTCACCGCCCATCCCGGCGGTGAGGTTCAGCACAACGTCGACCTCGGCTTCACGAATGCGATCAGTCACCTCGCGGTACAGGTCCAAACGACGGCTGGGTGCACCGGTTTCCGGATCACGCACGTGGCAGTGCACGATGGCCGCGCCTGCCTTGGCCGCGGCGATCGCACTTTCGGCGATTTGCTTTGGCGAACGCGGCACATGCGGGCTGCGATCCTGTGTTCCGCCCGAGCCGGTGACAGCGCAGGTGATGAAGACTTCGCGGTTCATTTCCAGTGGCATGGTGTTTTCCCCAACTTATACCCGGTTTTGACCTAAGTTATCCTCAGGCTTCTCCCCGGATTCCGATTTGCGTTCATCCCCGACTCTGGCGCAGCTTTATGGAAACAACTTGCCAGAATGCGAATCGAACTTGATGAAATCCGCAAAAAACATATTGCAGCCCGAACATCGCGCCCTGAAAACGGCCGTGCTGGTTCTGGATGAATGCAACACGCTCAGCTTTGCCTCGGCCGTCGATCCGATGCGCGCCGCCAATCGTCTGGCGGACCGCCCGGCCTTTGACTGGGACTATGTGACCGCTACGGCGGAACCAGCGATGCTGACCAGCGCCCTAAATGTTCCGGGCACACCGCTGGCGCGGCTGCAGGGCTGCGACCTGATGATCGTCATCGCGGGTTTCCAGCTGGTCCGCCACGCCACACCCAGCCTGCTCGCAGGTCTGCGCCGCATTGCAGGCACCGGGGCCACCATGGCCGGCATTGATGGCGGCCCCTGGCTATTGGCCGAAGCAGGCCTGCTCAACGGCCACTCCGCCACAACGCACTGGGAAGACCTGGACAATTTCGCAACCCGCTTTCCCGACGTTGATGTGCGCCCCGACCGGTTCACCGTCTCAGGCAACCGGCTGACCTCTGGTGGCGCAATCCCGGCGGTCGAGATGATGCTGCACATTATCGCCGCGCGCCACGGCGCGGGTTTTGCCGCCCGAGTGTCCGGCCTGTTCCTCTACGAGGGCGCGCCAAGCCCGACAAAACCACAAAGCCGCACAGGTGCACCGCATCGCCATACCGCTCTGACCGCAAAGGCGAACTCGTTGATGGAAACATCGCTTGAGGACCCGCTACCGCTGGCCGTCATTGCCGACTCTCTGGGCACCAGCCCGCGTACCCTGCAGCAGCAGTTCCGCCTGCGCCTGAACACGACGCCACAGGATCACTACCTGCAACTGCGCCTGGCCGAAGCCCGGCGCCTTGTTGCCGACACTGACATGCCACTGATGGACGTGGCACTCGCCACAGGCTTTGCCTCACAATCCAGCTTTGCCCGTGCCTTCCGCACCGCCCACGGTCTGTCGGCCAGAGACCTCCGTCAGGATCGAATTCAGCCTACACATCACTGACCGGATCCGCTTCATCTGGCTAAAAATATCCCGGGGGAGGCGCGCAAAGCGCGGCGGGGGCAGAGCCCCCCTAGAACGGCATCGGATGCGCGCGATGTGCGACGCTGATATCCGCTAGGACATCATCCGCCAACACCACCTCCGTGCCCGCCAGAATATGGGCCAACTGCGCAACCTTGGTCGCTCCGAAAATGGCAGACATCATGAACGGGCGCGTCCGGCACCACGCGAGCGCCATATGCACCGGGTCCAGTCCGTGCCGCTGCGCGATCTCCAGATAGGCATCTACGGCCCCAAACACACGCTCGTACTTACGCCCACCCATGGTCGGAACAAGATCCATGCGCGAGCCCTTAGGCACCGCTCCGCCCTGATATTTGCCCGTCAGAAACCCTGCCGCCAACGGAGAAAACGCCATCAGGCCGACATCCTCGTGCACGCTTAGCTCGGCCATATCGGTGTCGAAGTGGCGGCACAGCAGAGAATATTCATTCTGGACCGAAGCGACCCGTGGCGTGCCCATCTGTTCGGCCAGCCGCAGCCATTGCGCGGTGCCCCATGCGCTCTCGTTCGACAGGCCGAACGCGCGGATATTGCCTTTATCGACTTGCTGTTGCAAAGCGACAAGGCACTCCTCCATATTCTCCAGTACGTCATTGGTGTTGTGACCAGACGGCGCATAGGTCCAGTTCTGCCGAAACATGTAACTGCCGCGATTGGGCCAATGAAACTGATACAGATCGATGCAATCCGTCTGCAAACGACGCAGAGACCCCTCGATCGCTTCGGGAATCGTTTGCGCAGAAATTGGTGCCCCGTCGCGTGCATGCGCGAAACCTGCACCGGAGTGTTTGGTCGCCAGAATATACTCCGCCCGCCGCGCGGGGTTCGCCGTGTTCCAGTTGCCCAGGATTTCTTCGGTCCGCCCCACAGTCTCTTTCAAGACCGGGTTCACCGGGTACATCTCAGCCGCGTCAACGAAATTGATCCCAGCCTCCAGCGCCATGTCGATCTGGGTATGTGCATCCGCTTCAGAGGTCTGCGTCCCAAACGTCATGGTGCCAAGACACAGATCCGTCACTTCAATACCAGTGCGCCCCAATGGGTTCTTTTTCATCTCAAAATCCTTCTGCTCGCAACGCCGCGCACCCTAAAGCAGAGAACCGTCAGAGCAAGGGTGCAGGCGATCAATTCCGGTGCAACAAGGGGTTGGGCTTATTCAAACCTCTCTGCAGAAAGCGGAATAAAGCCAAACGCAGCACACGGCGTTTCTGCCCCGTGTGATACGGGTATCCATGCCGATTCCAGCGAATGCGCTTTCCTTTCAAAGTTTTGGTCCGCCATGCGGACCAATGCTTCCGGTCACTTCAGCTGCGCCAATGCCGGCTTTAGGTTGCTCGTGAGATTCCGCTGAAATGAGAGTTCCAAACCTCTCGTCGAACCTCATCTCTGGCCTCGTATGCCGCTATTGCTTCGTCTAGATCATCTGGTTCAAGCGCGTCCTCACCTCTGGCGATCCGCGTGACTTGCATCGTGTACCATGCAGTCACACCGCCTTCCGGAGGGTTTCTGAAACGTGGGAATTGCGGCTCGTCGCGTTGATCGGAAAGCCAAAATGATGGCAATTCTGGATCAACGACCAATGCGCGGGCCAATCCAACGAGATCGGCTTTGCCCTCTGCAATGGCGCTTTTGGCCTGTGCAAGCGTCTTGAAACCGCCCGTCACCATAAGGGGAATGTTCGTTTTCGCACGCGCACGCGCAGCAAAATCTAGAAAATAGGCGCCGGAACCCGCACGATCTGATGATGACGCAGCACCCGGAAAATATGTGCCACCGCTGACATCAATCAGATCAATTGTTGTTTTGTCTAATGCCGCAACGACCTCAAGGGATTCATCTTCAGCGAAGCCGCCTTCAAGTTGATCTGTCGCGTTCAACTTGATGCCCACAGGGAAATCCGGGCCAACGGCTTCGCGCACGGCGCTGATCACTTCCAGCAGCAATCTCACCCGGTTTTGCAAAGAACCGCCATAGGCATCTTCGCGTTTGTTGAATAGCGGAGACAGAAACTGGTTGAGTAAGAATCCATGGGCCGCATGCAACTCAACGCCACCGAAGCCAAGCTGCTTGGCAAGGTTTGCCGTGCGTGCAAATTCGGCCGGCAGCGCGTGAATTTCATCCAAGGACAGCGCGCCGCATTTCAGACCGGGTAAATCAAGGCGACTTGGACCTTTCGGCGAGCTGATCGGAGCATCTGCCATCGCCCCCGCATGTCCAAGTTGCGGCCACAAATGAGCGTCGTTGGTTGCACCTGCCTGTGCAAGTTTTCTTAGAAATGCGAAATCGGATTGATCGTTCAAAACCAAATTGCCGGGCTTCTCTGCAAAATGAGGTGTGCCTTGCACTTCGCCGATGATCGACAGGGCGAGGCCGCCGGTTGCCCAACGCTCATAGAGCTTGATTTGATCATCACTTGGGTTGCCTTTGCCGTCTCCAAGCGAGTCAGACATCGCCGATTTAGCAATTCGGTTTTTAAGAGTTACACCGCAGGGCAAAATTAGCGGCTGGCGCAAGAGAGACTGGGGTTTATTGAACATTTGGCTCCTCAAACTTAGGCCTTAACAATTGAAAGCAGTCATTTTTGCCTTGCACCGCATCCGTCAATTTGGGCTTCAGTTCGGTCATTGAGGCGTTTCTGATCCCACATTCTTGCGCAATGACCACTACGCCTTCCGGAAAGCGGCTCGGGCCCTAAGCCTCAGCTTTCTTTTCCCAGCGCCCGGATTCTTCGGACCAGTATTGGGCGGAACATCCCGCACCGGTCAAAGCCTTCCACTGCCCGCGCGCGTGTTGAACAGCCTCTGCGTCATTGCCATCGAAAAGGATACACACGCGGTCCAATTTCTTGATCTCATCGGGGTCGACCGCCGCGCCATCTACCGCCATGACACAAGACGCGTCATTGGCGGCCTGCGCCTCGGTTGTCAGCAGGATCGGCTGCGCGGCATCGTACGGACCGCCTGCGCGGCCATGTGGCAGGAACCCTTCTTCGGGCCCCTGCCACAGCTTTTCATCCAGCCAGTCCATCCGCGCGGGATCGCTGCCCCGCACGGCAATCTTCCACCCGGCCTGCCGTGCCTTGTCCAGCAGCACCGGCAAGGTATGCTCCAGCGGCTGGCGGGTCAGGTGATAGAAATAGACGGCTCCCATCGGCTTACTCGAAGTTGTCCTGAACGAAACGGCTCAGCGCGCGTACGCCCCAGCCGGTTGCGCCCTTCGGGGCGTAGGATGTCTCGGAAGAGACCGAAGCCACACCGGCAATATCCAGGTGAATCCACGGCATATCTTCTTTTACGAACCGCTGCAGGAACTGCGCCGCCGTGATCGAACCCGCCGGGCGCCCGCCCACGTTCTTCATATCGGCGATCCGCGACTTCAGCTGTTTGTCATAGGCTTCGCCCAATGGCATGCGCCATGCGCCTTCGTCCTCGGCCCCCGCCGCTTTCAGGAAGGCATTGCAGAACGTGTCGTTGTTCGAAAATACGCCCGCGTTCTCATGCCCAAGGCCGATGATGATCGCTCCGGTCAGGGTGGCCAGATCGACCATGCCCACGGGCTTGAACCGCTCTTGCGCGTACCACATCACGTCGCACAAAACCAAACGGCCTTCGGCGTCGGTGTTGATGATTTCGACCGTGTCGCCCTTCATGGATTTGACCACATCGCCCGGACGGGTGGCGTTGCCTGAAGGCATGTTCTCAACCAATCCGACCAGACCGACAACGTTGGCCTTGGCCTTGCGTTTGGCCAGCGCGCGCATGGTGCCTGCAACGACGCCCGCGCCGCCCATATCCATAGTCATGTCTTCCATGCCACCCGCAGGTTTCAGCGAGATACCACCGGTGTCGAACACCACACCCTTACCGACCAAAGCCAGCGGCGCGTCATCTTTGTCGCCGCCATTCCATTGCATCACCACAACCTTCGAGGGGCTGACCGACCCCTGCCCCACGCTCAGCAGCGTACGCATTCCCAGCTTGGCCAGTTTGTCTTCTTCCAGCACTTCGACCTCAAGCCCTAGCGCCTTCATCTCGTCCAGCCGGTCGGCGAATTCGGTGGTGGTCAGGATATTCGCAGGCTCGTTGGTCAAATCGCGGGTCATAAGAACACCGTCGGCAACCGCGTAGAGCGGTGCAAACGCAGCCTCGATCTCATCTGCCTTCTGGTGGGTTATGATGACCGAACCGGATTCATCCGAATCCTTGGTCTTGTGCGCATCAAAATCATAGCTGCGCAGCGCGATGCCCATGGCCAGATCCTCGGCCTTGACCTGATTGCCTGACATCACCAGCAAGTCCTTGCTGCCCGCCAGCTTGGCCAAAGCGGCACCGGCCTTGCGGGCCTCGGCCGGTTCGGGACGGCGCGGCAAAACCAGAACGTCCAGCGCCTCGGCTGCCATTCCGGATGGCCACGCCATCGAGATCACGTCACCGGTTTTCACCTTTTCAAACCGCTCGCTTTCGACCAGCCGTGTCACAGCCCCGCGGGTCAGGCGGTTGGCGCGACGGGCGGCAGGGTTCATTTTGCCGTCGGACGGGATGATAATGGCCACGCGCCCTTCGGCCTGCGCCATCGCATCCATGTCGGGGTCCTGGAAACGGATCGGTACAAGACTGCTCATTGCGAACTCCTCAAAATCAGTTCCCCAAGACCTAGCCCGCGCCGCGCGGCTTGACCAGATAGCAGTTTTCCCCGGCCCGCATTTGGATTACAGTCCCGGAAAAAATCCGACAGGCTCGGGGGAGAAGGTTTTGGCAAGACAGAGCAGGCATAGGCCGTCGCGCACAATTGCGTGCAGCGGTGATTCTGGTCTGCACCCGACCAAAGGCTGTTTGCGCGTCTTTTCGGCAGGAGTTCCTTCGTGATCCTCGACCGCTACTTCGCCCGCCGATTCATTCAAAGTTTCCTGGTCATAGGCAGCATTTTCCTGACGCTGATGATTCTGATCGACTTGATCGAACAGGTGCGCCGCTTTGACGATGCAAACCTGTCCTTCGGTCAGCTGTTGCAGTTGACGTTGCTGAATACGCCTGCCGCGATCAGCGAAATGCTGCCGCTGCTGGTCATCCTCTCCACGATCGCATTGTTTATCGGTCTGGCCCGCAGTTCGGAACTGGTTGTGACCCGCGCCACTGGTCGTTCAGGCATCCGCGCCCTGTTGGCCCCTGTGGTGATCGCCCTGATCATCGGCGCACTGGCGGTTGGCATGCTGAACCCCATCGCAGCCGCCACGTCGGAAGAATACAAACAGCTTGCCGAATCCTACAAAAACAACGGCGGATCCACGCTGTCGATCAGCGCAGATGGTCTTTGGTTGCGGCAGGGATCGGCCGATGGCCAATCCGTGATCCACGCCCAAGACACATCTAACGGCGACAGGTTCACCCTTAATCAGGTGACGATCATTACCTTCGCCCCGGACGGCACACCGACCCAGCAGATCGTGGCCGACCAGGCCGATCTGGAGAACGGTACGTGGGTCCTGACCAATGCCAAAATCTGGGCGCTTGAAGGCGGTGTGAATCCGGAAACCCACGCCGTTGAACATGTCCGACTTGAGGTTCCCACATCGCTGACACGCCAGCGAATTCTGGACACGCTTGGCGATCAGGATTCCGTATCGGTCTATGACCTGCCGGAACTAATCCGCGACCTGCGCGAAGCCGGGTTTTCGACCAAGCAATATGAGGTCTGGTTGCAGGTCCAACTGGCTCGCCCTCTGTTTCTGATGTCGATGGTCCTGATCGGCGCGGCCTTCACTATGCGCCACGTGCGATTTGGCGGCACCGGGATCGCGGTTCTGACCGCCGTCCTGCTGGGCTTTGGTATCTACTTCATTCGCAACTTTGCCCAAATTCTGGGGGAAAACGGTCAATTGCCTATCTTAGTCGCGGCCTGGGCCCCGCCTTTCGCAGCCATTCTACTGTCCCTCGGCCTTTTGCTTCATGCGGAGGACGGCTGATGCGGCTTATTGCCAGTTTGTTTCTGTCCGGTGCAGTCGCACTGACCCTGCCCGTGGGCGCATTCGCGCAATCTCAACCCGCTGCCGGTGCTGCACAGGGTGCCACGCAAGAGGATCAGCCTGCCCTCCTGGTGGCCGACCGGATCTTTATCACACCCGAGCGTAATCTGGTGGCCGAGGGGAATGTCGAAGCCTTTCAGGGCGACGTCAAGGTCACGGCCACGCGCATCACCTATGACCGCGAAACCGGCAATCTGTCGCTGGAAGGCCCAGTGCGCATTGATCAGGGCGGGGCAACCACGTTGCTGGCTGATTCCGCCGAACTGGATGACGGGATCATGAACGGTCTGCTGATCGGTGCCCGCATGGTATTCGATCAGCAGGTTCAGATCGCCTCGGTTCAGGCTGCGCGCGCTGGGGGGCGTTATACACAGTTCAGCAAGGTTTCGGCCACGTCCTGCCATGTCTGCGCCAATGGCAAACCGCCGCTGTGGCAAATCCGCGCCCGCAAAGTCACGCATGACCAGTTGGAACGCCAATTGTATTTCGAAGGGGCGCAGTTCCGGATACTGGATTTCCCGGTTTTCTACTTCCCCTATCTGCGCCTGCCCGACCCGACACTGGACCGCGCGACAGGCTTCCTTGTTCCGTCGATTCGCACTACGTCGCAGCTGGGAACCGGCGTGCAGGTGCCGTATTTCTTTAAGCTTGGCGACCACAAGGACCTGACGCTAACCCCTTATATCTCGGGGAAAACAAGAACACTGGGCTATCGCTATCGCCAGGCATTCAAACGCGGCCGGATTGAGCTGAACGGCGCTTTCACCCGCGACGACCTGCAGGAAAACGAGGATCGGGGCTATCTCTTTGCCAACGGTTATTTCTTCCTGAACAACGACTTCCGCCTTTTGTTTGATGTGAAGACGACCTCGGATAACGCTTATCTCGCGGACTATGGCCTGCCTGATTTTGACCGGTTGCGCAGCGAAATCGCGCTTGAGCGGATCAAACGCGATACCGCCTTCCGCACCAGTTTTATCCACTACAAATCCCTGCGAGACAGCGAAAATGAGGAAGTGATCCCATCGCGGATCTTCGACCTGTATTTTCAGAAACGCTACTTCCCAACCTCTGTCGGCGGTGAAGTTCGCTTGGGCTTTGTGGCCCACAATCACACACGTACCAGCGATCAGGATATCGTTGGCCGCGATGTCGCGCGTGCCACGTTCGATGCGGACTGGATGCGCAGCTGGATTTTCGCATCGGGCCTCAGGGCTGATGCCCGGTTCGGGACATCGGTGGATATCTTTGACATCCGAGATGACAGCCAGTTTCCTGACCAGGTGACCCGCGCGGCCCCCCGCGCCGCACTCACGCTGCGTTATCCGATGACTCGTCGGGAAAAGTCAGGCGCCACGCAGGTGCTTGAACCCATCGCGCAAGTCGGTTGGACGAACGTGACAGATCAGGACGTTCCCAATGACGAAAGCACCTTTCAGGAATTCGACCAGGGGAACCTGTTGTCCCTGTCACGCTTTCCGGCCCCGGATCGTCGCGAAGACGGCGCGACGGCGGTGTTTGGGGTCAATTGGGCACGCTATGCCGCAAATGGCTGGCGCGCGCTTGCCACTGTCGGACAGGTCTTCCGCTCGACCGCTGACCCCAACTTCAACCTAACGTCGGGCCTACAGGGCACCGCCTCCGACGTGTTGTTGGCCGGTCAGTTGCAAACCGCCAATGGCTGGTCTTTGGCGGGTCGCGGCCTGTTAAATGGTGATTTCAGCTTTGCCAAGGCCGAGGTGCGCGCAGGCTGGAACAAGCCAAATGTCGGCCTAACCGGCAGTTATGTGTGGCAGGAAAAGGATCCGGCAGAAAATGCGAATGACGAGATATCCGAAATCTGGATGAATGGGCGTTACCTTGTTGACCAGAATTGGCTGACACAGGCCTATGCGCGCTATGACCTCAGCGAATCCGAACCGATCCGATATGGGTTGGGCGTTACCTACCAGAATGAGTGTGTAAAAGTTAACATGACCGTCAGCAGGCGATTTACCTCATCATCAAGTATTGAGCCTTCGACAGAATTCGGGTTTACCGTTGCCCTGACAGGTTACTCCGTCGAGGGTGGCGGCCAACAGTACAAGAGAAGATGCAGTTGATTTCACGTTTCTCGCGATTAGTCCGTTCCGGTTGGTTAAAACCGGTTGCACCGGCACTGGCTGCCGCTTTGCTGGCCCTGTCCACTGGTCACAGCCAGGCCCAGAGCCTGTTTTCACCTGCGATCAAGGTTAACCAGGACATTGTCACCTGGTACGAACTTCAGCAACGCCAGCAATTCCTGACCGTTCTGGGTGCTCCTGGCGCCACCGAGGACGAAGTCCGCGACGCGCTGATCGACGAACGACTTCGCAAACAGGCCATGCGCGACGCAGGAATCGAAGTTGCACCAGAAGATATTCAGGTGGGCATTGATGAATTCGCAGCCCGTGGCCGCCTTTCGACCGATGATTTCCTGCAATTGCTGGGCGAATCCGGCGTTTCCCCCGAAACCGTACGGGATTTCGTCGCTGATCAGCTGTCGTGGCGCGATTACGTCAGTTCGCGTTTTCTGTCGCAAGCCAGGCCGAGCGACGACGAGATCAACCGGGCTTTAGGACAGGCCGGGAGCGGCGGGCTTCAGGTTCTGTTGTCGGAAATAATCATTCCGGTCACGCCGCAGACCTTAGCCCAGGCCGAATTGCTGGCCGAAGAGATTGCTCAGGTTGAAGGTTTCGATGCGTTTTCTTCTGCCGCCACGCAGTATTCAGCTGCTGGCACACGCGATGACGGCGGGCGTCTGGAATGGCTGAACCTGACAGACTTGCCCCCTGCCCTGCAACCTGTGATTCTGGGTCTCAAATCAGGCGACATCACGCAGCCTTTGTCGTTGCCCAATGCCATCGCGCTGTTCCAGTTGCGCGGATTGCGCGAAGTAAGCTCCAGCACGCCGCGTTACTCCAAGATCGACTACGCGATTTACAACATGGCCGGCGGTCGCAGCGCCGAAACTCTGGCCAAGGCGGCCAAACTGCGCGAACAGATTGATAACTGCGACGACCTCTATGGCATCGCCAAGGATCAACCTGCCGGGGTACTGCAACGTGTCGAAGCCAGCCCGTCCGAGATCCCCCGCGACGTGGCGCTTGAGCTGTCCAAGCTGGACCTGAACGAAGTTTCCACGACGCTGACGGGAAACAACGGCCAGACTCTGAAGTTCCTGATGCTATGTACACGCACATTGGACCGGGGCGAAGACACCACGCGTGTGGATGTGGCCAACGCCCTGACGCAACAGCGTCTGCAGGCCTTTGCCGAAAGTCTGGTTGAACAGCTCCGCGCCGACGCGACGATTATCGAGCAATGACCGCGCCTATCGCGCTAAGCTGTGGCGATCCTGCTGGCATTGGCCCTGAAATCGCCGCCAAGGCATGGTCTGAACTGCGCGCGAACTGCCCGTTTTTCTATATCGGGGATGCGGCACATCTGCCCGCAGGCACGCCCACGCAGCGGATCAGCGATCCGGCGCAGGCCAATGATATCTGCGCGACTGCCCTACCTGTTCTGCAACTGAATTTTCCCGCGTCAAACGCAGCAGGCCAACCGGACCCGTCCAATGCGCCCAGTGTGATCGACGCAATCGAAACCTGTGTTTCCCTGGTTCAATCCGGTGCCGCATCGGCGCTGTGCACTGCACCGATCCACAAAAAGGCCCTGATCGACGGGGCCGGGTTCGCCTATCCCGGTCATACCGAATTTCTAGCCGCTCTAGCCGGGCGCAAACGCGTCGTGATGATGTTGGCCAGCGATCAGTTTCGCGTGGTGCCCGCAACGATCCACATCCCGCTGTCGCGCGTCCCATCCGAGCTTACCCCCGATCTGCTGCGCGAAACCATCGCCATTACCGCTGAAGGCCTGCGCAGACAGTTTGGTATCCCCCATCCCCGCATCGCCATTGCAGGCCTCAACCCGCATGCGGGCGAAGGCGGTAAAATGGGGCATGAAGAACTGGACTGGATCGCCCCTCTGATATCTGATTTGCCGGGCGATACCTGTACGGTTACCGGCCCACACCCGGCGGACACGATGTTCCACGCTGCCGCCCGCGCCCGATATGACGCCGCAATTGCCATGTATCACGATCAGGCACTGATCCCGATCAAGACGCTCGACTTCGACCGTGGCGTCAACGTGACCCTTGGCCTGCCTTTCATTCGCACCTCACCCGATCACGGCACGGCACTGGATATCGCCGGACAGGGCATAGCAAACCCCACCAGCCTGATCGAGGCGCTGAAACTAGCCCAACGGATGGCACAAAGCGCTTGATCCTTCACTTGGCTGAAAATATCCCCGCCGGAGGCAAAAAATCACTGGCGTTCCCCCCCGGACACGCGCCACGGTAATCGGATCATGAGTTCAATCGACACGCTTCCCCCTCTGCGCGAGGTTATCGCGACACATCAACTCTCGGCGCGTAAATCGCTGGGGCAGAACTTTCTGCTGGACCTCAACCTAACGGCCAAGATCGCACGGCAGGCGGGCGATCTGACGGAATGCGACGTGCTGGAAATCGGACCCGGCCCCGGTGGTCTGACCCGTGGCCTGTTATCCGAAGGTGCGCGCAAGGTCGTTGCGGTCGAAAAAGACACTCGCTGCATCGCTGCCCTGAACGACATCGCTGCTGCTTATCCGGGTCGTCTTGAGGTCATCAACGGCGACGCCTTGGAAATCGATCCGCTGGCGCATCTGACCCCGCCGATCCGCATCACGGCGAACCTGCCGTATAACGTTGGCACCGAATTACTGGTGCGCTGGCTGACCCCGCCCGAATGGCCGCCGTTCTGGCAAAGCCTGACGCTGATGTTCCAACGCGAAGTCGCTGAACGCATCGTTGCCCAACCCGGAGGCAAAGCCTATGGCCGCCTTGCGATCCTTGCCCAATGGCGGGCCGAGGCGCGCATTGCGATGTCCCTGCCGCCCGGGGCTTTCACGCCGCCACCAAAGGTCTCAAGCGCTGTTGTGCACCTGACGGCCCTGCCCGAACCGCGCTATCCGGCGGATGCCCGGGTTTTGTCGCGCGTCGTGGCCGCAGCCTTCAACCAGCGTCGCAAGATGCTGCGCGCATCGCTAAAAGGCGTGACGCCGGATATCGAGGACCGCCTGCTCGCGGCTGGGATTCAACCAACAGAGCGCGCCGAACAAGTCCCGCTCGAAGCGTTCTGCGCGCTGGCCCGAGAAGTTCAGAAAAGCTAATACCCAAAGAAAAAGCCCCGGAGCAAACTCCGGGGCTTTTTTTGAACGATAAGGCGGAAATTACTCAGCCGCTTCCGGTGCATCACCGTTGCTTGTCGGCGCGTCCTCTGCCCCCTCTGGCGCGGGCTTTGGCTTACGCGTACGCGGGCGACGCGGTGCTTTTTCTTTTTTCGCCGGTGCTTCGGCAGCCGCCGCAGCAGCAGCATCCTTGCTCTCCGGGGTCTCAACCAAACCGGATTCCGGGGTGGCTGCCTCGGGTGTGAAATCCATCACGTCCGGTTGCGGCGCTTCGGCCGGGTCCGACTGACGGGCGGCAGCTTCGCGCTCCTGGCGCTCGGCGCGTTCACGATCCCGCTCTGCTTGACGCTCGCGGTTCTGGCGGTCTTGCTCTTCGCGTCGCGCTTCCATTTCGCGCTGTGCCTCGCTCAGCAGACGCAGATAGTGTTCTGCGTGCTGCTGAAAGTTCTCAGCGGCCACACGGTCATTGGACAGTTGGGCGTCGCGCGCCAACTGATTATATTTGTCGATAATCTGCTGGGGCGTACCGCGCACCTTGCCTTCGGGACCCGAGCTGTCAAAAACCCGGTTTACGACATTGCCCCCAGAAGGACGGTTGCGGTTATTCTTGACCCGAGAGCGGGATTTGGAAGATCTCATTTACTTTACGTCAGCCTTGTCATTCGCTGTCGATCATCTCGCATCCTGCACTGCTCAAAAGCTTAGCTGTGACGCGATGTCGACTATTTTGGGCTTGGCGTCCGGGGCCCGCTGAACCAGCGTCAGCCCTCCGACTGGTGATGAGTAAACACGTCCTGTGCGTACAGACAAGGGGGTTGTCCAAAAATTCGCAGCTTTTTTACATTAATCGGCGTATTTCGGCCTCAGGTCGCCGCATTAATGCGGCATTTTGGCAAAAACGACGCGATCGCGGCCGTCCAGATCGGGAACGATCCGTGTGGCTGTCAAACCCGCCGACTCGAACAAAGCCGCGACGTTTTGCCCCTGTGTTGGCCCGATTTCCACCAGCAGACGACCGCCCGGTAGCAGATAGTCCGGCGCACCCGCCGCGATACGGCGATAAGCGCCCAGCCCGTCCCCTTCGTCCGTCAACGCCATGCGCGGTTCATGCACGCGTACTTCTGGTGAAAGGTCGGCCATTTCTTGTAGTGAAATGTAGGGCGGGTTCGAAACGATCAGATCAAACTGGCCGTCAATATTCTGAAACCAGTCCGATTGCAGGATTTCCACCCGGCTCTGTACCTGATGTTGCACTGCATTTGCACTGGCCTGCAGGCAGGCGGCCTCGCTCAGGTCCGAACCCACGCCTGAGGCGCTGGCCCGTTCAGCCAGCAACGTGATCAGAATACAACCTGAGCCTACACCGAGATCCAAAACATGATCGAACGGTTCACTGAGCGCGGCTTCGATCAGCGCTTCGGTTTCCGGCCGTGGGTCCAGCACATCGCGACTGACGCGGAACCGTCTGCCATAAAACTCGCGCTCGCCCAACAGGTGTGACACCGGAACACGCACCGCACGCAGCGAGATCAACTGATCATAGCGCTCTGCAACCTCAGGAGACAGCTCTTCGGGCGCAATCAGAGTGACCCGGCTGGCTTCGATCCGCGCCGCATGGGCAAGCAGAACCCGCGCATCCCGCGCCGGGTCTGCCACGCCAGCTGCCCGCAATCGCGCCGTGGCTGCGACCATCGCCTGTGCTGCTGTCAACGCGGCGATCATTGCGCCATATCGGCCAGCAGCCGCGCCTGATCGTCAGCTGTCAACGCGTCGATCACTTCGTCCAGATCGCCCTGCATCACCTGATCCAGCTTATAAAGCGTCAGATTGATGCGGTGATCGGTCATGCGCCCCTGCGGGAAATTGTAGGTTCTGATCCGTTCGGATCGATCCCCCGACCCCACCTGGCTAGCCCGGTCCGCCGAACGTTCACTGTCGATCCGCTGGCGTTCCTGATCATACAGCCGGGTTTTGAGCACCTGCATCGCAATCTCGCGGTTGCGGTGTTGCGATTTCTCCGAGCTTGTTACAACGATCCCCGTCGGCAGGTGGGTAATCCGAACCGCCGAGTCGGTTGTGTTCACGTGCTGCCCCCCCGCGCCTGAACTGCGCATGGTGTCGATGCGAATATCATTGGCGTCGATCTGGATATCCACATCCTCGGCCTCGGGCAAAACCGCGACCGTCGCAGCGGAAGTATGAATGCGCCCGCCGCTTTCCGTTTCCGGCACGCGTTGCACCCGGTGCACGCCGGATTCGTATTTCATCCGGGCAAACACGTTCTCACCCTTGATGTGGGCCACGACCTCTTTGATCCCACCCAGGTCCGAGGCCTGTTCTTCGATGATCTCAAACTTCCATCCCCGCGCTTCGGAATAGCGCTGGTACATGCGCAGAAGGTCCCCGGCGAACAGCGCGGCCTCATCGCCGCCAGTTCCGGGGCGGATTTCCAGCATCGCCGGACGCGCATCCGCCGCATCACGGGGCAACAACGCAAGCTGCAAGGCGTGTTCGGATTCGGGGATGCGGGTCTTCAACGCCGGAATTTCTTCTTCCGCCAGTTCTTTCATGTCTGGGTCGGCCAGCATCGCCTCGGCCTCGGCCAGATCGGCGACCAGCTGACGCCACGCCATGATCTGATCTACAACCGGTTTGAGGTCGGAATACTCTTTGGCCAAGGCCGCAATATCCCCACCCGAGGCACCATCTGCCATGGCCGCTTCGAGGTACTGGAATCGCTGGGTTATCTGTTCAAGTCGTTCTTCGGGGATCATCCCGGCGGTGTCTATCAATCCGGGGCTTTGGTCAAGGCCCGTCCGTGTGCTAGGTTATTGCCCATGAAACGGTTGATACTGGTTTTAATGTTGTTCGTAACACCCGCCCTGGCCGATGTGGTCGGCCCCGGCGGCAAGGTTCAGGACTGCTATTGCACCGACAAATCGGGAACCCGCGTCGAACTGGGCGAGATGATCTGCCTGCAGGTCGACGGCCGCATGTTCATGGCGCAATGCCAGATGTCTCTGAACGTACCGATGTGGCGCGAGGTGCAGGAGGGGTGCTTGTCGTCGAGGTTAAGCATTTGGCCTGACCCTTCTGATCCAAAAGCAAGCCACATTTCAGGTTAGTCGCTTACAAGTCTTCCCAACGGCTTAACTTGTGCTTTTTGCGGCTCCGCCAAATTCCGAATTCGCAAAATAGAGCCATACCTACGCCAAACAATATTGACGCAAAAAGCAGCCCAGAAATTCTACATTGTGCCGCAGTGCTTACAATGTACATGCCCAGCCCCCAACCAGCGCCAAAGAAGAGCAAGGCATAAATCACGCGCGAGGCTCTGCTTCTATAAACGAACGGCCTCGGCTCAAAGCCAACACGCCTTAAAACGCGAATGTCTGGAGGTAATTTTCCAGGTTTTTGCCAGCCAGCAACTTCCAATTCCGCGATCGAAAGTTGGAACCTTCTCTCGTAGTCATTCATACTACTTATCTGGGCATTTTAGCGCCCATTTTCAACCTATTGCAGTACAGCCAACCACTCATCAACCCGGGCCTTGTTCACCCCAAGATCTGATTCTCCAAATCTGAGGCGCGCGTAGATGCGCAAGACATCTCCGTCCTGCTGCACGGTCGTATAGTCCGGAAAGCCGACGGTTTTGGTGCGGGTGATATAGGTAATCATCCCTTCGTCAACCGAACCGGCCAACACACTGGTGCGGGGTGCCACGCGCGCGATGGCGTCAAAGCGAGCCAGACCTTCGGGGCCGGTTTCAACAACTCGGAGCACGCCCCCTTCAAGGTCGCGATCCACTTCGGCTTCGGGGGCCACGTGCCACTCTCCGGGGTCAGAAGGCGCCAGTCGGATATAGGCCGCCAACACAGCCACCGAAGCTACAATCAAACCACAAATCAGCCACAACATCGTTTTCATTGTCCCAAACCCATTTTTTCCGGGACACTACTTGCATCGCCTGGGCAGGCAAGGCGCAAGGCGAACTATCGTGACGTCACTCCGGGTAGGATGCACAGCAGCTCGAACAGCAGGTTTGCCGCCGTCAACGCCGTGTTGCCGCTGGGATCATAAGGCGGGGACACTTCGACCAGATCGCACCCGACCACGTTCACGCCCGCCAGCGCATGGATCAGTTGCAGCGCTTGCGGCGTGGTCAGCCCTCCGATCTCGGGCGTGCCGGTGCCGGGGGCGTAAGCTGGGTCCAGGCTGTCGATGTCATAGGTGATATAAACCGGGTGGTCGCCGATCGTTTTCCGGATTTGCGAGCCGATCTCGGTCAGGTTCTGCTGCCACAGCTCCCACGCCGGGAATTGGCGAAAGCCCCAGTCCCGCGCCTCAGTAAAGTCGCTGGCCGCGTAACCCGAACCCCGGATACCGATCTGAAAGGTCTTGTCCGGGACGATCAGCTTTTCCTCATAGGCGCGGCGGAAGACGGTGCCGTGGGTTTCACGCTCGCCAAACATCTCTTCATTCACGTCGGCATGAGCATCCACATGCACCAGGGCGACCGGCCCGTGCTTGGCCGCAATGGCGCGCAAAATCGGCAGCGTGATCGAATGGTCGCCGCCCATCGCAACGGGGATCACCGCCTGATCGAGAATTGAATCGTAGCTTTCCTTGATGATCTTCAGGCTGTCGGCCAGCGAGAACGTATTGATCGCCAGATCCCCGATATCCGCGATCTGCAGGCTGTCGAACGGAGCGGCCGAATTGGCCATGTTATAGGGCCGGATCATCGCACTTTCGCTGCGGATCTGTTTCGGTCCAAACCGCGTACCGGACCGCCAAGAAGCGCCGATGTCCATCGGGATACCCAGCACGGCCACATCCAGACCCGCCAGCGAGTCTACCTGCGGCAACCGCATGAATGTGTTCGGCCCCGAAAACCGCGCCAGATCATTGCCACTGATCGGTTGGTTAAAGTCTGTCATGCCCGTATTTCTCCCGTCCGGCTTTTGGTTAATCAAATACCGGAAAGATGGCTAACCAAAGGTTAATCCTGCACCAGCTTGTTCCACCCCAGCAGGCAAATGATCTGAGTCGCCACATGAGCACCTGCAATGGCCGTGGCACCTGACGTGTCGTAGGGCGGCGACACTTCGACCACGTCCCCGCCTTTGATGTTAATCCCGGCAATGTCGCGCAGGATGATCTGCGCCTGAATGGAACTCAGTCCGCCCCAAACGGGCGTGCCGGTGCCGGGGGCAAAGGCCGGGTCCAGGCCGTCGATGTCAAAGCTCAGATAGACCGGGCTGTCGCCCAAAATACCTTTGATCTTTTTCGCCACGGCGGCGGGGCCGGATTCGTAGACTTCGCGCGCGTCGATGATGTTGACGCCCAGAGTATCCTCGTTGGTCGTGCGGATACCAACCTGAACCGAGCGTTTCGGGTCCACGATGCCGGATTTCACCGCCTTGTAGAACATCGTCCCGTGATCCACGCGGGACATGTCGTCATCGGCCCAGGTATCGGTATGCGCATCGAATTGCAGCAGAGACACCGGCCCGTATTTCTCGGCATATGCCTTGAGGATCGGGAAGCTGATATAGTGGTCCCCGCCTAACGTGACCGAAGACACATCAGCGGCCAAAATAGTGCGGATGTGGTCGGTCAGTGTGTCGGGAAAGGCCGGGATATTGGCGTAATCATAGGCCATGTCGCCATAATCCACGATCGCCAACTCGCTGAGCGCATCGAACGGCCACCCGTATGGGGCATCCGGAGATTGAAGCGCACTGGCCTCTCGGATTGCTCGCGGCCCCAGACGGGTACCGGGACGGTTCGTCACCGCCTGATCAAAGGGTACGCCTGTGACAGCGATATCCACTCCTTTCAGATCTTTGGTATACAGACGGCGCAGGAACGATGTCGCACCGCCAAAGGTGTTCTCGTTGGACAACCCCTTAAGATCAGGATTGGTGAATGCCTCGTCCACCTGGTTCTTTGCGTCTTCCAGTGCCATGTCTTCCCCCCGTCAGCCCAGCGGCTGCGCCTTTTCGACGATCCGTGCAAAGAACGATGCGCCGACCGGCGCGATCTCGTCGTTGAAATTGTATTTCGGATGGTGCAGTCCGGCGCTCTCGCCCTGCCCCAGAAACAGATAAGCGCCGGGGCGCGATTGCAGCATGTACGAGAAATCCTCGGCCCCCATTTCGCGCCCCATGTTGCCGACCACACGCTCGGCCCCGGACACGTCGCGGGCCACCTCGGCGGCAAATCCGGCCTTTTCGCCATCGTTGATCGTGGCTGGGTAGTTCTTCTCGTAATCCAGCCGCGCCTCGACTCCGTATGAGGTCGCCTGCCCCTGTACGATTTGCTCCATCCTCTCGATCACCATCTGCTGAACGTTTGGGTCGAATGTCCGGACTGTACCGTTGATGAAGGCCGTATCGGGGATCACGTTGTTCACCGTCCCGGTGTGGATTTGCGTGACCGAGACGACCAGGTCGTCCAGCGCATAGTTGTTGCGGCTGACAATCGTCTGGATCGCCTGCGCGATACCACAAGCCGCCATCACCGGGTCGCGGGCTTCATGCGGCATGGCCCCGTGACCACCAACGCCCTGAATATGAATCTCGAACGTATCCACCGCCGCCATGATCGGCCCCGGAGTGGTGTGAAATGCGCCTATGGGCAGGTTCGGCGCATTATGCAGCGCGTAGACCTGAGAGATGTCGAACCGATCCATGATGCCCTCTTCGACCATGACACCGGCACCACCGCCCTCTTCTTCGGCTGGCTGAAAGATCAGCGCGACACGGCCGCGAAAATTCCGTGTCTCGGCCAGATAGCGCGCCGCGCCAAGCAGCATCGTGGTGTGCCCGTCATGACCGCAGGCGTGCATCTTGCCCGGATTGGTCGAGGCGTATTCGACACCCGTTTCCTCGGGGATCGGCAGCGCGTCCATATCGGCCCGCAGACCAATCGTAGGCCCCTCACCCCGCCCACTGATGATCGCGACGATCCCGGTCTTGGCAATACCTTCGTGCAGCTCGTCCACTCCGAATTCGCGCAGACGGTCCGCAACAAATGCCGCCGTTTCATAGCATTCGAACTCAAGCTCGGGGATCGAATGCAAGTGTTTGCGCCATGCGGCCATATCGGCTGAGTAATCGGCAATTCGGTTGACGACGGGCATCTGGGGTGGACTCCTGATCGGGACTGCGGAATGGATGCATCTGACACCGGAACGAAAGGGTTCGCAATGGCCGAAAATCCTCTGATCCACGACAGCGAAGCGGGTATCGAGCGCCTGCTGGAAATCATGCGCCGCCTGCGTGACCCGCAAACGGGCTGCCCGTGGGATATCGAACAGGATTTTGCCACCATCGCCCCCTACACGATCGAAGAGGCCTATGAGGTCGCCGATGCCATCGAGCGCGAAGCCTATGATGAGCTGAAAGGTGAGCTGGGCGACCTGCTGTTCCAGTCGGTTTTTCACGCACAAATGGCCGAAGAAGCCGGGCATTTCACCTTTCAGGACGTGGTGCGGACCATGTCGGACAAGATGGTCGACCGTCACCCGCATGTATTTGGCGATGAATCCCGCGATAAATCAGCGGACCAGCAGACTGTGGATTGGGAAACCATCAAGGCGGCAGAGCGCGCGGGCAAGGAACAGAAAGGCGCGCTGGATGGTGTCGCGGCCAACCTGCCTGCCCTGTTGCGCGCGCACAAGCTGCAGAAACGCGCGGCCCGCGTGGGATTCGACTGGCCCGATGCCAGCCATGTGTTGGCCAAAATCACGGAAGAGGCTGCAGAGCTGGAGGAGGCGCGCAATGCCAAGGACGCCGACGCGCTGGAGGATGAATTCGGCGATCTGCTGTTCGTGATGGTCAATCTGGGCCGTCATCTGGGCATCGAGCCTGAGGCCGCCCTGCGCCGCACCAACGCCAAGTTCACACGCCGGTTTGAGCAGGTCGAGGCGCGGCTGGCTGCGCGCGGGAAAACACCATCTCAAAGCGATCTCGAAGAAATGGATGCGCTATGGGACGAGGTCAAAATTGAAGAGCACCGCGCCAATGGCAAACTCCCGCCGGTAAGTGCGACGACCGAGGTCTGAAACCGCTGGACAAGCGTGGTGACACTTGCGAGTGTCCGCGCTTCAATACCCGGGAGGCAAAGCATGGCACCGCGCAAGATCATCATCGACACCGATCCCGGGCAGGACGACGCAGTCGCCATCTTGCTGGCATTGGCAAGCCCGGAAGAGATTGATGTTCTGGGCATTACCGCCGTTGCCGGGAACGTGCCGCTGGAACTGACGGCCAAGAATGCGCGGATCGTCTGTGAACTGGCCGGCCAAACGCATATCCCTGTTTATGCCGGGTGTGACCGCCCGCTAAACCGCCCTCTGGTCACTGCGGAACATGTGCACGGCAAGACCGGCCTAGACGGTCCCGTCCTGCCTGATCCGGAAATGCCACTGGCCGACGGGCACGCGGTCGACTTCATCATCGACACCCTGCTCGCACATGAGCCGGGAACCGTCACACTTTGCCCGCTCGGCCCGCTGACGAATATCGCATCCGCCTTTCAAAAGGCGCCAGATATTGTCGACCGGGTCCAGGAAATCGTTCTGATGGGCGGGGCCTATTTTGAGGTCGGCAACATCACTCCGGCGGCGGAATTCAACATCTATGTTGACCCGGAAGCCGCTGATATCGTGTTCAAATCCGGCGTTCATGTCGTCGTTATGCCGCTAGACGTGACCCACGATGCGCTGGTCACGAAACATCGCAATGACGCCTTCCGCGCCCTCGACAGTAAGGTCGGGCACGCCGTGGCCGAGATGACGGATTTCTTCGAACGTTTCGATATAGAGAAATACGGCTCGGAAGGCGCGCCGCTGCACGACCCGTGCGTGACCGCCTATCTGATCCGGCCCGAACTGTTTTCTGGCCGACACATCAATGTTCAGATCGAAACGAAGTCCGAACTGACGATGGGTATGACCGTCGCTGATTGGTGGCGCGTGACAGACCATCCGCCCAACGCGATGTTCATTGGGGAAATCGACGCTGACGGCTTCTTTGCCCTGCTGACCGAACGGCTGGCCCGGCTATGAGCGCCGCACTTCGCCTTGCGCGCCCCGAAGATCTGGACCGCCTGATGAGCCTCGTAACTGCGTTCCACACCGAAGCCGGGATCGCGCAGGACATGGACCAGACCCGCAATGCTCTGACCCCCTTGCTAGAGGGTATTCCCCACGGTTGCGTCTATCTGATCGGTCCAGGACGTGCGCCGCTGGGCTATGCCATCCTGACGTTCGGCTGGTCGGTCGAGTTCGGCGGCATGGACGGTTTCATAGACGAAATCTACATCCGCCCGGCCGTGCGCGGCCGTGGCATCGCCACCGAAGTGCTGCTGGACCTGCCCAAGGCTCTGGCCGAGGCCGGTCTGACCGCCCTTCACCTGGAAGTCGATCGCACAAACGAGGCCGCGCATAAGCTGTACTTGCGCACTGGCTTCCAACCGCGCGATCGCTATTTCTTGATGAGCCGAAAGCTCTAAAACGGTCAGATACTTACGGGCGTCGCCGCCCGTCCCCCCGAGAAGGCCCTAGCGGGCTTCACCGCGATACATGTACGACGGCGATTCCATTGCCAAAACCGGGTCACTTGCGGACACCGCATCCCCGGTGATCGGATAAGTGCCCGGCCCCGCACAGGCCGCCAAAAATACAGTGCTGATCACTGAAGCTACGAGAAGGATTTTCGAACCAGTCATGTCGTTTCCCTTTCTGTAATGCAGGCACATTACGAGACACCGGGATCAGACAAATAGGTAAAAGTTCACACAAAATTGAATTTATGTAGGTGTTTTTCTAACAAGTTTGATTTTTACAAGTGATAACAACACGTAAGACTTTGAAAAAAAATCACTCGATTTGCGAGTTTTCCGCCTGAGCACCGGACAAAGGCATCTCAAAAAACAATAACGTGTCTTTCGCGATCTCCGGAATCTCGGAATATGCGTCGCGCAGTTGGAATCCCATCGACAGGTACAGACGCGTTGCCGATACCAATGGTTTGCCCGTGTCCATGCGAATGCAGTCAAACCCCTGTTCACGGCACTGTTCAATCAAGGACATCATAACCGCATATCCTGCCCCCGTCCCTCGTGCGGCGTCATTTACAAACACCCGTTTAATTTCGGCAATGCCCGGCCCGATTGTCCGGAACATTCCGCACCCAACGGCATGTCCATCCTTTAGTACCAGCCGCACACCACCGCCCGGTGGGGCGTGTTCGACTTCGATCTCGTCCATCAGCCGGGCATAAATGTCGCGGGGATAAAAGGTTTTTACAACGCGCACGGACTTGGCGTCCAGCGTCAGCAGGAAATCGCGATATTCCCAACACAAACGCCGAACCTCATCAAAGTGGTCCGGCGTTTCAGCTTCGATAACTTTAAGCAAAACACGATCCTCGAACAAAAAACCAGAGGATCAGCTTAGCATTAATGGCGTCAGTTGCGAAGGATCGACGCGCCCGCGTATTCAGCAACTTCACCCAGCGATTCCTCGATACGGATCAGCTGGTTGTACTTGGCCAACCGGTCCGACCGCGCCAGCGAGCCGGTTTTGATCTGACCGCAATTGGTCGCGACTGCCAGATCGGCAATGGTCGCATCCTCGGTTTCGCCCGAGCGGTGCGACATGACGTTGGTATACCGTGCACGGTGCGCCATATCGACGGCGCGCAGTGTTTCAGTCAGCGATCCGATCTGGTTCACCTTGACCAGCATCGAGTTCGCGCAGCCGCGCTCGATCCCTTCGGCCAGGCGCACGGGGTTGGTCACGAACAGGTCATCGCCCACCAGCTGCACCTTGTCGCCGATCATGTCGGTCAGAGCTTTCCAGCCATCCCAGTCATCCTCAGACATACCATCTTCGATGGAAATGATCGGGTAGTCATTGACCAACGCCGCCAGGTAAGCCGCGTTCTCGTCCGAGCTCAGAGAGATTCCCTCGCCCGCCAGCACGTATTTGCCGTCTTTGAAGTATTCGGTTGCGGCACAATCCAGCGCAAGGTGGATTTCCTCGCCCGGTTTGTAGCCCGCTTTTTCGATGGACTTCAGGATGAAATCCAGCGCCTCGCGCGAACTGGCGATATTGGGGGCAAATCCACCCTCATCACCGATACCAGTGTTTAGACCGGCGGCGGACAGTTCTTTCTTCAGCGTGTGGAACACTTCCGAGCCCATGCGCACGGCTTCGCGGATATTCGCGGCCGAGGTCGGCATGATCATGAATTCCTGAATGTCGATCGGGTTGTCGGCATGTTCGCCGCCGTTGATGATGTTCATCATCGGTACCGGCAAGACGCGGGCTGAGGTGCCGCCAACGTAGCGATACAGAGGCTGC
Organism: Ruegeria sp. CDSA033; assembly: GCF_059612305.1. NCBI lineage: Bacteria > Pseudomonadati > Pseudomonadota > Alphaproteobacteria > Rhodobacterales > Roseobacteraceae > Ruegeria > Ruegeria sp. CDSA033. Next base: position 17,556 of record NZ_JBXWQI010000005.1, on the reverse strand, counting down.
GTGGTGAAATCTGCTGCGGCCTTTGCCGTGGCCAGTGAGACACCCAAAATGGCGTTGGCGCCCAGACGGCTCTTATTCTCGGTCCCGTCCAGTTCGATCATCGCGCCGTCGATGGCCACCTGTTCGGTCGCGTCATAGCCGACCAGTTCTTCGGCGATCTCACCGTTCACAGCGGCGACAGCTTCAAGCACGCCTTTACCCATATAGCGCGACTTGTCACCGTCACGCTTTTCCACCGCCTCATACGCACCGGTTGACGCACCCGAAGGCACAGCAGCGCGGCCCATGGTGCCGTCTTCCAGAATCACGTCCACTTCGACGGTTGGATTGCCCCGGCTGTCCAGGATTTCGCGTGCGTGGATGTCGATGATGGTGCTCATGAGGCCCGTCCCTGTGGCTGCATTTGGTTGCATGCCTCATAACATCACCGGGCCAAAAGTAAACCAGCGATGTTACCGCTAACGGTTATATTCATGGGGGTTTAGGGCTAACAGCCACGTGTTTGCGCCAACGTGCGACGATCCGTCAGGCCGCAACCGCCATTGCACGCGCCAGCCGGCGTTCGCGGATAAAGGTGTACATGCCCGATCCGAGGATCAACGCGGCACCAGCCACCGTCATCAGATCGGGCCGTTCGCCAAACATCAGCATCCCTGCCGCGATGGAAAACACGAGCCGGCTGTACCGGAAAGGTGTCAGGGCCGAGGCCTCACCGATCCGCATGGCCGTCACGATGCCGTAATATCCCAGGACGCCAAAGCCGATTGCCCCCAGATACGGACCTACTTGCGTGGATTGCAGTGGAACAACTGGCTGAGCCAGAAACACCATCAGAACCACCCCGGCAAGGGCAACGGCCATGTAGGCCTGCATGGCAACAACGGACGAGGCCACACGGACGTCCAGTTTGCGTGTAATCAGATCACGCGCGGCGATCGCAATTACGGTCGCGACAACGAACAGCGACTCGGGCTGAAACCCTTCCAAACCCGGGCGAATAATCATCAAGACACCAATAAAGCCTATTCCGATGGCGCTCCAACGTCGCCAACCGACCTGCTCGCCCAAAAACAGTGCCGCCCCCATAGTCACGGCCAGCGGCATCGCCTGAAAGACGGCAGCAACGGTGGATAGCTCAACTAGCGACAGCGCGGTAACAAAGGTCAGGGCTCCTACCGCCTCGGTCCCTGCCCGCGCCAGCGGCAGACCTTTCCACGCCTCCGGATCAAAGATGCGTTTACGCGTGGCCAATGACATCAGTACGAACACCAGCCCGCAGACCAGACCCAAGGCGATCATGATCTGACCCGTAGGTACAGTGATCGACAGATGCTTAATGAACATGTCCTCAAGCGCGAAGGCCGCCATCGATCCGATGATCAGCAAGATGCCGTGTACGTTGTTCATACGCGTGTCCGTTGAGATGGCGCGGGAAATTCCGCGACCTTAAGTCAGCAAAACCGTATCATCCGCGACGCCGCAAGCGATATTGCGACATGTTTCATGAATTGCCGTGCGGCAACCAATCGCGTTTCGTGATGGATCAGTCCTGTTTCAGCGGCACGCCGTACAGTTCCAACCTATGCCCTTTCAGCTTGTACCCAAGCTTGGCTGCGATCTTTTCCTGCAGGGCCTCGATCTCGGGATCGACAAATTCGATAACTTCCCCCGACTGCATGTCGATCAGATGGTCGTGGTGGTCCCTCTCGGCATCTTCATAGCGCGCACGCCCGTCGCCGAATTCCAACCGCTCCAGAATCCCTGCCTCTTCGAACAGCTTCACGGTGCGATAGACCGTGGCAATCGAGATACCCGAATCCACCTTAGAGGCGCGGGCGTACAGCTCTTCTACATCCGGATGGTCATCACTTTGCTGCAACACCTGAGCAATTGTGCGGCGCTGACCCGTCATGCGGAGACCTTTGGCTTCGCAACGGGCGATGATCGTGTCGGACATAGTGACCCTCAGAGTAGTTCGGGTTTCTGTCTTAATACGTCTGCGCCGCTGGCGCCACAGGGGATTTGCGCCTAAGCAACCTTGCGAAGATCAGCCCAGATCGGCAGGTGATCTGATGCGATATGCGCAGGCCGCGCTTTGTGGACGCCATGCACAACGGCCTCAAGCCCAGCGCCCAGAGCGATCCGATCCAGTGCGCCCAGAGGCTGTGCAGCCGGGAAACTGGGAACCGGGGGCAAAAATCGCATGTCGGGTGCAAGATGATCGAGCACTGGCTGGCGCGACCACTCGTTGAAATCTCCAGCCCATACGGTAGGCATTTGATCCAGATCCTCATCGCAGCGCCGGAGTTGATGAATCTGCTGCCGCCGAGATGCGGGCAAAAGACCCAGATGCATCCCCATCACCCTAAGCGGCCCGATCTGGGTGTCGAACTCGACCCGAACTGCACCGCGGGGCTCCAGCCCCGGCAATTCATGGTGACCGGTCTTGCGTACGTCAATTTTGTCCCCGCGCCAGATGACCGCGTTGCCGTGCCAGCCAAGGCTGCCAGCGCCCCCCAGATCAACAATCTGCCAACCGGCTTCATCCAACATGAAATGTGGCAAGGCGGCGGGTCGCGGCGGTAGTCTTTTGTCGGCCTCTTGCAACACCACAATATCAGCCTGCATGCCTTCAATGACCTGCATTATGCGCTGAGGCTGGCGGCGAAAATCCAAGCCCACGCATTTCTGGATGTTATAGCTTGCAATCCGCAGGGTTGATTGAGGCGACATAAGGTTCCGATCAAATGGACGAACCCCAAAGTGCCACGCTGGTGGCCGGGCGCAACCCCAGTCTTCTGCAGGAGTGGCAAATAAGAGCTTTTCGCGCTGCCATATTCTGGCAAGCGGCGCGATCCAGAATGCCGCGCTTGATCAACGGGGTGCCGATACTCTATCCCCGTGGAACGCGTCCAATTGAGGCCTGAAGTGGTTTCCAGCAACACACTCTCGAACAACCGCACCTGGGCAAGCATCGTTCTGGTGATCGGTGGCATGATGTGGGGTCTCTACTGGATCCCCGTTCGGTTCTTCTATGATCTGGGTCTGACCGGACCATGGCCGGGGATCGCGATGTATAGCGTTGCGCTGCTGGGGCTGGTTCCCTTCATCTGGAAAGAGAGAGGGACGCTGGCCCTGCAATGGCGCGATCTGGTGTTCAGCGGTATGTTCACCGGCGCGGCCTTCAGTCTTTATTCCATCAGCCTTGTCTATACGGATGTGGTGCGGTCGATCCTGTTATTCTACCTCACCCCGATCTGGGGCACGATTCTGGGCCGGGTGTTTCTGGGTGAACGCCTGACTCTGGGGCGGCTTGCGGGCCTTACCTGCGGTGTCGGTGGTCTATTCGTCGTGCTGGGCGACTCGGGTGGTATCCCGCTGCCCCAAAACAGCGGCGACTGGATGGCGTTGGCCTCGGGCATGTGCTGGGCCCTGGGTACGTTGGGGCTGTACCGAACCAGTACGATCTCAGCCTCGGGTCAGGTCTTTGCCTTTGTCGCAGGCGCGCTGATCCTTTCCCTGGTCAGCCTCACGGTCCTGCCCGAACCTGTGTTGCCGACAATTGTGCAGGCGGATCTTCTTTGGACCCTTCAGTTTGTTCTGCTGTCGGCCTTCTACACCTTACCCATGGTGTTCATGACAATCTGGCCCGCAACCAAACTGTCCCCTGCCCGCGTCGGCATCCTCCTTATGAGCGAGGTTGTCGTCGGCCTGGCCTCGGCCGCCGCGTTCTCGGGCGAGCCGTTCGGGTTGCGCGAGCTTTTAGGCGCCATCCTGATCGTCAGCGCTGCGGTGCTTGAAATCGTGCGGGACTAGGACAACCCGCCATGGCAGGTGTTGGCCTACCCCCTTCGAACGGGTATCTGTTGCGGAGTTTGATGCCCTATCAGGACGTTACCAGATGTCGATGCCAAATGCAGAACGCAGAAAGCAGCTTGAGGGGCGCGCTCTCATCATTGCCATGGGCGGCAACCTGTTCATGGGCGCGGCTGGTATACTGGCCGGGATTTTGTCGAACTCCAATGCGATCATGATGGACGGGCTGTATTCGCTGGTCGGCTTTGGATCGGCATTCCTTGGCCGCCGTATCAGTTTGAAGATTGATGCAGGCCCCGACAAGCGACGCCCGTTTGGCTATGCAGCGGATGAGGCGATCTTTTCCACCTTCCGCTCTTTGTCTCTGTTAGGATTGGTGCTGTTCGCCATCTCGAACGCGACTAAAAACATCTACAGCTACTACAACGGCATGATGCCTGAACCGCTGATATTTGGGCCGATGTTCATCTACTTCGCTGCCATCGGCCTGACCTGCGTTTTGCTGTGGGCGTTTCACTATTTCACTTGGCGGAAGACCGGGAAGGCCAGTGCAATCCTGCGGTTGGAATCCAAAGCAGCAATGTTCGATGGTCTATTCACGGCTGCCGCAGCAATTGGCCTTGGGGCAATCTACCTGTTCCGGGATGGGGCCCTATCGGCGATCGCACCCGTCGGCGACTCGATCATCGTACTGTTCCTGTGCGTTCTGGCCATCGGATCATACCTACGCGACTTCCGTGGTGGGTTGGGTGAGCTGGCAAACGCCACCGCAAGCCCCGACCTGCTTGCTGCTGCACGTCGGGCTTTGCGCCCGGCAATCGCAGAGGACGGTGGCGCATTGCGGGACATGTCAGTAACCAAGCAAGGTCGGACCATTTTGATCACCGTCTACTACAACCCCCTGCGCGCGATCACCGCCGAAGAGGTCGACACCCTGAACCTGCGCATGGTCCGCGATGCGCGCAGGGCAATCGACGGGGCGGATGTCTACCTGATGATCTCGCAATACGCCCGCCGTTGGCCGGATGAGGTCAATCCCTATAGTGACGAGGTCTGAGCGCAAGAACTTCAGGTTCCACAGAACGTCGCATGGACAACTTCGGTCTCTGATGGCGGGCGTTTCAGATCATCCGCATCGGACTGATCCTCATAAGGTCGCGCCAGAACAGTGTTCAGCCTTTGGAACGGCTCGTAATCGCCCTGAACGGCCGACTGTATCATTTGTTCAACCCGGTGATTGCGCGGAATGAAAGCCGGGTTTGCGGCAGCCATTACTGTGGATGGGTCCTGCTCACGCCCTAGACGCGCGGTCCACCCTTCGGACCATTCGTTGTACGCCGCAGGATCGGTGAACTGATCACGTACAGCATCACCGCCCAGCGCCCGGAAGGTATTGGTGAAATCCGCCTGGTTCTGCGCCATGCGTGTCAGCAGGTCCGAGATCAGCTCCAGGTCGCCCTCTTCCTCTGTCATCAACCCGATCTTGGCGCGGAACCTTTTCAGCCAGTTCTGCTGCAGCAAATCCGGCATGGCGTGTACTATCCCGGTCGCCTCCTCGACGGCGGCGCCCTTGTCTTCCATCTGCTGGATCAGTGCCGTCGCCAGTTGCGCTACGTTCCAAACGGCGATGTCGGGCTGGTTGGAATAGGCATAGCGCCCCATCCGGTCGATCGAACTGTAGACCGTGTTCGGATGATAGCTGTCCATGAAAGCGCAGGGCCCATAATCGATGGTCTCACCCGCGATTGAGCAATTGTCGGTGTTCATCACACCGTGGATGAACCCCACACTCATCCATGCTGCGATCAATTGCGATTGCGCCTCGACCACCGCGCGCAGCAGGCCCATCGGACCATTCGCGTCAGGATAGTGGCGGTCTATTGCGTATTCCGTCAGGCGGCGCAGGCTGTCCAGCTGTCCGCGCGCTGCAAAAACCTGAAATGTCCCGACCCGCAAATGACTTTTAGCCACACGGGTCAGAACCGCACCGGGCATCGGCCCCTCGCGCAGAACGATCTCGCCGGTCTCAACCGCCGCCAGCGCGCGGGTCGTCGGGATGCCCAGCGCATGCATTGCCTCGGACACCACGTATTCCCGCAACACCGGTCCCAGCCATGCGCGGCCATCCCCTTGACGGCTGAACGGGGTAGGTCCGGATCCTTTGAGCTGGATATCCCGGCGGAGGCCATCTGTCCCGATCGTTTCGCCCAGCAGTACAGCGCGGCCGTCCCCAAGCTGCGGATTATAGTTGCCGAACTGATGTCCCGAATAAAGCTGCGCAATCGGCTCTGCGCCTTCGGGCAGCGTGTTGCCGGCGAAGGCTTCGGCCATCTCCTCTACCTCCCCCGGTGTGACCTTCAATACCTTCGCCAATTCCGAGTTGAATGCGATCAGGCGTGGGGCACGCACAGGTATAGGTGCCTGCCGCGCATAAAAGCTGTTGGGAAGGCGGGCGTAGCTGTTATCAAACGGGATGGTCAGGGTCATGCGGCAAACATATTCCTTGCGTACACGAATACCATAGCGGATCGCACCTTCCCGTGCATAATCATCGCAAAAGACAAGAGGCCCCATGACCGCACAAGAGATCATCGACCACCTGAAACTGGAACAACACCCCGAGGGTGGCTGGTTTCGCGAAACCTGGCGCGCGGATAACGCAGGCCGCGCCACCGGGACCTGCATCTATTTCCTATTGGCCGCTGGTGAAAGCAGCCACTGGCACCGCGTGGACGCCACCGAAATCTGGCTCTACCACTCTGGTGCTCCGCTGATCCTGTCGCTGAGCGCTACGGATGACGGTCCAGCCACCGATCACATCCTGGGCCCCGACCTTTCAAAGGGCGCACCGCAATTGATCGTGCCCGAAAACCACTGGCAGGCGGCGCGCACCACCGGAGACTATACGTTGGTCAGTTGCACTGTTTCGCCCGGGTTCCAGTTTGACGGGTTCGAACTGGCCGAGCCAGGGTTCGACATAGCGCGCGGATGATGCATGGATCACCGCGCCCTCATTGCGTCGCTGCCACCCGAGACCAAAGATCAGCTACAACGGCGCTCGGACACAGCAGGTCTGCGTCATCTTCTGGGCTACCTGGTGTTACTGTCCGCCACCAGCGTGGGTATCGCGTGGCGGGTCCCTCTCTGGCCGGTCCTGATCCTGCCACAGGGTGTCTTGTTGGTGTTTCTGTTCACGCTTAGCCATGAATGCACCCATAAGACCCCGTTCAAGACCGGCTGGCTGAACTACGCTGTCGGACATCTTGCTTCAGTTCCAATCGCCCTGCCCTTTACGTGGTTTCGGTATTTTCACCTTGCGCACCACAAATGGACGAACCACCCGGAGAAAGACCCCGAGCTTGGCGGCAAGCCACGACCGCAGGACCGGTTGAGCCTGCTGATCTACCTGTCCGGCTGGCCCTATTGGAAAGGCATGGCACTTGTCCTGTTCCAAAACGCCTTTGGTCGCATCGACGCCCCGTACCTACCTGCGCGCCAACACACCGCCATGCGGGCTGAGGCACGTCTGCTGCTGATACTCTACGCGGTCGCAGCCCTCAGCCTGTTCCTGTCACCTCTGCTCTTCTGGCTTTGGATTTTACCCGTTTTACTTGGGCAACCATTCCTGCGCCTCTATCTACTGGCGGAACACGGCCTGTGTCCGCCAGTCGCCAACATGCTCGAGAACTCGCGCACCACGTTCACCAACCGGATCGTGCGTTTTGTGGCCTGGAACATGCCCTTCCACGCAGAGCACCACGCATTACCGAATGTGCCCTTCCACCAGCTGCCTGCATTGCACGGCTGGACGCGGGAACATTTGAAGTCGACCTCGGACGGATACTCCCAGTTTACAAGTGATTATGTACGAAGCGTAAAGCACCAATCATTCAGCTAGTTGTTTACGGAAAGGCTGCTTTGAGCCCTGAGCGGAAGTGCCAAAATTTCGCTGCGTGCGTTTGCAGCGCGGATTTTGCCGCGTAAGCATCATCTCGAGCGCGGCAACGCGGCGCAAAGAGCGGCCATTCGGGCCGGGTGCAGCGAGATTTGTCAGGGAATGAGCAAGACGCGGGACAAAGCGCGCATTGGCAGTGATTGCCCGAATGTCCGCTCCCCGGCAAAATTGATACCCAGCTATTAACGGATAATCGACGAACTGGCATTGCCCTGCACTCCGTCAGAAATCCAAACGGGAGCGTTCTCTCGGTGGCCACGTCCGTAGTCGAGATAAGCACGCACCCAAAGAACACTGTTTTCATAAGGATCTTCAGAGAATTTTTCTGGAAAATGGTGCGTCTGAATGTAGGGGTAATATGACCGCCTGCACTCCGGCTTTTGACGAATTTGACCGTCGGGCCCAATTGGGCACCATTCAGTGCCGTCACTTGTGGCTCCCCACGCCACCCCCTGTGAGAAACAGGAAAGTGCGCGGTAACTCGGGGCGATCAACACCTCGCCATCTGCGCCAAGCATTCCCCACATGTCCTTTTCAGCGAATAGGCGCGATCCACCCCGGCACTCCAAATGGCGAGCAAGGTCTTCTTTTTTGGGTAAGGGTTCGGAAACTTCATTTCCTTGAGCATCGATCCAGAATTCACGACCATTTTTTCCAGCCATGTATGGCCCCTGGGTCGGACGAAGGCGTTCAAATGTTGGCTCAACTACAAATACACCACTTTCGTCAATAATACCCCACAATCCGCCTACTGACACCGCAGCAAAACCATCCTTAAACCCGTATACGTCGTCAAAGGAAGGTGGGTCTGTGATCAACAAACCCGCTTGCGTAACAAATCCCCACTTTTCGTTCAAACTTACTGAGATCGGTTTGCTGCAATCTACTCGACTGTATCGGTGCTTCCGTTCAAAGAGCAGCCCAACTGGGGCCTCAAGTTCCGGATGCGAAAACTCGGCTAGCCCAGATTTTTCGCGAATAGTTAAGCCACCCGGGCAATGTGCAATAGTTTTTCCCTCGTTCTGATCTGGAAGCAAGGTGCCATCGCTATCGACGCTATACCAAACTTTGCCGTCGCGAACGCGCGGAAGCTGACCGTCCTCCGACCGCCCAATTTCATCAAAGTACTTTCCCCCAAGTAGTGAGCCATCACGTGCTACCAATCCGTGAAGCTCCCCCTTGCGAGCAAGTCCGTATCCAGCACTCCAATAGCTCAAGAATTCGAAATTTAGCGGGATAACTAACTTTCCATCCTTATCAACTGCACCAGAAGGGTCGATTGACCGACCATTATGTTCAAATTCTCGGGTTTTGGATTTTCCGCGGACGACGGCTAAGCCGTCGTTAAGGCTCTGAACATGAGTGTATGTCGGCTCGACTTGCCACGTACCATCTGACCGCAACAACCCGAATGGTCCATGATACCGGTCTTCGGTTGTTGCCCAGATAAGCCCCCGACTTGGTTCATCGAATTTTTGGACTTTATAAATTGGATCGGTAACCCATCCCTTAGACAAGTGATACAGTCCCACTCCTCTGTTTCCTAGGCCAGCGGGGAAACCATTCAAGCCGTCCAGTATTTCCCTGCCAGGAAAATACCCGTTGCGCCAATCTCCCTCTGCGACAACCAACGCGTCATTTGTAAATGGAATTGCTCTGGCGAACTGAGGTTTAACAACGAATTCTCCAGATGTATCGATGACACCCACGACATCCCCGATAAGGACTTCCGCAAGGCCTTCGTAAAACTCCCCAGCCAAATCGAATTTTGGCTCGATAATCACGTTTCCAGAAAGGTCTATGTAGCCAAAGGACCCTTCAATCCGAACTGCCGCCAACCCCTGGCTGAATTTGAGCGCTCGTTCGAACTTGGCAGGTATCAGTTCATTTTCTGTTTTTCGATCCACATACCCACACAAATCGAACTCACCACCACAGCGTGGCAAGTAATCCATTTCATTGCTTTCTGAATATGCGAAATCTGCCCCCAAAAATGTCGCGACTAAAACGACTGGTAGACAAATACGGTATTTCATGAATTTGGCGCTCAAATCATTGCGGTTCAGGTTCGGCGATCCTAGTCATTCTTGAAACCTGCTACAACCTATGGGGTAGACGGGCGTGAAATCTGCCATTCACCACTGTTCAGAAAGTGGGTGATTTGGGCTCACTGCCGCCCAATGCTAATGCAGCACGCGGTTCAATCAGGGCATGGCGGGAGTTGCCGTTCGTCAAGACGGCCAAACTCTTGGCTTGTCACCACTTCCACCAGTGCGCTGCCGTTTGCGCTTGAGCAGCCACCCTTCGCACCGCGAGCGGCGAAACCTAGTTGAGAGCCCATAGCAGAAGTGTTGAATTCTCGCTGCGTGCACTCGCGGCAGGAGATTCGTCGCAGATGCAAAAATTTCAGCGCCGCCAAGTGGCGGCCAGACCGATGGTTCGTGCTGGCCGCAGCAAGTATTCGCACTCGAACTCACAGGTGGCGGACAATGCCGATCTCGGCACGCCATCAATCTCGCCAAATGGATGGTTCTATGGGGCGGCTACCTTTTCAAGAAGTCAGATCCTAATACCACCAACGGGCGCCTGCGTAGCGCCGCAGCCAGCCTCCGATGCTGAAGTGATCGCGGTGAATCAGGAGCAGAAGCGCGACGAATGCGGCCATCGCCGCAAGAGCGATCACTGGGTTTCGGTTGATTGGAAAGCCGCGGTCGTTCAGAGCAAAGGGATCTAGGTAACGCTCCCATTGTCGGGTGATGGTAAAGAAATGCATCGCCGCAAGACCGCCATAGCTGAAAACGCGAAAAACGCCCAGAGCTGCCAGCACACAAAGTGCAATTTGAACGCCTCCCACGGCGTATATCTGGGCAAAGGACATCTCGATCCCGTCGATATTCTTGGCCAAGTTTTGATATTGCTGGGGCGTAATGATCTTGTGGACGGCCCAGAGAAACATGAACCACACGAGCCCTAGGCGCAGGATAAAGACGGCGGCGGCATCTTTGCGGTCATAAAACGTCATGATCACTCCTGCACTTGCAAAACTATGAAGCGACAGTCCGTAGGTAGAGACCATCCGAAATCGTCGCGGCACCAACAGATGGCACGCTGGAATGATTGGTGCAATGAACGAGCGCTTCCGACCATATCTATTGTCGGTGGTCGTAAGGGAAAAAAAGTCCGCCATGGGCTCGGAGCCGTCGAATGCCAGTGCAGAATGCGTCGGCCTTCAGACCTCACTAGAGCGGGCGTTCGCCACCAGGGCCATACTCTTGATTCTACGCCGTTTGGTTCGATACGCAGTCATTCGCAGTTCAGCAGCCGTAGTTCGTGTCACCTGCATCGAAACCGGGCTCTGAGCCCTATCGGTCGTCAATTCATCTGTCGCCAATGTCCGGTTTCTCAGGGAGCAGTGTCAGCGGAAAGTCTGACAACTTCAATTGGTTCGCGGAGCCCTTTCAGGCTCAATTCTCCACGCGATTCAATTTGAAATTCGTCTTCCACTGCAATGCCGACCCTAGGACTGAGCAGTATCTCGCCATCTTCAGCTTCATCGCATAGGCGGGATGCAAGGTTAATTGCAGTGCCGGAGGCCGTGTAGTCAAACCGGTCTTCGTAACCAACCATTCCAACTGTTGCATAACCAAGCGATACGCCCACCCCAAAACCGAGCCGGTAGCCCATACGTTTCCAATTCCTGCACAGCTCAGACATCCGTGCCCGCATCGCTACGGCAAGCTGGACAGCATTTCCGGCGGGATCATCGCAAGGAAGCGGGTCATTAAACAATACCATAATCCCGTCGCCCATTCTGTGATCCACACCCGCCCCGTGCCTTGCGATCAGCTTGCCCATCTCTTCATGATAGGTCTTCAAGACTTCAATGGTTTCCTCCGGCTCCGCCGTTTCGCAAAACGCCGTGAACCCTCGAATGTCGCAAAACAGTACACCCAGTAACGCACGATGGCTCGACAACACCTTGTCCGCACCCTGACTGATCACTGTATCTGCCACGGCTGTCGGCAAAAACCTTTTGAGCCGCCCCATCCTCTCGATCTCACCCACTTGATCCTCAACCTTTTCCTTTAACGAGGCGTTGAGGACTTGCACCTCTTCCGTCTTAACCTGCAAGGCTCGGAATTGGCGGACATTTTCAATTGCGATCACGGCTTGGGCAGCAAACGTCTGAACCAACAATACATCGCTGTCGTTAAACGCGCCTACTTTCGGATCAGATATTGCGATGCACCCAATAACGTCGTCGCCTTTGACCAGCGGTACAGCCAAAACAGATCGGGTATTGGAACCAACAGTAGTTTCTACCGACAACGGATTGCCTGCTTTATATCCGGAGCTTTCGCGCGCGTCTGGAACATTCAGCGCTTTTTTTTCACGCACTGCACGGACCGGGATCAGGTCCTGGTCCATGTTGATGAGCATGCCTTTCGGCATGGTTGGATTGGGTTCACCCCATGTTGCGACAACGCTCAATTGGGTATTTTTCTCGTTCACCAGCATCAGCCGAGCTCGTATTGCTCCACATAAATGCGCCGCGTTTTCAAGAATGACATTGAATACCGGTGTTTCATCTTCGCGGCTTCGACTGATGACTTGCAACACCTGAACTGTTGCACTCTCTCTGGCTAATCGCGCCCGCACTTCGCGGAACTGCCTCACGTTCTCAATGGCGATTACAGCCTGCTCGGCGAAGGATTCGATCAAGCCGATTTCTTCGTCGGAAAACGAGCGCACTTCTTTCCGGATCAGACTGATACACCCAAACGCAATCCCGTTTTCGACAAGCGGTACAATCAACCGGCTACGGATCCCAACCTCGTCAATCATCTTTAAGTGGGTCGGATCGCCATCCAGGTAGTATGGGTCATCTCGGATATCAGCCACGCTTATTGCGCGCGCGTCACGCATGCACCGCCCCATTGGTGAAATGGCCTCCTGTGGCGCTTCCATGCCGACCGGGAACTCAGCTTTGTTCACCGGGGCGACGCTTACCAGCCGGATGACGTCACCTGCGGCGCTCGACAGCCACAATCCGGCACCAGCCGCATTGCACAGCTTGACAGCACTTTGCGTGATCGCATCCAATACTGGTCGTTCGTCGCTCCGGTTCTGGTTAATAACCCCGAGAATTTCCCGGCTGGCGGCCTCGCGTTCTCGCAACCTTTCGACTTCGGCGCGCAGGCTGACGTTTTCGCCTCCCGTTGTTCGACTCTGCATCCGGAGTGCTCCGAAATCTAGTTCCGATGTAAGTATAGACGCTCGGATGAAGTGTGACCATCTTTACAAAGTGGACTTTCACCCAATGGCCGCTCCGTCCGCCCCTCGTTTGTCGATCCACGTTGCGGCGAAAGTGTGGATTGAATTTGCCCCCTCGGACTGACTTTCAACGTCGAGTATGGTGACAAATGCTGTTTCACAGCGAAAACCACGCTGCACCCGCGAGCGAATGCTGCGTCAGCGAGCACTAAGAAGGACAATGGCAACTTCGTCCGCACAGCGGAATCCGGGCAATCAACTTTTGACCCACCGCCGCATTACGCAACCGAACTCACAACCCCACCACCGACCAGCGCTTTCACACCTGTCGTCCCCGGACACGACGTCGGCAGCCTGCGGGCGACGCGTGCTGCCAGATAGGCGAAGGCCTGCGCCTCGAGCATGTCGCCGTCCAGACCCACGGCCTCAACCGGTTCGACCGGACAATCCAGCGCAACGCGCAGCATTTCCATCAATACCGGATTGTGCCGCCCGCCCCCGGTGACCAGCAAGCGTGTTGGCGGTTTGGGGCAATGTTCCATCCCCTGCACCACGCCCGCGGCACACATGCCCGTCAGCGTGGCCACGGCGTCCGCATCGCTGAGCTCTTGCACCAGCTTGATCATCTCGGAAAAGTCGTTTCGGTCCAGTGATTTTGGCGGCATGCGTGTGAAATAAGGCTCAGACAAAAACAGCTCGAGTGCGCCCATCTCGACGGTTCCGCCGCGTGCGACGGCTCCGTCGCGATCCATCGGCAGGCCCAGACGCGCCTGCATCAGATCATCAACCGGTGCATTCGCGGGACCAGTGTCAAACGCCAGCAACGCGCCCGGGGCTTCGGGACCATCGTAACTTGGGTCCACATACGTCAGGTTCCCGACACCGCCAAGGTTCAGAAAGCACAGCGGTTGGGTTGCTTCGATCCATTTGGCGCAGGCAAAATGAAAGAAAGGCGCCAACGGGGCGCCTTCGCCGCCCATCGCCACATCATCGCTGCGGAAATCCCAGACGACCGGCACGCCCAACGCCTGAGCCAGCCCTTTCCCGTCGCCCACCTGCAACGTCCCGCGCCCGCTCGGTTCATGCGCAAGAGTTTGGCCGTGGACACCGATCAAGTCGACCTCATCGAATTCAGACAGCGCCTCAGCATGGGCCAGGGTAACAAGCTCTGCCGCAGCATCCACGTCAGGCCCGTGCCACTGCCCTAAAGCGGCGCGCAGAACCGCTCGCTCCTCATCGGAGTAGGCACGATACCCACTTGGACCAAATCCCAAAATACGGTGCCCGTCCGTTTCGACGACCGCGGCATCGACCCCATCCATCGAAGTGCCGGACATCGCGCCCAAAACCCTGATCGCACCTGTTCGTTTGATGGCCCGCCCCACGCGTATCTCTCCTGCCGAATTATGTGTGTACCGTCATGGTTGATCGGCACAGCCTGTTTAACCTGCCCCTTCCGCCGAAGCCAAGGCAAGACGGTTCCCGCGAGGGTCGCGCTTTTTCCCGACAATTTGGTATAAGGAACACAAATCAGTTTTAGGTACATATGGCAGACACATACTCGCAGAAACAACCATCCGAAGGCCGGAACTATTTTCTGATCTTCTGGTCCGGCGCTCTGGCCACGATTGGAGGGCAGTTGATCAACCCAAATCTGGTGCTGCCGTTCCTGTATATGGCTCTGGGCGCGCCAACGTTTTTTGCAGGAATGCTTCTGCCCTTTGTCACCGGATCGCGCCTGGTTGCCGAGATCTTTGTCGCACCTTTCATTAACCGGGCAACCCGCGCCAAGCTGGCCGTTTACGCACCGAACCTGTTGACAGCCGCAGTTTTGGCGGCGGTGGCCCTGTTTTCAACAAAACTGCCCAGCGTGATGATCGTGCTGTTGTTCCTGACCACTGCGATGGTCCTGGGTTTGTGCCAGGGGATCACCAGCCTTGGAACCAGCCAGATTTACGGCATCTCTGTCCCCGAAGCGAAACGGAACCGGATGGTGTTTGCGCAGGCCACCATCTCGGGCATTTTGGCCATCATCGTCGTTCTGATCACGCGCGACCTGCTGTCCGGGGACCAACCGATGCAGCGCCACATCGTCGTTCTGTGGTGCGGCGTGATTGCCATGTTTGCCGCAGGTGTTGCCTTTGCAGGGGTGCGACTGCTTGAGGATGAACAGCGCGCCCCATTGCCGGAGCCAAAGAAAAAACCCAAGCCCTTGGCCGAGTTGGCGACCGGATTCAAAACCGGCATGGCCTATCCCTGGTACCGCAAGTTTCTTTCGGCCCGACTGATCTTTGTATCGGTCGAGCTGGCGATGCCCTTCTACACAATCCATGTTGCGACGCTGCATATGGGGACCAAGCATTCGCTCAGCTATTTTGTCATAGGGGCCAGCCTTGGAATGGTGATCGGTTCGCTTTTGTGGGGATGGCTCAGCGATCGTGTCTCGGTCAAACCTGTGATGTGGCTGGGATGCCTGATCGCCGCAATCTCGGCCCTGTTGGCGCTTGGCTTTACGTTCCTCGGCTACGCTCAGAACGTCTGGGTTTACGCGCTGGTGATCCTGCTGCTATCGCTGGGTGGGAATGGGGTGATCTATGGGCGCTACCTGTATCTCATTCAGATGAGCGTCGAAAAAGAGCGCCCCTACCTGGTTGCACTAGGGGATGTCAGCGCTGGCCTCGTTGGAATTGTTTTTGCTGCGATCCTTGGCGCAGTCGCACATCTGCATGATCCGATCACGCCGATTGTTGTCCTTGTGGTGTTGAACACCATCGCAATGTTCTATGCCTTCCGCCTGCCCCCGGTCAAAAGCTGACACAGCCCGCGTTTTCTTGGAAATGGAGCCTTTTCCTTACCCAATGCGCCGCCTATACAGTGCCCCGCAACATAAACCCAAAGGGCACGATATGACCTACCACCCCAAATCGGATTTCATCGCCACGATGATCGAGCGCGGCTTTCTCGCCGACTGCACCGATTATCAGGGCCTTGACGAGGCGCTGATCAGTGGGTGCAAACCGGCCTATATCGGCTTTGATGCGACGGCCAAGTCGTTGCATGTGGGCAGCCTGATCCAGATCATGATGCTGCGCTGGTTCCAGAAAACTGGCCACCAGCCAATCACCCTTATGGGCGGCGGCACCACCAAAGTGGGCGACCCGTCGTTCCGCGCGGATGAACGCCCACTGCTGGGTCCCGAACAGATCGACGAAAACATTGCGGGCATCAAAAAGGTGTTCTCGGCCTATATCGACTATGACAGCGATGCCGAAAACAAGGCTTTGATGCTGAACAATGCCGAATGGCTGGATGGCCTGAACTACCTTGATTTCCTGCGCGATATCGGGCGCCATTTCTCGGTCAACCGGATGCTGGCGTTTGAATCGGTGAAATCACGGTTGGATCGCGAGCAATCGTTGAGCTTCCTTGAGTTCAACTACATGATCCTGCAGGCCTATGACTTCCTTGAGCTGAACCGCCGTTACGGCTGCGTCCTGCAGATGGGCGGCTCGGACCAGTGGGGCAACATCGTCAACGGTATCGACCTGACGCGTCGCGTGCTGGATCACGAGATCTACGGCCTGACTTCGCCGCTTCTGACCACCAGCGACGGCAAGAAGATGGGCAAGTCGCAGGACGGTGCGGTCTGGCTGAACGCCGAGATGCGCTCGCCTTATGAATTCTGGCAGTTCTGGCGAAATACGACCGACGCGGATGTTGGCCGTTTCCTGAAGCTTTACACCGAATTGCCCGTAGATGAGTGTGAGCGCCTTGGCGCGCTGCAGGGGTCCGAAATCAACGAAGCCAAAATCCGCCTTGCCAACGAGGTAACCACCCTGCTGCACGGAATTGAGGCTGCGGCCAATGCCGAAGCCACGGCGCGGGAAGTGTTCGAAAAGGGCGGTATTGGGGATGATCTTCCGACACTGACCCTCAGCGCGGATGAATTGGGTGACGGCATGTCCATCGTGCAGGTCATCGTAAAATCGGGTCTGGCAAAGTCCGGCAAAGAGGCCAAACGGCTGATCGCGGAAAACGGTGCCAAGCTGGATGACGCTCCGTTGACGGATGCCGGGTTGATGATCGACGCGGGTGCTCTGTCGTCGCCAATCAAGCTGAGCGCAGGTAAGAAGCGCCACGCGTTGGTTCAGCTGGGGTAGCGGGCCAGTCACCAAGAAGTAAACGAAACGGCCACCCTTTGCGGTGGCCGTTTTTTGTTTTAGGTATCGGCTAAGCTTAGACTCGCCCTTGCGAGAACTGCGTCACCTTTCGTCATCGTGGGCATTGTTACCCTGGCCTGGGCTATTGCCTTCCGGCCCGTTGCCTCCACCGTTGTTCCCTTTACTGCCGCCCTTGGCGCCGGCTTTACCGTCGCCGCCCTTACCGCCGCCTTTACCGTCGCCGCCTTTGCCGCCACCTTTACCGTCGCCGCCCTTGCCGCCACCTTTACCATCACCGCCCTTGCCGCCGCCTTTGCCGTCACCGCCCTTGCCGCCGCCTTTGCCGCCACC